>NVRW01000003.1 GCA_002400975.1 Flavobacteriales bacterium | reverse complement strand
TTCTTCGACCGTCATTGATGATATTAGCTTTCCAAGCTTAATTTTTTCAATCTTTTGTAACAGCAAAAAAGTTATTTTCAATTGCTGATCACTAAAATGTGGAACAGCATTTTCGGCTTCATTTATGGAGCTGTAATCATTGTTCATCGACTCAACATGCATTGAAATTTGAGCTTTCGCATCAATCAAATTAAAATAGAAGATGTTGAATGTGACAGTTGAATCCTTTTTTGATGATAGGATGAAACATGTATTGGTATTAGTAGTTATTGTCTTCTCAATTTTAGATGAAAATGAATTGTAACCGTAATCCTGCTCAGGGTTTTCAAAACGTACTTTCGTTAAAAAAATGGAATCTTGTGTTATGGTAATTTTCAACAACCTGTTTCGAAGTAGGGTGTACCAACTTCCTTCATTATTTTGGCTTAATGCAGGGTTTGTTACTATTGTAAGAAATAGAAATACCACAAAGAGTATTTTGTAATTATATGTTTTCATTATGCATATTATTGTTGCTAACGTAGGGATTAATGTACCAGTACGTTAATCTGTCCTATGTGCGTACCTCTAAGGTACACAATCCAGCAGATTAACAAGGCAAGAYATCAATCTACAACAAKCAGATAACCAGACTAGTGCGTACTCGTCATCGTTTCAGGTACGCAGATGGTGAAGTTAGCATTGCCCTTGTTGTCCTTTTCCAACTTCCCAACCTTTTCCTGAGAYACYGTKGTGATYGTGACCACCTTCAGCTCCTTGTTTTGATTTAAAAYRTGCCAAACAATGCCCTCTTKATTRTCSGAGTGATAAGCACCATTGAAGTGAAGAAAAGTCTGCCCCATTGACCAATTCTTCAGAATAAAATAGGCCATCGTGGCGTCCTTGAGATTTTGCGATTTGGGCAAGTTGGCACTGCCATGTCCCATACCTTCCATATTCAGCATGTCGCTATAACATTTCAATTTCTCATYRTAMGTTATCGGCAGCGGRGGCATATACCCTTTGGCTTCTTCAGACAATCCTTCCAGCGCCTCGTACCCTCCACTGTACACCATTGAAGCATACCTTCTCGGCACATTGGAAGCGACGAATTTCAAMCCATTTTCTTTGGCAAAATTAACCAGCGGCTTATAATCWGTCTTGTAATTTGRCCACAGCCTGCAATCCGMCTCAAACTTCTTYYCTTTRATCAAACCCYGAAGATATTCATCCARYACCATCTGATTGTCAGAYTCRAACATCTCCGCYCCCAGRACCAGGCTGTTCTGTTTTTTATTGAAYAGRTCCTTTGTGAGCTCCAATTGCAACCAATGYGTGATGGGRTTGTCGTGATACTCTCCAAAAAAAAYRATRTCWGCTKTTAAWGCYTCTGCAAGCATMTCCTTGTACTCAACSGACTTTCCATTCGCCCCATAAATAACATAAGCTGGTTTATCGCTTTTGAAYGCCAGCGCTAACATAAGKRCAAATGCGAGACTGAAATATTTGATTTTCATGGTTTGAATTTTTATCCAAACAAACTTATGAATTAAACGAACAGYGYATAAWCCAGTTAAAAAGGGCTAATTTTGCGACAGTTTTCAGATTGAAATGAGCAATAAACACAGATCCGGATTTGTAAACATAATTGGCAACCCCAAYGTGGGCAAGTCGACCCTGATGAATGTTCTGGTGGGTGAGCGGATGTCCATCATCACGCCCAAGGCGCAGACCACACGAGACCGAATCATGGGCATTGTCAATGGCGATGATTTTCAAATTGTCTATTCAGATACCCCCGGTGTGATTGAACCGGGATATGAGCTGCATGAACGAATGATGAAATCTGTTTATACGGCTTTGAACGATGCGGATATGATTCTCTTCATGACGGATGTAACCGAATCTGAAAAATCTACAGAATCAACGGTGGAAAAACTCAACAGRGTGGAGATCCCSMTACTTGTTCTGATCAACAAARTAGACCTTGTTGAACAAGATGAGGTTGCCGCATTGGCTGCTACATGGACGAAAAAACTTCCTAAGGCTACGGTGCTCCCCATCTCTGCACTCAACAAATTCAACACCAAAGGGGTGTTTGAAATTATCTTAGAACATCTCCCGGAATCGCCCCCTTACTTTCCAAAGGACCAGTTAACGGATAAACCACAGCGGTTTTTCATTAGTGAAATAATCAGGGAGAAAATATTCAAATTCTATAAGCAAGAAATTCCCTACTCGGCCGCTGTTGTTATCGAATCTTTTAAAGAGGAAGAAGAAATTGTCAGGATTCGTGCAGARATAATTGTTGAGAGAGATTCACAGAAGGGAATTATGATCGGCCATAAAGGAAAGGCACTTAAGAATGTAGGAACTCATGCACGGAGGGAGATTGAGAATTTCCTTCAAAAGAAAGTCTTCCTGCAAACATTTGTYAAGGTTGATAAGGACTGGAGAAAAAATGCTGCTTCCTTAAAAAATTTGGGGTATGGAGAATGACCAGATTCTCTATAACAAAACAAAGATTTAAAATATGTCTAATATCATCTCCATAGTAGGTAGACCCAACGTAGGGAAATCGACACTTTTCAATCGATTAACCAAATCGCGTCATGCGATAGTGGATAGCACCAGCGGAGTTACCAGGGATCGCCATTATGGCAAGGTTGATTGGAATGGAATAGAGTTCTCCGTAATTGAYACAGGTGGTTATGTTATAGGTTCAGATGATATCTTCGAGGCAGAAATTCGCAAGCAGGCGGAAATTGCCATTGCGGAGTCTGACCTTGTTGTATTTATGGTCGACGTSATGGCGGGAATTACAGGAATGGACCAGGAACTGGCTCAGATTTTGAGGCGGTCCAGGACTAAAGTGCTGGTGGTTGCAAACAAAGTGGACAACAACGACCGGCTTCCACAGGCGAGTGAATTTTACAGTTTCGGAATGGGCGAGATATACAGCATTTCCTCTATTAACGGCAAAGGAACCGGCGAGCTTCTGGATGAGATTGTGTCGTCATTTRCACCTTCYAAGATAGAACMGCCCGAGGACCTTCCCAGGTTTGCMGTYGTTGGMAGACCCAACGTTGGAAAATCATCGTTTGTAAATGCCCTGATCGGTGAGGATAGAAATATTGTYACGGATATTGCGGGCACGACAAGAGATGCTATTGACACCCATTACACGGCCTTTGGTCACGATTTTATTTTGGTCGACACGGCGGGAGTGCGTAAAAAGGGTAAGGTGCATGAGGACCTGGAGTTTTATTCCGTAATGCGTTCTATACGCGCCATTGWAAACTGTGATGTCGTTATTCTTCTGATCGAGGCTTWGGAGGGCATGAACGCCCAGGACATGAACATATTCCATCTGGCTGAGCGCAATAGYAAGGGCATCGTGATTTTGGTAAAYAAGTGGGACACAATRGAGRAAAAAGAAACCAATACCATYAAAGAGTTCACCAAGCGYTTGCATGAAAAGATTGCTCCGTTCACTGATGTTCCCGTCGTCTTCACCTCCGTATTGGAGAAACAACGACTTTTAAAAGCCCTGGAAACGGCGGTTGACGTAAATACAAATCGCAGGCGCCGCATCAGCACCTCCAAGATTAACCAATTCATGGAAAAGGCTATCCATGCAAGTCCTCCACCAGCCATCAAGGGCAAGTATATTAAAGTTAAGTATGCAACACAATTGCCTACCCACTCACCTGCATTTGCATTTTTCTGCAACCTACCTCAATACGTTAAAGAACCTTATATGCGCTATATTGAAAATCGACTGAGAGAAGAATTCAATTTCCATGGAGTGCCAATTAAAATATTCTTCAGAAAAAAGTAATTCATGCGCCATCTCCTCCCCCTCTTCATTTTCATCCTTGCGCTCTGCGGTGAAGCAATAGGACAATTCGAAAAATTCAAAAAATACAAGTATACCTGGGAAGAAAGTTTCCCGGCTTCAGTCGCCATTGAACCTTCCTTCCAGGATCAACCACTCGTTATTTTGAATGAAGAAAACACATTAAAGGTATCCGGAGTGAAATCTGAATTCATGAAGGTGTATATTGAAAAGAGACAACACATTAAATACCTCAGCTCCAAAGAACTGGTGACAGGGTCTCATTTTGTGATACCGGAGTCTTTTGACCCCAAACTTGACCGTAGCGATCTCCCCAGAGGCAACAAAAAATTCGCGCAAAGACCCAAGCTCTTCGATGTGAAAGTTTTATTCTTTGCGGCCAGGATCAAAAAACCYGATGGAACTATTGTTGATGCCCGGATCAASAGCGAAGTGGAAATGGACGATCGAACCTTTCAACTCAAGTCACATCGGACATATGCCAATACTTTCGGTTCGCGYAGRGTACGYATAGAGAAYAGTAAATCTTATGCCTATGTWTTCCAAATTCAAAATTTAGAACCCGGTGATGAATTGCAATTGCACTACAAGTATGAGATTCCATATGAGCAAAACTGGTACCTGTTYAATTCAAAACGSGTGTTYTAYCAYGGAAMCTAYSCGAAGCAATCCTATTCCTTTACTTWTAAATTCAAGAAAARAACCGGCTCTACWTTYAGGTATAACAACGGGGCCTCGCCAGCTGAAAAATCAGAGGAAGGACAGAACGTAATCTACACGTTCAAAGCACAAAACCTGGACGGTTGTMTGGGGGAAATAAATGMGAGACCRCACCTGGAAGTTCCATACTTTGTATACAACCTCAACCCATTGGATGCCAGATACKATTATCAATCTCCATACGMACTTGAATCCGCACCCCTTCCATTTTGGRTCTACCTCCTGAARCTGCGGGAACAGTACAGCAAATATGAACTTTTAAGAACCGAYCCGCTCATCCAGGATAAACAGTGGAAAATAGTGCGCGGTTTCATAACKGGCGCTACCGCACATATCCAACCGGACAAAGTCTTCTCAAAACTGAGCACCTTACACAATATAATACTGGAAGATTTCGACTATCAAAAAGATGGTGATTATTTCGCCGGTAAAGACGTCAAACTGGAACGTTTAGGTGATTATGTGGAAAACAAGACACTGCGGGAGATTAGTCGGTTCAAACTTTATGTCAAGTTCTTTAATTATCTAAATATTGCATACAACACGGTATACTTYACAGACAAACGCATAGCGAAAATGGGTGGGACCTATATATCACCGATAATTGACAATGAGTATGCRTTTTCCCTGCCATTAAAAGATCGGGAGTATTATCTATAYCCCAAACAACACAAATTYGGATTTTATGGAAATGAGCTGCCGTTYTATTGGGAGAATACTCCTGCCCTACGCATTGAGTTCTTTAATCTTTGGGCGGAGAAAATTGCCGATCTGAACTTTATCAATACGCGTTCAAGTAAGGCAAGTGATAATATTCGTGTGTGCAATATTAAAACAACCGTCAATCTCAATACAATGACGCTGGCTTGTGAAGCCAAAGTATCACTCGCAGGTCAATTTTCAACAATGACCCGAGGTACTTATACTCATGATTATACGGATTCYACACTAAATCCACTCTATAGCCGTAGAATCAGCTATGGCATCCAGGGTGAAGACCATACACTGCTAAAGCCAAAGTCGAAAAGTTCTGAATATCCTTTCAAAACCAACTTCAGATTAGACTATGGTTCATCAACGTTGATACAGCACAATGATTCCAAATACCAGATCAAATTGAAGGACTGGTTCCCTCACATTGTCGAACCTGAATTGCAATCAAAAGATCGCAAAATGAAGTATTATCCAGACTTTCAAGCTCAGGATATTATAAAGTATTTCTTCGTTTTCAACGACTCAGTAACCCTTTTGAACAAAGCTGAATTAACTGTCAGTATTGCCAACTCCTATGGCACATATACGGTCAGTGCCAATCAACTCAACCCTACAACGATAATGTTGGCTTCAGAATTTAAACTGAGTGCCGAATATGTACCTGCAAATAGCATCGGTGATGTACTGGCAATAAATGCAGCGATTGGCAAGCTCAATAGGGGAAATTTAGTAGTTGCAAAGTTAAGCGGGACCTCGCACTAGTGGTTCAATTCATAAGTTGCTGTGTTGAAATTTTGCTTCAATTTTTTCTTTATGTGAGGCAAAATTTGAAAGCATAGCCGTAGCTACGGTTTGAAATTTTAACGAAACAAAAAGGAAAAAGGGGAGTAAARTWRKYRYARRRWTWWGYGRRWTRWMSCACTAGATTTGCGCCAATGCCTCTTCCAGATCTGCAATCAGCTCYTCTGGTTCCTCTAAGCCAATATAGATCCTTATCAGATTCCACGGCACTTCTTYATGCTGATAGTTCAACGAATCATAYAAGGCACAYATGGGRAACAACARTGATTCGTGACCTCCCCAGGAACAAKCCAATAAAAAGCGTTTGAGTCYATCGCAGAATTTCTCGATCGCATCAAGGTCATCAGTTTTGAGCACTATTGAGAACATACCYCCGCAATCTTTCATTTGCTTCCTGGCCAACTCGTATTGGGGATTGCTTTCTAAAAAAGGGTAATTCACTTTTTCCACCTTGGGATGGCCTTCCAGGAATGCCACTACCTTTTTAGTGGTTGAAGCACTCCGTTCCACTCTTAACCTCAASGTTCGCAAACCCCTGATCATCAACCAGGCGTCTTGTGGACCAATGATACCACCCAGGGTCATGTACTCTGAWTCCATRATKYCTGCCATGCGATCTTTRCTYCCRCAAAGTACKCCKSCWACCARRTCACTGTGACCASCAAGGTATTTGCTCGCRGAATGTGCAACCATGTCAATCCCYAGTTCTATGGGMTTTTGAAATATTGGAGTTGAATAGCTGTTGTCGCATAAAGTGGTGATCCCCTTTCYCCTGGCTAATTGTGCTACGGCCGCTATATCCTGAAGCTCAAAAGTCAGGGAATTGGGTGTTTCCAGGACTATCAATTTGGTATTCTTSCGGATTGCCTTTTCAAAATTATCAACCACCGTYCCATCAATCATCGTGGATTCCACACCGTATTTGGGCAAGAACTTGTTGAGCAACTTTTCCGTCCAGCTATAGGGTTTAACAACTGTAATWACATGATCGCCYGACTCRACCGTTGATATGATCCCRGCCGCGATGGCTGCRCTRCCACTTGCGAATACAAGTGCATCTTCGGCACCCTCCAACGCGGCTACCTTCTTTCTGAGAATYCCAACAGTCGGATTAAACCCCCGGGTATAAAAGGGGATGTCGTATTCGTGCTTTAACGATTCCCGCATTGATTTTACCGAGGGAAAAGCAAAATTGCTGGACTGAAGAATGGGTGGTGAGATGGAGCCATAGTACTCCTCGCGATCTTCCCCYASATGATTGAGTATTTCAGAAATATCCATTTYACTCATAAAAAAAGGACTTCAGCRWWTRCCGAAGTCCYTTCAAAAATAAATAAACAATTTGGTTTATACCTCTTCGCSCACAGTAGCACCCTCAAGMGCAAATGCCRCTTTAACCTTATCTACGTAATCCAGCCTTTCCCATCCGAAYAAATCTACTGAGATGGTCTCYGGWCCACCATTGTAATTTACCTCCACCTCTATGGTCTCAGGAGTTCTGCCCATGTGTCCATAAGCCGCAGTRGGCTGAAAAATTGGATTCTTCAAGCCAAATCTCTCTATAATCGCTGCGGGCTTCAGRTCAAATATTTCAGATAYTTTCTCTGCAATCTCTCCATCAGTTAAACTGACATTAGATTTATTATAYGTGTTT
This sequence comes from Flavobacteriales bacterium, assembly GCA_002400975.1. GTDB lineage: Bacteria > Bacteroidota > Bacteroidia > NORP154 > NORP154. The sequence goes on along the minus strand of NVRW01000003.1, from coordinate 96,661 downwards.
ACATATAGGCCMACAGGTTCAGCAACACCAATCGCATAAGCTACTTGCACTAAGACTTCATCTGCAACTCCTGCAGCGACAAGATTTTTTGCAACGTGGCGAGTCGCATAAGCTGCWGAGCGATCCACTTTTGACGAGTCYTTCCCCGAAAAAGCGCCYCCACCATGTGCTCCCTTACCACCRTAAGTATCCACAATGATCTTTCTCCCGGTAAGTCCCGTGTCCCCATGCGGACCACCAATAACAAACTTACCAGTCGGATTCACATGATATGTGATGTCATCTTTAAACAATGCCTGAATTCGCTCAGGAAGTTTGGCTTTTACTCTAGGGATCAAAATAGAGATCATATCCGATTTGATCTTATTCAGCATGGCCGTTTCCTCGTCAAAGTCATCATGCTGAGTAGACAACACGAYAGTATCGATCCGACTCGGCTTGCCCTCATCATCGTACTCGATTGTCACYTGGGATTTTGAGTCGGGGCGCAAATACTTAATCTCACTATTCTCTCTTCGGATCGCAGCCATTTCTACCARGAGCAAGTGTGAGAGGTCCARYGCCAAAGGCATGTAATTGTCAGTCTCMYTGGTGGCGTATCCAAACATCATTCCCTGGTCACCTGCGCCTTGTTCAGTATGGAGTCCTTCACCTTCTTCAACACCCTGACGGATATCTGCAGATTGTTCGTGAATGGCCGACAATACMCCACAGGAATCTCCATCAAACTGATAATCTGATTTATTGTACCCAATTTTATTAATAACATCGCGAGCGATGCTTTGTGCATCGATATATCCGGTTGTTTTAACTTCCCCTGAAAGAACCGTCAGCCCTGTAGTCACCAACGTTTCACATGCCACCTTGGAATCAGGGTCGTTCTTTAAGAACGCATCTAAGAGTGCGTCTGAAATCTGGTCGGAAACCTTGTCTGGATGTCCCTCAGAAACTGATTCYGATGTAAAATAATGAGCCATTTCTCTTAGTTTTTAGAATAGGGGTGCAAAGGTACATATTTGCATGCTGAATAGAAAACTTACRATCCGGTCAATTCTTTGAAYACWTCCTCGAGRCTCTTCTCCTCTCTCTGCATGGTSAGGATTGAGATTTCCTTYTSCTTGGCAAAGGCATTCACAGCCGGGCGAACATCAGAMGCAGCATCTGTTCCWATGATCCACACATTTTCNCCCAMSMSYCSSWMCNGAGATAACTCCTTCTATGCCAAGAAGRTCTCTCTCCGTAGCCGCCTGATCAAATTCCACTCTTATCACATTTTCACTGTGTTCAGCACTTTGCATATGGGCAACACTGTCATCTGCTACTATTTTGCCCTTGTCAATGATGATYGCSCGATCGCATACYGCCTCGACTTCTTGCATGATATGAGTGGAAAGCATCACTGTTTTCTCCTTTCCTACTTCCTTGATTAGCTTGCGGATTTCCTCGAGCTGGTTAGGATCAAGTCCTGAAGTCGGTTCGTCAAGAATAAGCACATCGGGATCGTGGATTAATGCTTGCGCAAGGCCAACTCTTTGGCGATATCCTTTGGAGAGGGCGCCAATCCTTTTCTTTTGCTCAAGTTTTAGTCCGGTGGTCTCAATCATTTGCTCAACACGTTCTTTRGCATTCMCCACTTTGTGAATTTCYGCGATGAAGGCYAGATACTCCTTGAYATACATGTCCAGATAAAGCGGATTGTGCTCCGGCAGATAGCCAACGGTTTTGCGCACGGCCATGGATTCAKCCACAACATCATGTCCCAACACCCGCACCTCACCTGCCGATTGAGGCAGATAACAGGTTATAATCTTCATCATCGTCGATTTTCCAGCRCCATTCGGACCAAGAAAACCMACAATCTCYCCTTTTCCAATTTCGAAGGATACATCGTCCAAAGCCTTCTGACTTCCATACAATTTGGTGACGTTATTTACTGAAATAGACATTATGTTTCCGGATTAATTCAGGAGCTCACAAAGTTAAAAATATATACATTTGAAGCAATTGATGAACCATGGATAGTCAGGAAAATCGCGATACCAAAACGGGCGTAGTCACTAAATCAACTGGCAGCTGGTACACCGTGAGAACAAGCAGCAACGAACGAATCGAATGTCGAATCAAAGGTAATTTTAGAATTAAGGGTATTGATTCCACCAATCCAGTTACAGTCGGTGACCGGGTTACCTATACGATGGTGGAGGATGGCACCGGAGTGATTAACCACATTGCGACGCGGGATAACTACATCATCCGAAAGGCAACAAAGCTATCGAAGAGAACACATATAATTGCCGCAAATATTGATCAGGCATTGTTGGTTGTAACGTTGCAATATCCTGAGACGCCTTTAATGTTTATTGACCGGTTTCTGGTCACAGCCGAGGCATACCACATTCCAGCCCAAATCATAGTAAACAAAATCGATCTCTATACTGGTGCTATTGAAAAAGAACTGTCAGATTTTAAAGCAATCTATACAGGAGCTGGCTATGAAGTAATTGAAATCTCAGCAGTCAAGAATGTCAATATGGATAGTTTGGTGAAAATATTAAAAGGTAAAAATTCACTGATCTCCGGGCTATCAGGTGTGGGAAAATCAACATTGATAAATACGATTGATAAAAGTCTCAATATTAAAGTTGGAGAGCTATCGGATCGCCACAAAGCAGGAAAGCATACGACTACCTTTGCCGAAATGCACGAACTTTCATTTGGAGGTTTTATCATCGACACACCTGGTATTCGGAGTTTTGGACTGGCAGATCTCAAGGACGAATTAGCGCACCGCTTTCCGGAAATAAGGCGGGTGATGGATGAGTGCCAGTTCAATAATTGCCTGCACATTAATGAGCCCAACTGCGCCGTTCAAGCGGGAGTGGAAGCAGGCTCTATTGCCAGCTCAAGGTATGCGAATTATGTCAGTATGCTTGAAGGTGATGAAGATGACCCTTATCGGCAGAATATCCATGCAGTGTAGCAAACAAGCCTGAAGCAAATATGAGAGCGGTAATACAGAGGGTTAAACATGCGTCGGTTACCATTGATCAGGTRGTGAAGTCTGAGATAAAGCAGGGACTGTTGATCCTGTTGGGCWTTGAAGAGGCAGATACGGAAGAAGACATTGTATGGCTAAGTGCCAAGATCGCCAGGATGCGTTTGTTTGAAGATGAAAACGGGGTCATGAACATAAGTGTTCAGGATATTGGCGGAGAAATATTGGTGGTGAGCCAGTTCACATTACACGCGAGYACAAAAAAGGGTAACMGGCCCTCATATATCAAAGCCGCCGGACCCGACATCGCGATTCCCCTGTACGAGGAGTTTATTTCCCAAATGGAGACTGATCTGGGCCGTGCAATCCAAACAGGGGAGTTTGGGGCCATGATGGACGTAGAACTCACCAACGATGGCCCCGTAACTGTTATGATCGACTCAAAAAATAGGGAATAAACCAATTTTGTATATTTACTCGACTCATTTGCCTCTACCTCTATGATCAGATTCCTTTTTCTCATTTCTGCATTTGCAATGCTGACACTGTCACCTATGCTGTCCAACGGTCAGGACACCTTAAAAGTAATGTCCTATAATCTGCTGAATTTCCCAGATGGCAGAAATGACTGTGGATCAAACCTGGTTGTTCCATCCAGGTGGGATACCCTGCGTAAGATTGTTCAATTCTATCAGCCCGATATTTTAATGGTTTGTGAGTTGCAAAACCAGGAGGGAGCAGATAGCATCTTAAGTGCTTCGTTAAATGTGGGTGGCATAAACTATTATGCAGCAGCTAATTTCGTAGTAAATCAATCGGGATACACTGGGTTGAACAATATGTTCTTCTATAATACCCAGAAAGTTACACTTCATAGTCAATCAGAAATTCTCACTGATTTAAGGGACATAGGTGAATATGTCGTCTACGCGAATGACCCTAACTTAAGTGTTTACAAYGACACTACCTTYATTCRTTTTTAYGTCAGYCAYCTYAAGGCGGGTAARTTCAATGCACCCGTGGAAGAGAACCGAAGGAACSTTGAGTGTGGTGCTTTACGGACTTATGTTGATGGRATAACATCYASTGGCAATTTCATATTTGGGGGCGATTTTAATTTCTATACCAGCTCAGAGCCAGGTTATCAGACGTTAATTACAGGCGGGGTGAACAAGTTTAATGACCCTATAAACAGACCGGGAAACTGGAATAATAATTCCTCATTTGCAGATGTCCATACGCAGAGCACAAGAAGCTCTCAAAACATTGAGTGTGGTGCGCCAGGCGGAATGGATGATAGATTTGACTTCATTTTAATCTCCGATAGCATCGTAAATGGGGGAGATCGGGTTCAATATATGAGCGGCACCTATGCAGCCTTTGGAAATGACGGCAATCACTTCAATCAATCAATAAACAACTTGCCGAACACAGCTGCCCCTGATAGCGTGATAAATGCACTGTATTATATGTCTGATCATCTGCCTGTTGTAATGGATTTGCTTATCACCTTTCCGAATGTAATGCTGCTCACAACGGCCCCCACGGAGATCAACTGTAATGGCAACTGTGATGGAATAGCTACCGCCACTGTTGCAGGTGGTTCACTTCCTTATACATATCAATGGGACGACCCHGGCCTGCAAACCACATTGGTGGCTACTGGATTATGCGCCGGTACTTTTCGGTTCACTTTTACGGATAACACTGGCTTGACCTTGGTGGATAGCGTAGTGTTAACAGATCCTGCTTTACTTGTTGCTTCATTTTCCGATTCATCAATCATTTCCTGCAGCGGCGATTCATCRGGATTTGCTACGGTCAAYGCAGTTGGAGGTACTGCGCCCTTTACTTATTTGTGGAATGATCCTGCTGCCCAAACAACAGCAACGGCTACRGGGTTGACAGCAGGTAGCTATACAGTCACRGTTACAGATAACCGCAGTTGCTCTGATGCTGCTTCAATTACAATCACGCAAGTGACATCGGCACCGCTATCTGTAAGTATAAGCGACACAACAAACATACTGTGCAACGGATTGTCCACGGGTGCAACTGCTGTTTCGACCTCTGGGGGAACACTTCCTTATACATTTCTTTGGAACGATGCTAATGCGCAAACAGATTCTATTGCTACCGGACTGGTGGCAGGAACGTATTATGTTGTTGTAACCGACTCTGTTGGGTGCCCAGGCTCAGACACTGTCATCATYACGCAAACTGCCGCGCTGACTTTAGCAATCTCGGATACAGCAACAGCCAGTTGCGGATCTACTGATACCTAYGCKGCAGTTTCRGTTTCRGGWGGATTAGGRACCTACACATACCTATGGGATGACCCTTYAGCACAAACTACGGATACSGCTTCATCWGTTGCCTCYGGAGTRTAYACKGTAATTGTAACCGATTCRGTAGGATGCGTTGATTCAGCACAAGCCAATGTTRTTGATTTTTCGGGACCYACAATTTCTATAASTGATTCTAACMATGTAAATTGCTTTGGTTCKGCYAATGGTTCGGCAACGGTAACYCCATCTGGTGGCWCRSCRCCMTATACTTAYSTATGGTCRCCTTCTGGATCAACCGATTCTACAGCAARCTTTTTGACTGCTGGTGTCCACACGGTAATTGTTGTAGATAATGCGCCATGTTCTACGGTTGTTTCAGTAACCATCACTGAACCTCYTGTCTTCACAGCAACACTTACGGACAGTGTGGATGTTCTGTGCTTTGGTGATAGCACGGGTACAGCAACGGTTACYCCAATTGGAGGTACGCTKCCATATACCTATACYTGGTCTAATGGTGAYACCGATTCTATTGCGGACTCTTTGACWGCGGGCCCTTACACTATTGCTGTTGTTGATGGAAACGGATGCGTAGCCAACGGAGGGGCAGCACTGACAAATTGTTTTGAGATCAGAAGCATATTAGTCGATGCTTGTAATCCTTCAGGACCGGAATCGGATAATGAAATGGTGCGATTTGAGGTTGGATCAGCAGATTTGAACACRGCYRGYTTRGTTGTTGACTGGCCARATAATAATTGGGATGGTTTGTGCCAAAATGCRRCTACTTCWGATATTATTGATAGCATYAACGCAAATATTCTTKCAGGCGGAATGGTAGYTGAGCCTACAGGGGGCGTACTCCCTGCYGGAKCYCAGGTAATGCTTATTACAAGCGATCAGTTTGATTGGCAGAGTCATAATTGGTCYGCCCTGGATTATACTTTGTACCTTATTTTCCAATGTGATGGAAATTTCAGTGGTCATTTCAAGAACGGCGATTGTGCTTGCGGATCCTGTGCCAGCAATAGRACCCTGAGTTTGAGTTTTGGTGGAGGCTGTGCTGATACKGTATCCTATGTCCCRTGTGATCTTGACGCAATATCCGGGGGTAGCRATGGGGACGAGGTAGAGTATGACGATGCKGGTAATCCAACGTATCAAAATATCGGATGYGCACCRCCAATTGTCCTGGCATCYCCMCCWATGGGYGTTACYATAKMYCAACCTGCCAGTGCCGTTGCGGCTTCAATCCTATCCTCGGGCAATAGTGGRTGTGTTGGTGACTCTACAGGATCAGCTAATGCAGATGGCAGTGGAGGACTTGCCCCGTACACCTATTTGTGGGACGATGTCAATGCACAAACGGATTCCGCGGCAACRGGACTTCCTGCCGGYAATTATGTTGCGACTGTTACCGATAATAACGGATGTGTGGATACGGCACAAATAACAATTACCGAACCGTCTGCAGCAGTGTCTGCCTCAATAACYGGCTCAATTAATATTGTTTGYTTTGGAGCTTCAACCGGATCTGCTACAGCGAGTGCTGCCGGAGGCACTTCCCCTTATGCYTATACATGGAATGACCCAGGTTCACAAACCAATGCGACCGCCACGTYRCTGGCGTCAGGTTCATATATGGTTTTGGTCACAGAYGCGAATGGATGTTTGGATTCKRCAACMGTTACSCTGACAGAGCCACCCTTATTTACCATTTTTACGGTGGATTTAATTGACGCCCATTGTGGACAATCAGATGGAATCGCCACGGTCAATTCAATAGGCGGAACGCTACCTCAYAYWTACYTATGGGATGAYCCGTCAGCTCAAACTGATACTGTTGCRAATGGATTAAGCGCRGGGACKTATAAAGTTGTRTTTACCGATGCYCTGGGCTGTAGTGATTCRCTTACCYTGGTAATCAATGATCTACCTGGTCCGGGAATAGCCGATACGGCTTCAACATCGGTCATATGCAACGGCGATTCTACCGGAACTGCCAGCGTTGCCGGGGGAGGTGGTTCGCCTCCTTATACTTATTTGTGGGAYGATGYCAAYGCACAAACAGATTCATTGGCCACAGGACTCCCCGCCGGCACCTATGAAGTCATCGTAAGYGAYAAYTTTNGATGTCAGGATTCTGTATCGATAACTGTTGGGCAAATAACGATACTTACCGCTTCCATCACAGATTCAGGTTCTACGAATTGCAATGGAGATTCCACGGGCTATGCTACCGTTACACCATCTGGTGGAACAGGAAGCTACACCTACCTTTGGGATGATATTAATGCCCAAACTGATTCAACGGCAAACGGGTTACCATTTGGCGCGTATTCAGTGATTGTCACGGATAGCAACGGGTGTCAAACAACAGTAAAYACTTCYGTYGCCCAACCAAGTGTATTGTCTCTATCCACAACATCCACACCGGCAAACTGCGGTCTCCTGGACGGAACTGCTACGGTAAATGCTAGTGGAGCAACCGGCCCCTATACCTATGCGTGGAATACTTCGCCAATTCAAACTGACAGCACCGCAACCGCTTTAGCGTTCGGAATATATACAGTCGTGGTAGTTGACAGTTTAGGATGTCTTGATTCCACTGCCGCCGGGGTAAGCAATACTGGTGGTCCAACGGTAACTATAACTGATAGCACCAATGTATCGTGTAATGGTGATTCTACCGGCACAGCCACTATAACCCCAAGCGGTGGAACTGCTCCCTATACGTATAGCTGGAACACTGTTCCAGCACAAACGGATTCGACGGCTACCGGACTCCTGGCTGGCTCATATAGTGTCAGCGTCACCGATGCGGGAGGATGTGGAACCGTTGATGCTGTGACCATCGCGCAACCAGCAGCTTTGGTGCTGGCTATCGCAAATACACCGGCAACATGTGGAGATTCCTCCGGAACCGCAACTGCATCCGTAGTCGGTGGAATTGCTCCATATAATTATGCATGGAACAATTTGAGCTCCCAAACCGATTCAACCGCTACCGGGTTGTATGTAGGTACGTTTACCGTAACCGTAACTGATGATTCGGGGTGCGTTGCCATAGATAGCACTTTAATTGCCGGTTCCGGTGCATTCACAATATCAACTGGCGTTACTGATGTGCTATGCAGTGGCGACTCTTCGGGGACAGCAACGGCCACAGCTGTGGGAGGCACTTCACCTTTTACCTATTTATGGAACGACCCCAATTTACAAACGACGGCAAGTGCAACTGGTTTGCCTGCTGGCCCCTTTGCGGTTGTTGTAACTGACGCCGCTGGCTGTACGGATATTGGATCTATTACCGTTAATGAACCCTTGCCGATTGCAGGTACTGTTACAATAACGAATGTATCATGCGGCGGTACTTGCGATGGGAGCGGGCTTGTTTCAATTAGCGGAGGCACAGCACCGTATTCGTATACCTGGAATACTACGCCTGTTCAATCCGATTCATTGGCTACTGGACTGTGCCCCGGAACGTATTCTGTCAATGTAGAAGACAATAGTGGATGTACCACCCTTGATTCCATGACAATTACCAGTCCGGATACGCTTACACTGGAGGTGATTGGAACCGATGCCTCCTGCGTGGGAACATTTGATGGCTCCGTAACGGCGAATTTTTCAGGTGGAGTCGGGCCTTATACGTTTCTCTGGTCGGATATAACGTGTTCTACAGCTGGAGCTGTCTGTAATAATGTCGGCGCAGGTTCGTATTCACTTACATTAACAGATGCAAATGGATGTACGGCGTTGGGAACAGATTCAGTTGGCGAACCGGTTGCATTGAGTGCTACCTTAACATCTACCCCATCGCTCTGCATAGATTCCCTGGGAACCGCAACAGCAGTTCCAGATGGTGGAACACCTCCGTACGTTTACATATGGGATGATCCCAATGCGCAAACAACCACCATTGCGATCGGACTTGATATCGGCACGTACAATGTCACTATTGCAGATCTCAGTGGTTGCTCCATAGTGGAATCGGTTACGGTTACCGGGATTTCAGGGCCTGTGATAAGCAACATCCTTGTAACCAATGAAAGTTGCCCAGGCGCGGGTGATGGAAGTGCCGTTGCAATATTTAGCGGAGGTTTGGCGCCTTATTCTTTCCTCTGGACCGATGAAAACTTCGCTTTTTTATCCATTGCTCCAAGTGTGGCAAATTTATCAGCAGGCACATACTATGTTGGTATGCTGGATGCTCAGAACTGCCCGGCCGTTGACAGTACAATTGTACAAACTGACCCAGATTGTTTCAGTATTCCTTCATCCTTTACCCCCAACGGCGATATTATAAATGATACCTGGATCATTAAGGGCATACAAAAGTATCCGGACAACACTGTGGAAATATATAATCGCTGGGGTTCTTTATTGTATTCTTCAGACGGATATTCGGAACCCTGGGATGGCACTTATGAAGGATCGGACGTTGCAGCGGCAACATATTATTATATTATTGTTTTAGATGATAATCAAGATCCTTTTACGGGATCAATTACAGTGGTTAGATGAAAAAGACTGCATCATTCTATTTGATTTTGTGTTCGCTTGGTATCGGGAGCATTAATGCACAACAGCTGCATTTTCACAGCCAGTACATGTTCAATCCATACCTGCACAATCCAGCACATGCTGGAAGTAAGGATTATACGGTAATCACTGCCTCCTTCAGAAATCAGTGGACTGGATTTACAGATGCTCCGAAAACGGCCACATTAAGCGGGCATTTCGCCCTTAAGGATAATATGGGATTGGGGATAGCTTTGTACAGCGACCAAACCGGACCAACAAGCCGCAACGGTGGCATGGCTTCCTATGCTTTCCATATTCCTTTTGATAATTCCAAATTGTCATTTGGAGTGTCAGCAATGGTTTTTCAATACAACCTCGACAAATCTATACTCACTACAGATGAACCAGGTGATCTGGCAATTCAAGGCGAAATGGTCTCTCGAATTGTGCCCGAAGCTACATTTGGAATGTTGTATTACGGCAAGGATTACTACATTGGGCTGGCTGTTCCTCAGCTCATTCAAATGCAAGTTGACATTGGCCCAGACAATCAACTCAACAAGATGACCCGACACTTTTATGTATCGGGTGGTTATAAATTTGGGATTAGTAATGACGTAGAATTAGAGCCATCGCTCATGCTCAAGGCAACTGCCGCAGCGCCCTTGCAGTTCGATATCAATTCCAAGATTATCTATAAGGAGATGATTTGGCTTGGCTTTTCCTATAGAATGGGCGACGCCGCTGTGGCAATGCTGGGATTGGAGAAAGGTGACTTCAGCTTTGGATACTCCTATGATATCACATTGACAAATATCAAAACATACTCATCTGGCACCCATGAGATTTTCCTCGGCTACAGACTCGGATGGCCCAGGACAAGCAGGGCTATGATGGATTGAGGACAATTTCAACGAGCAAACTTCCGGTAGAACAATGCTTTAGGAGGAGGAGGTAAACATATGAAGTTCTTCCATATCAGTGTAGCAAAACTGGAGTCCCATAGGGGTATCTCTGTCGTAGACTTGTCTACATTACAAYWWKWRMWRGTNTTTRYRRYARYKYWMCANASACCGNCATATGAACCYCCTCGCAAAATTCTTCTTACTAGTCACGATACTTATGTGTCCGTTCATTGYGTTGGTGGGACCATGTGTCACAGCACAGGATGTACACTTCTCACAATTTTATGAAACCCCCCTTCTCATTAATCCGGCTAATGCAGGGGTCTTCAATGGAGATATTCGTGGAATCGTGAACTATAAGAATCAATGGCAAAATATTGGGAACCCCTATACAACGAGCATGTTCTCAGTTGATGGTGGAATCTTCAAGAGCAAGTGGACAAAGGTCCGTCTTGGAGCGGGTTTAACCGTATATACAGACAAGGCTGGAAAATCCGAATTTGGAACAACCCAGGTATTAGGTGCCCTGTCGAGCTTGGTAAAGATCAATGACAAACACGTTCTTTCAGCTGGGTTCAATGGTGGCTTTGGGCAAAAGGGTATTAAGAATACAAAGTTAGAGTGGGGCAACCAGTACGACGCTACAACAGGTCAACCCAATCCCGCTTTGGATCCTAAAGAAGGCAACGCGAATTTAGGKGACAATGCCTCCTACGCCGATTTTGGAGCGGGARTCACSTGGAATTTTAACTCGCGGCCATCGAATATGACGGCAAACGACAGRGTATCRGCKAATTTTGGCATTGCCGTCTTTCATTTAAATCAGCCAAAACAACAATTCTATMTCGATGAGGTAGAGAAACTATACTCGAAAATAGTCATCCATGGAAAGACGCATATTGGTATTGCGAACACCTCATTGGCTATTGTACCAGGTTTTCTGGTAYACAAACAGAAAACGCAGCAGGAGGTTTTGGTAGGTGKYATGATAAGATATGCRTTGAGCGAAGAAGCTARATACACTGGCTTTATCAAAGAATCCGCTATTTTTCTGGGTGGTCATTACAGGATTGGTGAYGCTTTTATTCCKTCCGTTTATTTTGAAATATCGAGTTTCGCAATAGGTGTGAGTTATGATCTCACGCTATCCGATCTTTCTACCACTGCTGGCGCTACGGGTGGAGTTGAGATCTCATTGCGATTCATTAACCCTAATCCGTTCCAAAAGAAATCGGGCGGAGCAATGTTCTAATCCTCTTTGCGAAGATTATTGAGCCTGGATTTCTGAAGTGGATTTGTAGCTTTCAAGYAAAAGCCTAACCTGCTCATACACYACATCCACGGCTATTTCCTGCATACACACATTATCASTACACGGTGAGAACCTGTGGTTAAAGGCATTCACACAAGGACTGCAAGCCAGGTTTGTCCATATCATATGAATATYGTCGCCCAATGGTCCAAATAGCTCTGGCGTTTCAGGACCAAACATTACTACCGTTTGAACATCAGTCATGGAAGCAAAGTGGCCYGGGCCACTGTCGTTGGTGACCAACACATTCGCCAAAGAATACAATACAAGCAGATCTCGCAATGTGGTATAACCGGCTACTGAGATCACTTTCTCATTGTTGAATTGCTGTCGAACTTGCTCACAGGAGTCCTTCTCGGATGGTGCACCCGTGAGAACGATGGTCGCCTCAGGATAATCCTCCAGCAATCGCTGGCCCAGCGCCACGAAGCGATCAGTAGGCCATTTCCTAAGCGGCAGCATATCGCTGGCGTTGGGATTCAGCAAAATCAAGGGCCGGTTATGAGTTCCACCTAATTTCTCATTGATCAAGGCATCTATAGCTCTTCTCTCTTCTCCGGTGGGTTCAAATTTGGGCGCCTTGGTTTTCAGGGATTTGACAGGCTCTTTAAACATTGGAACCTCATTTGGATCATGACCCAAACATTCSACCAATTGCAAATAAGCCCTGGAGATRTGCAAATATGGATTGTATTGAATGCGRTGCGTCATCAAATCACCTCTATATGGAAGTTCACTTTCAAATCGATGCAAACCAACCCTGTTCTTCGCTCCACTYAAATAGGCCAGRATCGCTGCCGCCCTTGAGAAAAACTCCATGTCTATGGTAGTGTCAATCTTTTCTGATCGGCATCTTCGCAGTAGYTTGAAAACATCAACAGCGAAAAYMAAYAGGTTATCCTGCCGTATCTCAATTACATTCTCTTCAGGAATTACATCCATAATATCCAGGATGGGTCKATTTTCCTGAAATACRCAAAAGAAAACATTCTCACGCCCTACCCTATTCACSGCACTCTCAATTGCACTGTAAGCCAATACYGTGGCTCCCTGTTCAATCAGCTTGAAAAACAGAATTGAAGATGGTTGYRYCACYTTCCTGCTGGGRAAAATACGCCTTARGRCRGTCAGGGCGAAACAAATGGGTTTGCCAATAACGCGATCTATGGTYTTAATAGTAGCTGGCTGCATGAGACTAATCAGTCTGATAAATTATCGCTCCTGGTTGATTTTTGGTTCCTGGTTTGGNGTTGTCYAAATCACGTAATTTCAAAAAMCYAAATTCATCAATTCTCTATACCTGTCGCCAAAAAAATTTGCCAGGAGCACTCTAAATTGAAACTCTAAACTAACCAAAAAGACTAAAAACGGGTAAACTATAACGATTGACTAATAAACTAATTACGATTTTACGCGACTATGCCTTCTGAAGAATATAGAATGTGCTTCCGGTTCCGATATACCAGGAAGTATCTTTCAATCCGAATAGTCCGATGAACTTATCAAATATTGATGCCAGGACAGGGAAATCATATCTACGCAAACGATGGTTGATGAATCCTAAATCRGCRTACTGTCCGGTAGAAAACGCCTTGACAACTTTAAATCCATTTTCCTCAGCTATGCGYTGCAAAGTTTTCGGRGAAAAATAACTTATATGCTCCCTGGGTTTAAGCTGAAACCACCTCTTGCGAAACATCTTGCTCTGGACACTTTCAAAATTCGGGGTAACCATTACAATGGAACCCTCCTCAGATAACAAGCTGTGCAGTTTCTTAAAGTCCAATTGAACGTGCGGTAAGTGTTCAACTACGTCAAATAAGGTGATCAAGTCATAKGTTGTGTCCGTTTTTTGCTCTTCCAATGGACTATTACTCACATCAAAGCCCTTTTCGATAAGCTGGGCACACATTCCCTTGTCCAGTTCAATTCCGCTCGCTTGCCATTTCTTMCTTTGYAATATCATCAGGAATCTGCCMGTAGCACAGCCTACATCAAGTGCTCTTCCCTCCTTCACTTTCAACGACGGCAGRGCCTCATCATACCACCGTTCAAAAGTGCGATCGCGTAGATGTGMGGTTAAATCRTAATCACCATACCCAAAATCCTCAAATGTRTAKCCCYCTTTGAGAAAATAATTTTCCTCGTAGATATTRTAGATACTTCTATCCCTWAGTCTGGGGTTAACGTAAACCATCGTGCACTCCCCRCACTTCACGATATTAAAATTCTTAACCTCAAATACGTGTTTCGCGTTATTGGCAAAACACACGGGGCAATTACAATTCTCTAAATCCACTTTCATATCCTTTCTATGATCTATTGAACCCTTGCACCGTAAAAATTCGCCTTCTCTGTATTCCCCATTGAACTATACAATTTGGCTAAATTACCGTTTACCATTTGATTCCCGGGATTGAACGCCAATGCTTKGGTATAATAGCTTATTGCATTCTCAGCCTCCCCCATATTGTGGTAGCAAGCACCCAGGTTGGCATATGGATCAGGAAAGCTGGGGTTRGACCTTATAGCCCTGTTGAAATAGCCAATRGCGGTATTATAATCTTTTCGGTTAAAATAAATCACCCCAGTATTGTTCAATGCCTGTTTATCRGACGGGTTTGAAGCMAGRCAATTTTGATAAGCKGCAAGGGCATTCTCTTCATCTCCTCCACTGAAATAYGCCACTCCCATATTGTACCATGCTGCCGAATATTCCGGGTAAATTTCCAAACTCCTGTGTAGCCCAACTATGGCTTTGTTCAACAATTCCGTCTTCTTAACCGGGTCCTTTTCCAAGCCCCCAAGYGTATTGTAGGTGGAAGCAAGAGAAAAATGCGCTCGCGCGCTATTGGGAACAGCCAGTACATCCGCCTCAAACAAGGTCAGATTATTCTTCCAATCCAGGTTGCGGTCAACGGTTTTGAAGGAATAAACGCCGACAATTACCGCCATCACAGCAAAATAGGGCAGCCTTCTCTTTTGTGTTTCCGAATCGTATCCAATCAACCTGGCGAGGGTCAAAGCCAGAACTATTACAAAGCCCAATGAGGGCGTAAACAAAAATCGCTCGGCCATAGTGGCGCCAATCTCCACAAAAATATTGGAAACAATAATCAGCGTAAAAAGGTAAAAGGCGACACCAAACGCTATTGGAATYTTCTTCAACACACCCTTGTATAACACATAAGCTAAGGCCAGGTGCGCAAGTAATGCACTTATTGCCCCAAAACTCGCCCAGGAAACAATAGGGATTTGATTGAAAGAGTAGTCAAAGGACAATGGATGTGGAAAAATCAGCAGCACAAGGTATTTTCCCAGTATAAGAACGGTGGTAGCCAAACGATCAGCRTAGGACTCCGCCCCGACAAGGCTATTATTGATGACCTGCATCCCTTCCTCAAATGCCAGGTTATCCAAAATGGAACTGCGAACTATAAAGTAAAGACCGGCAACAGCTCCAAACATTAAGGTGCGCTTTACAATCGTATTCACCSTTTCATTGGTAAACATATAGAGCATACACGGTATTACTGCCATYAAGGTAATACCATACTCYTTGGTCAGTAAGGAAACAAAATACAAGAGCAGAGAACCGACCAGAAAGAGAGGCTTGCGTTTCTCAACGTGTAGCATTAGTAAATTCAATGATGATACAATAAAGAGAAAACACAATATCTCATCCCTGCTCTTGATGTTGGCTACCACCTCTGTATGAATGGGGTGGGCGACATAAAGCAGGGTAATAATGAAAGCGAGATACCAACTCTTTTCTTTTAGCATATTGCGCAGAAGTGAGAACAATATCATAGCAGCTAAGGCATAGAAGAGCACATTGAATATATGTCCGTACCTGGGATCATTCCCAAAAATCTCCTTTTCTATAGCCATATTCAAAAGCACGATCGGACGATATGAGCCTTCATTAACGTTATTAAAMCCGTGATAAAAACCTTTTTCAAAAATCATTG
Source organism: Flavobacteriales bacterium (assembly GCA_002400975.1). Classification (GTDB taxonomy): domain Bacteria; phylum Bacteroidota; class Bacteroidia; order NORP154; family NORP154. Next base: position 80,660 of record NVRW01000003.1, on the reverse strand, counting down.
GAATCCCATCATACCCACTCTGTACGTGCCGGTTGGCACGTGTGATCACGTCATCGTCCAGGGCGTAATCATGGCTGAATGTRTTGGCGTATAAAATCAGGGCAAATGCCGCAATKACCAGGTAKATGATCTTWGGCACTTTSGYCTTGTCAACYGTAGTGGCCGATTTCCTCTTAGCCTTTTCTGCTGCTCTTTTCTCTTTGCGGCCCATCGCTATTCGGATATCTCAGTTTTGCCATTCCACCACTTGAATATCTTCTCTCCAGCCATTAAATACGCTTTCCCCCTCATGTGATCGTCGTAATTCCAATAGAGGTGATTTTGCTTTGCTTCTTCCTCAATGAACTCAGGAGTCAGGTCATAAAAGGGAATACCCAGATCAGCGCAATTTTTTGACAATATATCGCGATGAATTTGATATTGGTCTTGGGTAAGATCCAATGATTCGGGACACCGCAAACATTGCTGTCGCTCAAATTGGTAATAGTAGGTCGAYACCTGATGGCGGGAGGGAATATAGAAGACCGAAAAAGTAGCTTTWCCTAAATGAACATATTCATTCAATAGTTTGAATTTATCTTTCAAATCTGTAGTCGATCGCAAGAAACGCTCTTCTTCCAGAATCCAATTGGTCCGAAAAAAGTTAAAGTCACCTTTGATCATAGCTTCCGCCACGGCTGGKATCACCTCTCTTCGCAGTGAGTCCTCGTATAACGTCCAGGGGTTGTTGCGACTCGGAACYGCTGGGTAGAATTTCTTACTGCCATAATTAAATCGAAACGGCAGRGGTTCGTCAGCTTTTAGCATATCGTATAGCTGAACCATCCTCAGCTTAGAATTGTCGTAATACTCSGGGGTAATTCGAGTTTTGGGGAAATACGGSCGGTTAAAGGGGATATCGTTATAGCACAAAACCAGGAACACATGATCAGGTTTAAAAAGCGGAACARCGTCGACAATGAGGTTGATAAACTCATTGATCCCTAYACCCATAATACCCATATTGAAKACYTCCAGGTCATCCCTGATTTCCTCWGCTTTKTTAATAAACCCATTGGTTAAAACCTGYTCGCCATCTGAGGTCATMCCCTCAACAAAACTATCACCGATGAAAAGGATGCGCTGCTTTTTCTCCGCTTTCTCTAACGACCAGTTAAAATCCCGGAAACCATAATAATTAAGCTTGTGTACAAAGGCCACTCCCGTATCCAGGGTTGAAGACCAAAGCATGTTAATATTTCGGAGGTAATCGCTCTTTGTAACCTTAATACCAGGTTGATAATTAATTCTGTTGAAATTCGCCAACTCTGGCAAGGGAAATGCAATCCTCAGCGAGAACTCCAGGAAAGCAAGGAGCCCTGCTATATAAAGCACACCATATAATAGCTTTGGTATTTTCCGCTTTGAAGACATGGTCTTGTTACTGTATTTTAGAGAGGAACATCTCCACTACAGTCCAGTATTTCCCATGCCCCTCACTAGATGTCCAGAGGGCCTTTGACCCATGCTTGCCCTTACTCTGAGGAATGAACTGTACTTTCCGGTCTCCGACAACTCCGGATATCAAATCTGCCACCGCCGGGCCTTCATTTTTTGAGGAAGTGACAAATAGTGGCTTGATTATACCTGTCGCTGCKTCCKTAATATTTGTTCCCTCAATRTACTCACCYGGGCTGAATGCCAGGATTGCRGCCACTTGATCGTCCTCTTTGCCAATCTTAAGAACCAGTGCTGCYGAATAAGAGCTTCCCCAGATAATTACCGGCTTCTCCCATCTGTGGTACAAATACGCAATAGCAGCCCTGATATCCTGTTCTGCATCACCATATTGCATTGCTAACTTYGCCTTCATTGCTCCCYTAGCCGTTTCATTGTCCACCCCATTTACCTTGCTTCCGGATCGCTGATCCATCGCCAGGCAATTGAATCCAAGTTTATTGAGTTTYACCGCAATTTCCCTGTACTCMCCACGACTGTACCCAGCCTGGTGGCAGAGTAAGATAATGGGCTTGGTYTCATCGATCTTATACAGATCRGCTGTGATGGCCAATTCATCCTGACTGGGAAACTTTACTGTAGTGTATGGAACAGCTTCATCGGTCTGGAAAGAAACCAGCATTGAACTACAGAAGAGAATTACTAATAGAGTCTTAGTCATCATCTGAAATTTTATGAAATCAAAATTAGCAATATTAACAGATTTGCCCCTATGGAAGGCACAATCTTGCSAACGTCAGAAATCTGTTKGCGTATAGGRAATTGAGAAATCTGTATAAAAAAAGGAGAGCATAAAGCTCTCCTTATTTGTATCAATACGACGAGGGAGGANTTACTCTGCCAGTACAATAATCTTATTATTCAGGATTTCAACAACTCCACCCTCTATTTTGAAGTTTTTCTCGCCGGAAGCATCTTTAACCACAATTGTTCCCTCCTGCAAAGTACAAATCATRGGCGCGTGATTATTCAAGACACCAAATGATCCACTGCTTCCCGGAAATACGACTGAGTCAATCTCCCCCGCAAATACTTCTTGATCCGGTTTTACAATTTCGATATTCATTTCATTGTGATTTTCAAGCCTCCGCTGCAGTCAACATCTTTTCACCCTTCTCAATCGCCTCCTCAATTGTTCCGACGAGGTTAAACGCCGCTTCTGGATATTTATCRACTTCCCCGTTCAGGATCATATTGAATCCTTTGATTGTCTCTTCAATGGGTACCAGCACTCCCGGCAGACCCGTAAATGCCGTAGCKACAAAGAATGGCTGMGACAGGAATCGCTGCACCCTTCGAGCCCTATGAACAGCTAAHTTGTCTTCTTCAGACAGTTCATCCATACCGAGAATTGCAATGATGTCCTGCAGTTCCTTATAGCGYTGAAGAATCTCCTTAACCGCTTGSGCSGTWTTGTAATGYTCCTCACCAACTACTTCCGGTGTCAATATTCTRGAAGTAGAATCCAGGGGATCTACCGCTGGATAGATGCCCAACTCAGCAATCTTTCTTGAGAGAACCGTCGTTGCATCAAGGTGGGCRAATGTTGTAGCCGGTGCGGGATCCGTAAGGTCATCCGCMGGYACATAAACTGCCTGAACBGATGTAATAGACCCTCTCTTKGTAGAGGTGATMCGCTCTTGCATTGCACCCATCTCAGAYGCCAGTGTAGGCTGATATCCAACYGCTGAAGGCATCCTACCCAACAGTGCGGATACTTCAGACCCAGCTTGTGTAAACCTAAAGATATTATCCATAAAGAACAGGATATCACGACCGCCTGTCTCCTCATCTCCATCGCGGAAATATTCCGCCAAAGTCAATCCGGAYAGTGCTACCCTTGCCCTTGCTCCSGGAGGCTCGTTCATYTGTCCAAAAACCAAWGCGGCCTGCGAATCTTTCAACTCATTTAAGTCAATCTTRCTGAGGTCCCAACCCCCTTCTTCCATAGATTTGATGAAATCGTCTCCATATTTGATAACGCCAGATTCGATCATCTCCCTAAGCAGGTCATTACCTTCTCTGGTTCTCTCACCAACGCCAGCAAATACCGACAGTCCTTCATATCCTTTTGCAATATTGTTGATCAGTTCCATGATCAATACTGTTTTGCCAACTCCAGCACCACCAAATARACCAATCTTGCCCCCTTTTGCATAAGGCTCGATCAAGTCAATTACTTTAATTCCTGTAAAAAGCACTTCCTGAGAAGTTGAAAGTTCCTCATACAAAGGCGGGTCCCGGTGAATTGGATATCCAGAAGATTTATCGACCGGGCCTATACCATCAATTGAATCGCCAACCACGTTAAACAATCGGCCTTTAACCTGATCACCAACWGGCATTTTAATTGGAGAACCCATGGCTATAACCGGCATTCCTCTTCTCAACCCATCAGATGAATCCATTGAGATTGTCCTTACCGTATCCTCACCTATATGCTGCTGGCATTCAAGAATAATAGGGTCCTTCCCCTCTCTTTCAATTTTTAACGCATCCAGAATATTTGGCAGATCCGCTTTCCCCTCTGCTGCTTCAAAAGTAACGTCAATTACCGGTCCGATAATTTGAGTTATTTTYCCCGTTTGTTTGGCCATGTTTTCTTAAATGAATTRATAAATCTTATGATTTACGTGCGATTTTMTGCGCGCAAAATTACTATAATTAATCCAGATTTAGCAAGAGCATTAATTATTTATTTCTCTAATTTTGAAYGAATATTTCCAGGACTTTTTGTGAAGATATACTAYAGCATTAGGGATTTTCAAAACGTATCCTTCCCTGTTCTCACCACCGGYACTTTTGACGGTGTTCATCTCGGGCACCAGACCATCCTGRATCGGCTGAAAAYTATTGCGGATGAAATCAATGGRGAAACYGTACTCTTGACTTTTTCACCTCATCCAMGACTTGTATTRTTTCCAGAACAAAACGACCTAAAGCTGCTTACCACGAGGGAGGAGAAGATAGAGTTRTTGGAGCGYTGCGGMGTTGATCATCTGATYATTCATCCGTTTACCAAGGAATTCTCGCGTTTGAGTTCGGTCGAATTYATACGAGATCTACTGGTCMGTCAAATCAAGATCAAAAGGCTCGTAATCGGTTACAACCACCAATTCGGCAGAAACCGCGAAGGCAAATTGGAACACCTTCTGGAGTGTGGCCCTATTTATGGGTTTGAGGTCGACGAAATCCCAGCGGCAGACATCGACAATGTAGATGTTAGCTCCACCAAAATTCGAAATGCTATTCGMAATGGTGATGTTGAAACAGCCAGGGCTTTCCTTGGCCAGCCGTACATGTTAAGTGGAGAAGTGGTCAAAGGCGATGGYYTGGGYAGTAMAATTGGTTATCCCACGGCCAATTTATACATTGAGAATGAGATGAAGTTAATTCCTGCTGATGGTGTTTATGCAGTAAGTGTATTGCTAGCGGATAAAGAATACAAGGCCATGATGAACATTGGGCTAAGACCAACCGTACAAGCAACCACAGCTGCTCCTAAGAGAAAAATAGAAATTCATATTTTTGAGTTTGATCAGGACATTTACGGAAAACAAATTAGGGTGAACTTAATTGCCAGGATACGAGATGAAGTGAAATTTGACTCTCTTGAGAGCTTGGCTGCTCAGCTAGAAAAGGACAAGGAGTCAGCAAATAAATTATTGAGCAATTAGTTTAAAACCAAGCAAGATGCGACTATTTGCAACATCTCTGCTCATCATCATGGGTCTAAGYAATACCCTTGGCCAGGTATTGGATTCTGCACAACTCGCGCAAGTTCCCGTTCACTTTTCCCTTGAGGAAGCATTGAAAAATCCAGATAGCGTTTACATTTTGGTGCTCAGACGAATGAAGTTCACGGAATTTCCGGAAGAGATATTTAAGTTCAAAAACCTCAACGAATTGGATCTCAGTAAAAACAAGATTCGATTAATTCCGAGGGATATAGGAACACTCACCAACCTTACAGATTTCGATATTTCAAAGAACAAACTAACCACTCTTCCCCCTGATATTGGCAAGCTTAAAAATCTCAAACGACTCATTATTTGCCAAAATGATATTTCCTATCTACCCGCRGAAATTGGGGAAGTTGAAAATTTGGAATACCTCGATATGTGGAGCAACGAAATTGAAAGCCTGCCTTATCAAATYAGCAACCTTAAAAAGWYMKMYNNATTGGATATGCGCGTAATTGAAATGAGTGATTCACGCCAAAAGGAATACAAAGAGTTGCTGCCCAACACGATCATACACTTTTCSAATAGTTGCGATTGCGGAGGATAAATTYASCTCTATTNKGGAGTCTTCASGRGYAAKYGATGACCAGAACAGGTGCCTCTTTTTGATTGGCAAAGACAGTGCATGCCGCAAATTTGTAGAGCCGGGACATGCGCTCAATTTGAGGAGCACCAACCCCCACCAGATTGGGTAGAGCCATGGCATGATACGGCTGTACCGGTCACATTTTCACAAGTACCCTCATTCCCGTAAGTGATCCAATTTCTCCGACTGATTCTATTCCCCCGGGCCAACCTGAAACATGGTGAATTTATCAACTTTATCTTGGCATAAAGCAAAAGCGTTTCTACCTTTGTTTCGCGCTTTGGGGGTGTCCGGAAATACATGCKTGCATTTAAATCAGGACTGAGATTATACCCCTTGAACCTGATATAGTTGATACTATCGAAGGAAAAAGTTTGAGGCCTCTCAATATTTCTCCAAAGTTGTTTTTTATTCTTTTAAGCACATATTAGGTGTAGATACCTATGGTATGATAGAAATAACGGTTAACGACAAGGAGGTATCCATTCAATCCAGTTTAAATCTCAGTGAATATCTAAGCACTGAAGACTTTAGCAGCGTACGGGGAATTGCCGTTGCCGTAAATGAGTGTGTAATTGCCAAAAGTGAATGGAAGGARCATGAGTTACACCAAAATGACAAGGTYCTYATCATACACGCTACCCAAGGGGGMTAGTAATGTTAATCAACAAATTATGACCAYATGAAGGAGGAGAAGTTACCATCAGAAGCAAGTATCTCAAGAGAGCCCTTTCCGGCCTCCAAAAAGGTGTTTGTWMAAGGTGAACTGCACGMTATCAAAGTAGCGATGCGRGARATYRCTTTGACCAAATCGCAAATACCTGGAAATGGGCAAGCTGGCGAAAGTGTTGAAAATCCTCCGGTAACGGTCTATGATACGAGTGGGCCMTATACAGATCCTGAACAGAAAATTGATGTCAGGAATGGACTGTGCCGATTGCGCGAACAATGGATTTTCGACCGAAAAGATGTTGAACTGCTGGATGATATCTCCTCAGATTTTGGCAAGGAGCGATTGTTAAAATCGGATTTGGATTTCTTGAGATTCGAACACATAAAAAAACCACTAAAGGCGAAGCCGGGAGCCAATGTGTCCCAATTACATTACGCCAAACGAGGYATCATCACGGCTGAGATGGAGTACATTGCCATCCGTGAAAACCAGAAATACGATGCGGCAGCAGACACCGGGATTCAACATCGGGGAAATTCATTTGGTGCTAACACGCCAACAGGTAGAATCACGCCGGAATTTGTACGGGATGAGATTGCAGCGGGCAGGGCCATTATTCCCAACAACATCAACCAYCCGGAAAGYGAGCCGATGATCATCGGTCGTAATTTTTTGGTGAAGATCAATGCCAATATTGGYAACTCTGCTGTTTCATCCAGCATTGAGGAAGAGGTTGAAAAAGCCGTATGGGCYTGCAGATGGGGAGCCGACACYATAATGGACCTATCCACGGGRAACAACATWCAYGAAACACGRGAGTGGATCATACGAAACKCCCCCGTTCCTGTAGGTACCGTGCCWATTTACCAGGCCCTTGAGAAAGTAAATGGGAAAGCAGAAGAYCTGACCTGGGAACTTTTCAGRGAYACATTGATTGAGCAGGCCGAGCAGGGTGTTGACTACTTCACCATCCACGCCGGGGTCCTACTCAGATACGTGCCCATGACTGCAAAGCGAGTAACGGGAATTGTATCCCGCGGTGGATCGATTATGGCAAAATGGTGTCTCTCMCATCACAAGGAGAGTTTTCTCTACACCCACTTCGAAGAAATATGTGAGATCATGAAAGCCTATGATGTGGCCTTTTCTCTTGGTGACGGATTGAGGCCAGGTTGTCTGGCGGATGCCAATGATGAAGCACAATTTGCAGAACTGGAAACCTTGGGMGAACTYACCARGATCGCGTGGAAACACGATGTCCAGGTAATGATTGAGGGGCCCGGCCATGTACCCATGCAAATGATCAAGGAAAACATGGACAAACAACTGGAAATGTGCCAGGAAGCACCTTTTTATACCCTTGGGCCACTTACTACGGATATAGCACCGGGTTACGATCATATTACCTCCGGTATCGGTGCGGCCATGATAGGATGGTTTGGATGTGCCATGCTCTGTTATGTAACCCCGAAAGAGCACCTGGGACTTCCCAATAAAAAGGACGTCAAAGATGGGGTAATTACYTACAAAATTGCGGCACATGCCGCKGATCTCGCCAAGGGACATCCAGGAGCATATACCAGGGATAATGCACTGAGTAAAGCCAGATTTGAATTTCGGTGGGAGGACCAGTTCAACCTTTCGCTCGATCCGGTAACCGCCTGCGAATTTCACGACGAAACATTGCCTTCAGATAATGCGAAGGTAGCGCACTTTTGTTCCATGTGCGGACCACATTTTTGCTCAATGAAAATCTCTCAGGATGTTCGCAACTACGCGAAAGAACACAACCTGGAAGAAGAGGTTGCTCTTAAAAAGGGCATGAAGGAAAAAGCRACTGAATTTACAGAAGCGGGAGGTGAATTGTATTTGTAAGCGCATGAAGTTAATTATACTATCAAGGAGGAAAATACACAAAAGGGAGCCTGAGACGGTGACCTCGTTGTTCAAAAATGGATTRGAGACTTTCCATCTCAGAAAGCCTGGTGCATCCAAGGCGGATATAGAGGATTTTTTAAAACAAATCCCTCAGAAATACCTGAACAGAGTGGTCTTGCATTCAAAACATGAGCTCGTTCCAAAATATGGTTTGAAAGGAATACACCTGACCAGCAGAGACAGAAAGAAGAAATTCAGAACATGGTTTCACATGAAGTACCTCAAGGTCAAGCATCCGCTAATGACCATGTCCACCTCGTTTCATTCCCTGGAAACGCTGATTGAAGGTGGCAGTAAWTATGACTATTCTTTCCTAAGCCCGGTTTTCGACAGCGTCTCCAAGGCTAACCACAAGGGCCAGTTTGCCAAACACAACCTGTCTGTCATATTCGACAAACTGGAGCACAAAACAATCGCACTAGGCGGTGTGGAGGAGGACAAAATAGARAAGGTGAGAGAAATGGGATTTACAGGAGCTGCAGTCCTCGGGGCTATCTGGAAAAGTCCAGATCCACTTGCCAAATTCATAAGGATCAAAAACCTATGCCTGCAACAAAGTACTGTGTCAGCATAGCTGGACTGGATCCAAGTGGAGGTGCCGGAATATTATCCGACGTCAAGACATTTGAGGCGCTCGGTGTTCAGGGATTTGGTATAAGTACGGCGACAACCTATCAAAATGAACACACGTTCTCTGGCCTCTCCTGGTTGGGCTTTGCAGAAATTGTAAAGCAATTAGATCCTCTGTTCGACGCTCATGAAATTGGGCATGTCAAAATTGGTTTGATTGAAAGCTGGGAGGTACTCAAGATGACATTGGCTTATTTAAAAGAGAAAAATCCAGAGATCTGCATCGTCTGGGACCCGATCCTTGCATCCAGCTCGGGATTTACTTTTCATAGTGATAGCTTTATTGAGCCCGATCTTGATATTTTCAATACAATTGACTTATTCACCCCAAACATCATAGAGATGGAAAAATTATTTCCGCAAGTCCGTGGGGGTGAGACAGGTATAGAGTTGTCGATGTATTGTTCTGTGCTGCTAAAGGGCGGTCACGGCCAGTCTGAACACGCAAATGACATTTTGTTCCATAACAGAGATACAAGCGTCATTCATGGAGCCAGGCTACCCTATGATAAACATGGGACCGGTTGTGTCTTGTCGGCAGCGATTGTTGCTCATCTGGCAAAGGGAAATAACGTGGAGGATAGTTGTAATCGAGCCAAGAACTATGTCAATACTTTTTTAAACAGTAATMCGAGCCTTTTGGGTTCGCATAGTCCTCAAAAAAATGAAAAAGCGTATAGCTGAATACCAATTTATTACCGCTGATATAGAACGACATTCACATGCTGAYCTCGCGGAATTCGCTTGTTTGGGCGGTGCTTCATGGGTGCAAGTCCGTGTAAAGGACTGCGACACGCAAAGTTGGAAAACGATTGCAGAGGAGGTGCAAAGCATTTGCAAAAAGTACAASGCCACTTTTATCATTAACGACAATGTCCATCTTGCGAAAGAATTGAATGCGGATGGTGTTCATCTGGGYAGGACAGATATGCCCATYAAAGAGGCCCGTARGATTCTTGGAAATGACAAGATCATTGGAGGTACAGCCAATGCAATTGAAGAGGTCGTCAAACTGGGCCAACAGGGAGTCGATTATATTGGATTAGGGCCGTACCGCTTCACTGACACCAAGAAAAATCTAAATACCATTCTTGGTTTGGAACACATGCAATTKATTGTAGCTGAAGCTGCACGAGTTCTGCAACCAACAATTCCTATYATAGCCGTTGGAGGAATTGACAGATCTGATGTTGAGGGAATAATTGATGCAGGTCTTTATGGGTGTGCAGTATCCGCTGCAGTTGTTCAGTCGGAATATAAAATCATAGCCAGCGCAAAATTCGCTCATGAATTGAGATCAATCCTTGAAACTGTCCAATGAACCAAGCCTTTGAAATTGCAGGAAAGGAGTTTATTTCCCGGTTATTTACTGGAACGGGAAAATTCTCATCCAACGTTCTTATGGAAGAGGCTTTGTTGGCCTCTGATTCCGAGTTGGTAACTGTTGCTTTAAGRCGGGTGGATCTGGAGAACAAAGATGATRATATCCTGGCACACCTAAACCATCCTCAATTCAACCTACTTCCCAACACCTCGGGAGCACGGACAGCCACGGAAGCAGTCTTTGCAGCTCAATTGGCAAGGGAAGCACTGGAAACTGATTGGTTAAAACTTGAAATCCATCCTGACCCCAAATACTTAATGCCTGAYCCTATTGAAACGTTACGGGCGGCTGAGGAATTGGTGAAACTTGGTTTCATCGTCATGCCCTACTGTCATGCCGACCCAGTACTTTGTAAAAGGCTGGAGGATGTAGGTACTGCTGCGGTTATGCCTTTGGGMKCTSCMATWGGYTCWAAYMAAGGMCTKRMSAYSSRMKCYATGCTGAAGATTATTATCGAACAGAGTAATATCCCGGTTGTTGTAGATGCGGGAATCGGAGCACCGTCCCATGCTGCTGCTGCCATGGAAATGGGAGCGGATGCTGTTTTGGTCAATACTGCAATAGCAGTTTCCGAAAACCCGGTGGCTATGGGCACAGCATTCAAGATGGCTGTTGAAGCGGGCAGRATGGCTTTTGAAGCGCGGTTAGGTCGGCGTGTCGATGAAGCGGATAAGAGTAGTCCTTTGACAGCATTCCTGGAGGAGTCGTCATCCAGGTAATCGAAATCCGAGAAGCAAAATACCGGGAAACAATTGGTTATACATATACCTACTTAAACATGCTACAAACAAACCTCACTTTGCCCCTCTCCATGAATTGGTGATTTTGCATTATGCGCTCATTTACAAACATATTCAGCAATGTTGATTGGGAAGCCGCAACGGCTTCTATCTAYTCAAAAACACACCRGGATGTTGAAACGGCGCTTAGCAAATCCGCGAGAAACTTAGAAGACTTCAAAGCCCTCATCTCACCAGCCGCAGGACCTTACCTTGAACAGATGGCCCAACTAAGCCATCAGCTGACACAAAAGCGATTTGGCAAGACCATCCAGCTTTTCGTACCGATGTACTTGAGCAATGARTGTCAAAATATCTGCACCTAYTGYGGWTTCTCACWKGATGTTGACANTCYCANGRAAAACGYTMRATGATAARGARATCMTKGNCGRANGTYGCYRTAATMAARGCWATGGGATTTGACCATATTYTAYTRGTSACMGGKGAGGCCAATAAAACTGTCGGAATYGAATACTTCCAGCAKGCCCTGGAGCTYATCCGCCCRCATTTCTCTCATATTAGCCTGGAGGTGCAGCCTTTGGATGAGGAAGACTATGCCYTGCTCACACCGTTTGGATTAAACACCGTCCTGGTTTACCAGGAGACCTATCATGAAAAGGAATACAAAACACACCATCCGAAAGGCAAAAAATCGAATTTTCAGTATAGACTTGAAACACCTGACCGGCTCGGACGTGCAGGTGTTCACAAGATTGGRCTRGGTGCATTAATTGGACTGGARGATTGGAGAACAGATAGTTTTTTCACTGCCCTTCATCTCGATTATCTGGAACGCACTTATTGGCAAACCAAATACAGTATCTCCTTTCCCAGATTGCGGCCATGCGCTGGGGGAATTGATCTCAAATCAAATATGTCTGAAAAAGAACTGGTCCAACTTATCTGTGCTTACCGCATATTCAATGAAGAGGTGGAACTCTCCTTATCCACACGAGAAAGCGAAAGCTTCAGAAATAACGCGGTCAAATTGGGAATAACAACAATGAGTGCGGGAAGCAAGACCAATCCGGGAGGATATGCSRATACCSAGAGCTCACTGGAACAATTCTCAATAGATGACAACCGTACRCCACATGAAATTAGCAGTATGATAACCTCGAATGGTTATGAGCCCRTTTGGAAGGACTGGGATCAGGTGCTGCAGTGCGAACCTGCCTAGATGCTTTCGGATCAGGAAAAACAACGCTATCACCGACACGTTATTCTGCCCGAATTCGGAACTRAAGGACAGGAAAAGCTAAAGTCTGCCAAAGTCCTCGTAGTCGGCGCCGGAGGTCTTGGATGTCCAGCTCTTATGTACTTATGTGCGGCAGGTGTCGGGACAATTGGTRTTSTRGATGATGATGTGGTCGATATCTCTAATCTGCAAAGGCAGGTCCTTTATGCYAACGAGGAYATTGGTAAATCAAAGGCAAAGACAGCRGCGGAAAAGYTAGCGGCCCAAAATCCGCTGATCAAGGTCGAAGCRCTYATGACACGACTGAACAGCCAAAATGCATTGCAGCTCATCTCCGGCTATGAYCTGGTTCTGGATGGGTCRGACAACTTCCCCACCCGATATCTTGTGAAYGACGCCTGCGTAATRTTGAAAAAGCCATTTRTYATGGGCTCCATCTTCAAATTTGAGGCACAGATTTCTGTTTTCAATTTGAATGGTGGYCCGACATATAGGTGTCTCTATCCCGAACCTCCAAATCCGCAAGATGTGCCCAATTGCTCAGAAGTCGGTGTTTTAGGTGTGTTGCCGGGAATTGTGGGAGGCTACCAGGCGAATGAGGCAATAAAAATACTTGCAGGGATAGGGGAAGTATTATCAGGAGAGCTGATGATCTTGAATGTACTTACCATGGAGACAAATAAACTCTTAATTTCGCTCAATCCGGAAAACCTGAAGATTGACAAGCTCATTGATTATGAAGAATTTTGCACTATCAATCACACCAAYTCAACAAATATGGACTTAAAAGAAATCACCGCCACTGAACTCAAAAGCCGTCTTGACAACGATGAAGATATTCAGATTATTGACGTAAGAGAGACCAATGAATATGACATTTGCAATCTGGGYGGAGAGCTCATTCCGCTCGGCACCATACCTGAMAATGCAGATAAAATATCAAAAGAAAAGACTGTMGTTGTACACTGTCATCACGGAATGCGCAGTGCCAATGCAATTATGCACCTGATGCACMATGAAGGATATACCAATYTRTTGAACCTAAAAGGCGGAATACATGCCTGGGCTACGGATGTTGACTCAGCCGTGTCAACTTACTGAAACGGTTTCATGAACCGCAAGGCTTAAACTTTCCATCAGACCCGGGTCCTTTTCCAACACATTTCCCACAACGATCAGGTCAGCTCCTGCACGGCAAGCTTCTTCAGCTTGCCCCACGGTTCGTATGCCGCCCCCAACAATTACCGGAATTTTCACTGATTCCTTGACCGCCCGAATCATTTTATCAGGTACAGTTTCTTTGGCTCCACTACCCGCCTCCAGGTAAATCAGCTTCAACCCCAGCATTTCTCCGGCCATTGCAGTGCATGCGGCAATCTCATTCTTCTTCCTTGGTATAGGAATAGTGTTACTCATGTAAGATACTGTAGTGATATTTCCGCTTTCAATCAGCATATAACCGGTCGGAATGACCTGCAGCTCAGCCGATCTGACCAAGGGCGCCGAAATTACGTGATTACCTATGAGCATATCCGGGTTGCGCCCGGAAATCAATGACAGATACAAAATGCCATCTGCGAGGGGATTCACCTGCAAGGTGTTTCCCGGAAACAAGAGCACGGGAATATTACAGAATTCTTTAATTGAACTGATGCAACGTTCCATATTTCCATCAGTCAAAAGGCTGGAACCAACCAATATATAGTCTACACCGCAGCCCTGGGCTGTAAAAGCCAACTCCCTAACCTCTTCCAGGTTGGATTTATCAGGATCCACAAGGATCGCAAATTGCTTGCGCCCCGCTTTCGCAGATTTTAATATCTCTTTATATATAGTGCTCATGATACAGAATCATTATCCTTACACGGCGAGGTGCTCCACCTTTTCAAGAACATACACCAAGACAAATTTACCCACTTTTGAATAGTAACCATCTACCTTGATCATTTTATCATCTTTATCTATTACACCCACAAAATCCCCTTCCGACTTCAACTTAAATTCACGCACCAACAAGTGCTTTCGAAAATCCAGGTTTCCCTTTCCATACAACTTGTACAAGGACTCTTTGGCACCCCAGATTATNKKKNAGATAATCCGTCTTTCCCGGATCCTYTAGGCTTATGTATGTCTCATACTCCATTTCATTCATGAATTTATGAAMAATACGCTTCACTTTTGTATTGCATTTTTCAATATCCACCCCTACCTCTCCCTGATCTGAAATCAGGACCGCTACCATATCCTCTGAGTGAGTCACTGAAATTTTAGCCTTCAACGATACGAAAAAGGGTTTACTTTTCTCATCATAATCAATATCGACGTTGTCCTCCTGAGGCAGAAGGTTCTTTATGAGAATGCGAACRGCGATACCCTGYAGTTTTCTCTGAACAGATTTATATGCGTCAATGCGAATTTGAACGCGCTCGGTCAATAARGGATTGCTGAAATACCAATCCTYATCTTCCTCRATTTTCCAAACCCCTAATAAAGCTCCTTTCCCAAGCTCTTTTCGGATCAATATTCCCATGYACGTATGGTATAGTAATTGATTGCCAAATGTAAATATTTATATATTTGTCGGGATATCYAAAATTTACTACTTTAGTCTATCCCTTAATAAAAAACAGATTTCAAGATGAATTTATTGATAAAGAGCTTTGACTCCAAATATATTTTCCTGCTCGTTGTCATGGTTTACGCAACGCAATTATTTGGACAGAATGAGGGATTGTATACCATTTCTGACAAYAGACAATATGGTTTCATTGACAARAMTGGAAAGATGGTAATTCARCCTCAGTACGACTATGCTGCTGGGTTTTCTGAGGGATTGGCACATGTCAAAATTCARGGAAAAAGAGGATTTATTGACAAGACTGGAAAGCTTGTAATTGAAGCGAAGTACACCAGGGTTATGGACTTTTCGGAAGGCCTGGCAGCGGTGAAGCWCGAAGGGGTTTGGGGATATATAGACAAAGCTGGAAAGGTCATTATCGATCCYCAATTTGATTACGCATATGATTTTAACGAAGGCGTAGGTCGTGTTCAGGTTGGAGAACAGCTGGGGTATATCGACAAAACYGGMAACTATGTCCTAAAACCTCAATACGATGCCGCTTATGACTTCAAGGAAGGAATGGCTCGGGTAAAGCAAGGAGATTACAAAACCGGAAAGTGGGGATTTGTTGATAAAACCGGCAAATTGGTACTCGGATACAGATTTGATGGATCTTTTGACTTTTCGGAGGGCACGGCCAATGTTCGAATCGGTAGCGAACAAACCGGAAAGTGGGGATTTATTGACAAGAAAGGCAATTTCGTAATTGAACCAATGTTTGACAAAGCCTTTACATTCAGAGACGGATTGGCTTTGATTAGAATAGGATCATTCAAAACCGGAAAGTACGGATACATCAATAAAGAAGGAGAYATTGCGGTTAATCCACAGTTTTATGGGGCACACCATTTCGCGGAGGGCTTGGCTTGTGTAAAAGAATCCAAAGACGGAAAATGGGGGTTTATCAATGTCCAGGGGGAGGTCGTGATTAGCTTTCAATATGATATTCCTGCAGACTTTGAAGGAGGATTGGCGAAAGTTCGGGTGGGCAGCTACAAGAATGGAACAAGTGGCTATATTAACAAAGCCGGTAAGTGGATTTGGCAAAGTGGGCTCTAGCCCATTTCCTGCACTGGGATTTCACAGACAATACGCTGATTATATAGAATACCAACCGTTGTAAAATGGTTGGTTTTTTTTATTATTTACCGTACTTTTGCCCGCCCGAACGTCCCGATARTATCGGGTCGGGCAGGCAACCCGTAATTTACAGAAGAACTCTAATTCATTCAATAATGGAAAACACTGCAGTGGAACACATACAAAACAAGGTAAAAGACATAACTCTCGCCGCTTGGGGAAGAAAGGAAATTGAACTTGCCGAGGCCGAAATGCCAGGGCTTATGTCGCTTCGGGAAGAGTATGGCGATCAAAAACCCTTAAAAGGTGCCCGAATTGCCGGATGCCTGCATATGACCATCCAAACGGCTGTATTAATTGAGACATTGATAGCATTGGGTGCCGAGGTAACCTGGTCCTCTTGCAATATCTTCTCAACGCAGGACCATGCGGCCGCGGCAATTGCAGAAGCAGGAATTTCGGTTTATGCATGGAAAGACATGAACGAAGAAGAGTTCGAGTGGTGCATTGAGCAAACACTGTTCTTTGGAGAAGACAAAAAGCCATTGAACTTGATCCTGGACGATGGTGGAGACCTGACAAATATGGTATTGGATAAGTATCCGGAACTTGTAGCGGGAATAAAAGGACTTTCGGAAGAAACTACAACHGGAGTGCATCGCTTGTATGATCGCRTGAAGCAAGGAACACTCCCAATGCCTGCGATAAAYGTAAACGAYTCCGTAACCAAATCGAAATTCGACAACAAATACGGTTGTAAAGAATCACTGGTTGACGCAATTCGAAGAGCTACAGACCTAATGCTCGCTGGTAAAGTTGCAGTTGTTGCCGGTTACGGCGATGTTGGAAAAGGATCAGCGGCTTCTCTTCRMGGTGCAGGTGTGAGGGTGATCGTTACGGAAATTGACCCAATCTGTGCCTTGCAGGCAGCTATGGATGGCTTTGAAGTTAAGAAAATGAAAGACGCAGCCCCCCGGGCGAACATCCTTGTTACGGCTACCGGCAACAAAGACATTGTTAACGCTGATGTGTTTAAGTCGCTAAGTGACAAAACCATTGTGTGTAATATCGGCCACTTTGACAATGAGATTGACATGGCCTGGTTAAATGACAACTATGGCGATTCCAAAGACACAATCAAACCTCAGGTAGACAAGTACACTGTTGACGGGAACGAAATAATCATCCTGGCTGAGGGCCGGCTGGTTAATCTAGGTTGTGCAACGGGACATCCGTCTTTTGTAATGTCGAATTCCTTTACAAATCAGACCCTTGCTCAATTAGAGCTTTGGAATAATACTGATGCGTATAAGAACGAAGTATATACGCTCCCAAAGCATCTTGATGAGAAAGTTGCACGGCTGCACCTGAACAAGATTGGTGTTGAGCTTGAAGAACTTTCACCAGAACAAGCTGAGTATATCGGTGTTTCTGTTGARGGRCCTTATAAGGCAGATTACTACAGGTACTAAAGGCACGYTACCTTTCAAGACTYYKCNNGTTCTCACTTTGGATCKYACTAGTTGAAGACGTGCAATAGATTRCCGTCAAACGAGGTCTGGTATCTTTTCAAMGGGATCGTGGCGGGTCCACCAGCTACCGATCCATCTGTAAGGATAAATTGCGAACCACAGCAGTTATCTTCAGCAATCACCCCRGATTGATCTACYGCTACGATACCGCAAGTTTCTTTAGGTTCATAGGTRCAATGTCTGTCATAGGCCATAAACTCATCCATTGAGAACCGGTAAATTACAATTCCCCKGGACCCRCCGATYAGATAAATCCAYCCGCCTACYGCGTTTAGATCGTTGAAYGCCACATCCGTGGTGGATATCACCAGGTTTACCTGTACATTCGGAACCGCCTCMTCATCTTTCTTRCAACCCGTGYTTATGGTCGCCAGGATCAGRAAAAGAATAATTGCTATTTTTGGTTGAATGGTGTTCAAGGCTTAAAAAATGAAYTTAAATGGTAATTGTGCGTTTATTACCTGATAACGAAGTTAACATATATTTGTTTTAGCCATCTATGAGATTTTTGATTTGTATCTCTATCATCATTCTTGCAACTACTTGCGAATTCTCTTATGCTCAGCCTTCCAAGAGCTATAAAAAGCAGATGAAACAAAAGGCAAAAGCAGATAAGCCTGCGGAAGACATGATCGCGAATCAGGTCGAATCCGCAAAAGTGCTCAAGAAATTCAAGGATAAGTTAACCAAGCTTGACCAGGAAAGAGGGGATGCGGAAGCTTCCGGTGACCCGGTTGCGGTTGATAAAGTAGAGCTTAAGATCAGATTGGTGAAAGGCGAGATGTTTCGCGTGAGGGATAAGATCGAAAAGAAGATGATCAAGCACTACCAAAAGATCAATGACAAACAGACAAGAAAGAGAATGAAGAAAAACAAGAAAAAATCTGGCAGATTGAATGCAGGAAAGAAACCCTCTTTATGGAAGAGATTGTTTAARAAATAAACGTGTTYTATGTTTTTTCATCTGAGTGGATTGAAACTGTTTTCATTTCATCTCGTAGCCTAAATATCAAAATTCTCTCAACTTGCCTTCCATGAGATGAGCAAAAACGGTGTAAATAAAGCTACTATTGCCTTGGTGGTCAGCGTTCTCCTAATCGGTGCAACATTACCGAAATTACAGGCACAATCTCACCACTTTACCAATTACTCCGTTGAGCACGGGCTGCAATTTGTATTCGTTGGTGCACTATACCAGGATCCGAAAGGGTATCTATGGGCAGGTGGCTACGGTGGTCTCAGTAGATTTGACGGCCGCAATTTCACACATTATGGCGCACAAAAGAATCTGGTTAACCATGACGTGCAATCAATTACTGGTAAAGACAATGGAGAAATCTGGATTGCTACTTTGGGCGGATTGAGCGTCTTGCACAATGGCGTTATGAAAAATTTCCTGATGGAAGACGGTCTTTTGAGCAATGAAGTGAATACTGTATTTGTCGCTAAAAACGGGTCAGTTTGGATTGGAACAGAAGATGGAGTGAATGTAATTCAAGATGACGCAGTTGAAKCTCCTGGGATCAATGCYGRTTTTSTCTCAARAAGCATTCACGCATTTTGTGAAGACAAAAATGGCAACCTGCTCATWGGAACAAGCRAAGGGCTGGCAATYCTAAWTSWSKAWKASKSYMWYWRRYYCWWARKMYCRMAAGATKWMWSYCWMRWWSMRRKAMSSKYMWKYKGCYGRRRYRRYWCMKRTCTGGTTTGGATTGGCACAAGGAAAGGCTTGTGCCAGGTTCGATTGAACAAGAGCAATTCCGGATCAATTCTTAGCGATAAGACTGAAAAATTATTCCCCAATCGGGAGATTTCCGCAATTGTTCAGGGACCGGCCGGCAATATTTGGATAGGAACAACCACCGGTCTTATCAAATTCGATGGAAACAATTATGAGGAGTATGCCATTGCTGAATCCTCCAATAGTAATATCATCGGCTCTTTGTATTTCGATGTTGAAGGCAATCTTTGGATAGGAACCTACGATGGTCTTTATAAACACCGGGGTAATTCATTCYTGAATTATTCCAGGAAAGAGGGCCTTAGYKRYWMMKWWATWWYSYCRATATYKAGKRATRMANASAAAWGNTMTTTGGATAGGAACCAATAAAAATGGGYTGAACCGATACGATGGCAAAAGTWTTGAAACGTTTAGAAAAGAAGACGGTTTAGCCAATAATGGCGTCAAATCCGCCCTGGAAGATCGATTTGGCAATATATGGATTGGAACAGATAGCGGCTTAACCAAGATCAKGGTGGACCCCATCTCGGGMCAGGTGTCTTTTACCACTTTTACGACTGAACAGGGGTTGATAAGTGARCTGATAAGCTCYATCCTTGAGGACAAGAACGGCAGRCTTTATTTTGGKGGAACYGGAGGCATTACAATTTACGCCAACAACAGATTTGAAAATTTCACTTTAGATGCAGCATATAAGAAAAGTGACATCTGGGCAATGGTCATGACGGAAGATGACAAACTCTGGTTGGGAGCTTATAARGGAGGTGTGTTCTCGTTCGACGGGRAAAAATTTACCCGGGAAAACGAGAGAATTGGCTTGAGATCYGATGTGTGCCTGGCAATGTCCYTGGATAACAGGGGAAACATTTGGATGGGAACTTTTGAGGGGGTGTTTATGTACGATGGCAAATCGCTTRTTAACTTCGATGAAAAACAAGGMCTRACCTCCAACCTGGTTTATACCATGACYATAGATAACASSAAYGAGAATYTATGGATCGGAACAAATCAAGGRCTCAACAAACTAAAACTRGGGCCCTACTATGAGTCGAARCTTAAGATTATCGAACATTACGGGAAAGAGGAGGGATTCGTYGGAGTTGAATGCAACAGCAATGGTGTATTCAATGATGCTGATGGCTCTATTTGGTTTGGAACCATTGAAGGCCTGTCTCACTATACACCCAATGCCTATTTTCCAAATAGGCACGAGGCAAAAACGAATATTCTAAACATCAAAATATTCTATCGCGATACCATTCTTRAAGACAGCTCCWCSCTTACCTWTRACCAAAACCATATYTCATTCGATTATGTGGGCRTATGTCTCACRAACCCATCCAAAGTRAGCTATCAGTATCGCCTTGTAGGCTATGATAAAGCCTGGTCTCCCCCYTCKAAAAACCAAACYGCAACGTACTCAAATTTACCRCCYGGAAACTACTCCTTCGAGGTWAARAGTTGCAACAATGAATTTAAGTGGAATAAGCAACCCACTACYTATACTTTCAGTATMTCCGCCCCATACTGGGAAACATGGTGGTTCAGAACCYTGGCMATTCTCTCATTYGCKGGTATKATTTCATTGGYTTTTTACCTMMGGATCAARAGCATTAGAAGAMGSAATGASCTGRGMAGAAGAATGGACGCYTTAAAGCTYGAGGCWTTGAGATCACAAATGAACCCRCATTTTATATTCAAYTCCATGAATGCAATTCAACACTATATCAATGGCAACGATAAGAAATTGGCCAACGACTACCTCAGCAAGTTTGCATCATTGATGAGATTGATCTTGGATAACTCCCAAAAAGAATCACTTCCAATCTCAGATGACATCAGTGCATTGGAACTGTATATTGCGCTTGAGCAATTGAGATTTGAAAATAAATTCACTTTCAGCATTGACATCGCTGAGAACATTGACCCAGACTATTTGGAAATTCCGCCCAACCTTATCCAGCCCTTTGTGGAAAACGCCATCAACCACGGTCTACTGAGTAAAGAAACACCGGGTAAGGTCATAGTATCAATGAAGATGGACAAAAAATATCTACATTGCGCAATAGAAGATGATGGTATAGGAAGAGAGGCGGCATCCAAGGCAATACAGTCACAGCATATCTTAGACCACAAGCCGCTGGGCATGCAGATAACGAAAGACAGAATCCGGATGCTTAACGAACTTGAGGATTCCGAATTCAGTGTTTTGATTGAAGATCTCAAAGACGAGGCTGGAAACGCCATAGGTACAAGAGTAAATATGAAAATTCCGATTGAAACGGATGAATAAAAGGATGCTTTGTCGATAATACGCTCCATCATAATTGAAGACGAAGAGAAAGCAAGGAGTAACCTAATGCAAATCCTTGGAGATTACTGCAAAGATGTGGAAGTAGTAGATTCTCAAAGCAATGTGCAAGATGGAATTCAATCAATTCAGRAACACAATCCCGATCTGGTGTTTCTGGATGTTCACATGCAAGGAGAAACTGGCTTCGATCTCCTGGAACAAGTTGGGAAGATCAACTTTGAAGTAATCTTCACCACTGCTCATAACGAATACGCGGTGAAGGCATTCAAGTTTTCAGCGATTGATTACCTGCTGAAACCCATTGATATCGATGAGTTGGTAAACGCCGTAAAAAAGGCYGGKGAGAAGATCCAAMGAAATATGACCAAAGAACGGTAYGAGCTTATCATTGAAAACTTAAAAGGCCGGAAAAGTACGYTCAACAAAATTGCRCTRCCCACKTCTGAGGGTCTYGTATTTGTTAAACTATCKGAYATAATTCGCTGTGAAGCAGAGGACWACTACACCCATTTTTATCTGGTGGGRGRCGAGCATTTTCTGGTTTCTAAAACCATCAAGTATTTTGAGGAGCTGCTTACGGACCAGGATTTCTTTCGCATTCATCAATCTCATCTGATCAACATCAACCATATTGCAGAATACCACAAAGGGGAAGGGGGATACGCGATTATGTCGGACGACTCTTCGGTGATCATTTCGCGCAGAAAGAAGGAGGCTTTTCTGGCAAAACTATCTTCCTAACCTAAGTTCGGATTGGCAATCTCTTGAGGAATTTATCTCCGCCCGACAATTAACAACAAAACAGAACAAGAYTGASGCCGACCCGCYGCCGSCMANTGACCRGGYKGAACCAAGGCAGRTTCCATCAAAATATATTTATTTGAATGCCAGAGCAMTAACGATGYRATTATTTYRRATTCAAGYTGCCTGGCAATYCCAATAAGCCCGTGAAGGATGTTGGCACGTCACCGAATTCTGGCWWAAAACCGCCACTTCCTCATTGCATCAAACCGCATACTAATTGCCAATAGCATCCGCGACATTTATCACGTTAATTTGTATAGCACACCAATCTGAAAAACAGCCCAAAAGATTTTGGCGCTAACATATATTTATTGTTATATTTACCCCTCCAAAAAACGGAGGGAAAAGCCTCTGGAGAAACGGCAGGCTTTACAGAAGCTCTTAATTGCAGAAAATCTAATCTACAGACGATATGTTGAAGAAATTTTTAGTCTTGTTTATTCCTGTTTTCCTGTCGACGTTGTGTGCACTTGCCCAGGATGGTGCCCTGAAAGGAAAGATTGTGGATAAAGAAACGGGTGAAGCAATTCCATTTGCCAACATTGTCGCAGAACGAGGAGGCAAATTGGCGGGTGGTGCAACCACAGACTTCGACGGATACTATACGATCAAGCCTTTGCCCCCTGGAAAATATGAAGTTAAGGTTTCGTTTGTTGGTTATAAGTCTATTCTAATGACCGGTGTAATCGTTACTCCTGACGCGATTACATTTCAGGATTTAAAAATGGCCTCAAGCGCTGAGCAGTTGGATATCGTGGAGGTAATAGGCTATGAAATTCCGCTGATTTCAAAAGACAAGACCATGTCGGGTGAAACAGTTTCCCGGGCTGATATTGCCGCTATGCCATCCAGATCTGCRCTKGGCGTGGCYGCYACYGTTGGTGGTGTATTCCAAAGTGCCAATGGCGAYATTCAAATGAGGGGGGCCAGRAGCGAAGCCACAAACATTTACATTGATGGGGTGARAGTCAGGGGMACAWCMGGGATTCCCCARKCAGCRATCGATCAGGTCTCAGTTGTTACCGGAGGTATYCCRGCCAGATATGGWGACGCCACCGGTGGTATTATCAGTATYACAACAAGGGGRCCGTCTGAAACRWYCTATGGAGGAATTGAATTCCTGAGCTCRCTTAGCACGAACATATCAACTGACAAGAATGATCCAACCAGGCATTTGGGCCTGGATCCCTATGGCTACAATCTCCTGGGATTTAATGTCTCTGGACCCTTGCTAAAAATTTGGGACAAAACGGACTCCACGAAGAAACCTCTTATTGGCTTCTTCATCGCTGGTGAGTTAACGAATATTAAGGACAATGACCCTTTTGGAATTGATCTCTATAAAATAAATGACGACACCCTTGCTGCGTTAACGAAAACCCCACTGCGCCAATCATCTACAGGAGCCGGAACCGCGCAAAACACTGAATTCATTGGCCTTGATGCCCTGGACAAAATCAGGGTGAAAGAAAATGTGCGCGACAAGGGATTTAAAGTGTCCGGTAAGTTCGACGTAAGAACAGGTCCAAATGTCAACCTGACTTTTGGTGGCAATATAGACTATCAAAACTTTCGCCGCTATAATTGGGGAAATTCATTGTTCAACTACAAAAACAATGAGCAAGAGATCAACAATACATGGAGAGCTTATGCAAAATTCACACARAAGTTCAATTCGCCTGATGAATCGGATGAYAGCCAAGCCAATGCSGCAATTAARAATGCATTTTACACCCTCCATGTTGATTACTCATTCTATCAACAAAAAAGGCAAGATGCAACCCACAAGGACAATTTCTTTGACTATGGGTATGTGGGCAAATTCACTACCTATACGGTAAACTCCTATGATTTTGGCCAGGATTCTATAACGGGATTATTGGGGACGCTTCACAATGGTTTCTTAGATACGCTGTATGACTTTGATGGATCTGGAAGCCCCAATCCAGACGCTGCTGCATATACACAGAGTTATTATGACTTGTACACGGATCCTGCGGGCAACTATCAAAACAGGATACAGGTAGAGAACGGAGGTGGACTTATCAATGGGTTCCGGCCAGGAGAACTTCAAAGCAATGTCTATGATACCTGGAACAGCCCTGGCAGGATCAGCAATCGTTATTCCATTCGCAATCAAGAGCAATTTCGGCTGTTGGCATCTGGCTCGGCCGACATYCTGGATAACCAYGAAGTGTCAGCRGGATTTGARTATGAACAACGCACGGATAGATTCTAYAATGYATCCCCAACGGCATTGTGGAGGCATATGCGACAACTTGCGAACAGCCACATCCTCGAAATAGATAAGAATAACCCCCAATTGCAAACTGTATACGACCCCGGTACAGGCACCTATGTGTTTCCCGAGTTTGGAGTTATTGATTATCCCAGGCTCTTTGATGGAGGCTCTCAAACATTGTTTGATTACAATTTGCGTCAATCATTGAATTTGGCCACCAACGGA
Organism: Flavobacteriales bacterium; assembly: GCA_002400975.1. Lineage (GTDB taxonomy): Bacteria > Bacteroidota > Bacteroidia > NORP154 > NORP154. The sequence continues at coordinate 55,674 of NVRW01000003.1, read as the reverse complement.
TTGGATTGGGTTGATGTCAACTCAATGGACCCCTCGCAATTCTCATTGGATATGTTYAGCGCGGATGAATTRCTGAATGAAGGAAMTRGTTTTGTAGGTTATTACGGTTACGACTATACAGGYAAGAAATTAAAGTCMAAACCAACCCTGGATGACTTCTTTAATCAAGTGAGCACAGTGGACGGTTATAATGGTCCGGATATTTTTGACCGRCCGATCGGGKCATATCAACCAAATTACGTAGCTGGTTATATTCAGGACAAATTTGCGTTCAAGGATCTCGTTTTCAACATTGGTCTTAGAATCGATCGATTCGATGCGAATCAGAAAGTTCTCAAGGATGGCTATGTGCTGTTCCCCACAATTTCGGCCGGTGAGGTAAGAGCCAAGTCGGACCGGGCGAACATCCTGGCGGATGGCGGGTCCATCCCTTCCAATATACAAGACGATTATGTGGTTTACGTGGATGATGTTCAGAATCCCGGCGAAATTCTCGGTTATAGGGACGGAGATACATGGTACAATGAAGAAGGTTCKGAAATTCCTTTTGGAATACCTCTTCAAACCAGTTCTGGTGTAATCCCTTACCTGGTGGATCCTGACAAGACAGATGCGGTCCAAATCAGCTCAGCTGGATTTGAAGATTACAAACCTCAAACCAACTTTATGCCTCGCATCGCATTTTCGTTCCCGATTTCGGAAGAGGCCCTTTTCTTCGCACATTATGATGTGCTTACAAGACGTCCTTCAACTGGCAGGGAAGGCCCCGTTGAGCGATTCTCTCCAACACACTATTTGTTCATGCAAAGCCGAAACATCACGCTGAACAACCCCAACCTCAAGCCTTCGAAAACAATTGATTACGAGCTGGGATTTCAGCAAAAGCTGAACAGCTATTCTTCCTTGAAGATATCAGCTTTCTACAGGGAAATGAGGGATCAGATTCAAGTCACTTTTGTCGCCGATGCCTACCCTATTACCTATAGAACATGGGGTAACCTAGACTTTGGAACCGTTAAGGGCATGACATTCGCCTATGATTTACGTCGAATGGGCAATATCCGCGTAAGGGCAAGCTATACCCTGGCATTTGCCTTTGGAACAGGTTCAAGTTCAACTACAGCGCTTGCAGTGGTGAGTGCTGGCTTGCCAAACCTCAACACGATCAACGCTCTTAATTGGGATCAACGGCATCAAATCCAGGTGACCTTTGACTACCATTATGGAAGGGGGAAGGACTATGACGGCCCAATATGGTTTAACAAGAAAGTGTTTGAACAAGGTGGTGCAAATTTTGTAATTATCGGTGGCTCCGGGACTCCGTACAGCAAGCAGAGATTTGTGACAAAGGCTGCGGGATTTGCAGGTACAACTGAAGTACTTGATGGAACGCTAAATGGATCCAGGTTACCCTGGCAAGTACGGATGGATGGRAAAATTGATAAATACTTCGACCTTGAATGGGGTAARGAAGACAAGAARCGGGCTTCRCTAAACGTCTATYTYCAATTGCTCAATGTACTAAACACCTTGAAYGTGCAAASTGTATATGGYGCAACTGGAAATCCKGATGACGATGGCTTCCTGACTGACCCTGGYACCCAATCCGGAATCGGATCCCTTAATGACGAACAAGCGTTCAGGGAACTCTATGCAATAAAAGTGAACAACCCCAACAATTATAGTGCGCCAAGGAGAATACGACTGGGCCTCATATTGAATTTTTAAGAGATACTCGAATCACGAAATAACACAACCAGAATGAAATTAAACAATGGTGTAATTATAGGATCAGTTTATCTGGTTTCAGTACTTGTAAGCACATTTTCTTATGCCGAAGAGTATCCGAAGTTGACGGGTAAAACGACCGGCGGAACTGAGAACGGCACAGAAGTTCAAAAGAAGTTGGCTGGCAGCAATGGTCTTTTGGCTGGCTGTTCTGAACCAAATGAGCGAACTTTCCTGGAGTTCAATAATGTTAGAGCACTCATATACACTGGCGGTGACATGTTTTGGGATTTTGGCCTTGGCAATGCCAGCTATGAAGTGCCAAAAGGTTCGGGTAAGCACTCAATGTTCTTGTCCTCTTTGTGGTTGGGAGGTACGGATGTAAACGGGCAGCTGAGAATTGCRGCCCARCGATACCGGACKGCTGGAGTAGATTTTTGGWCAGGACCGCTGGACACCTCVGGAACTGCHGAAATTTCACCAGATGCYTGTGCGGATTGGGACGARCACTTTRYAATTACAAGAGCGGARGTAGATCTGTTCATCGGTTGGTTTAACGATCCAGACAATBCYATATATGACGACTATACCATTCCAGAATCGATTCTTGAATGGCCGGCCCATGGTGAAACCGGRTTGGGACAATCGTATTACCTTGCYCCGTTCCGGGATATWAAYAATGATGGTTTTTATAGCCCKGATGATGGCGATTATCCTTTYTATGANNTGTNATCMKSTRRTRMKGAGTGTAACCGAAGCCGTGACAGGCAACCCAAACTMTTTGGTGATATTACGATGTGGTTCATYTTYAATGAYAAGGGTAATGTACACAAGGAAACRGAAGGTGATGCCATTGGGATGGAGATTCACTGCCAGGAGTTTGCATTTGCCACGAATGACGAGATCAACAACATGACTTTTACAAATTACCGTATCATTAACAGGTCTACATTYACACTGATMGATACGTAYTTTGGCACCAACTTCGACCCRGATATYGGAGAAGCATTTGATGACTWYGTGGGATGYGAYGTTAAAAGRGGATTGGGATACGCTTACAATGGYCTTGCGAAAGACGGAACCGGWGGCCCRACYCATTATGGCGAAAATCCACCGGCRATCGGTGTAGACTTCTTTGAAGGACCTTTTCARGATCCCGACGGACTGGATAATCCMMAGGATTCRGCCTGCGATGCTTTTATTAATGGAAGYATCAATGGGCTAAACTTTGGCGATGGGGATATTGATAATGAAAGATGGGGCATGAGACGCCTTGTTTATTACTGTAATCCAGGGCAAGGTTGTAATGGTGCAACCCAGGGAGACCCGGAAACCGCTGTAGACTATTACAGTTACCTGAGAGGTTTCTGGAAAGATGGTACAAGGATGCGTTATGGCGGAAATGGACACGTAAACAACTGTACATCTTGCGAATTTTCAGACTTTATGTTCCCTGGAGCGCAATCGAACCCTCAACAAACTGACGAGTGCAATTGGGGTGTATGCAGCGACCCTGAGGGTGTCAATTGTGGTGTCTCCCCHGGTGACGCTGTTCCATGGACAGAGCAGTCAGCCGGAAATACACCGAGTGACAGACGTTTCGTTCACTCTGCGGGTCCATTCACCCTGGAACCGGGAGCAGAGAATGAYATTACCGTTGGCGTTATCTGGGCGCGGGCAACGAGCACAAACCCTTTTCAGTCAGTTGAACTCGTTCGTTTGGCAGATGATAAGGCGCAGGCGTTATTTGACAACTGCTTCAGGGTATTAAACGGGCCTGATGCTCCGGTACTTACCTGCCAGGAGATGGATCAGGAAATCATCTTGTATCTATCTAACCCARCAGTATCCAACAACTATTTGGAACAATATGARGAGMYAGATCCACTTATYATCSCTCCTGACTCATTCCCGGGCGATGCTGAAGGCAAACTGATAGAYAACAAGTATCATTTCCAGGGATATCAGATTTATCAGTTGAAGAAYTCATTGGTTTCTGTATCTGATATTKCTGATGTAGAACTTGCGCGTTTRATCGSRCAAGTTGACCTCAAGGACAGTGTAGCMAAATTGGTAAATTTCRTATTCGATGAGTCGATAGGTGAAGAAGTACCTACACTCATGGTYAATGGAAACAACAAAGGTATTTCGCACTCCTTCCATATTACTGAGGATCAATTYGCACTTGGTGACAAGAAATTGGTAAATCACAAAAAGTATTATTTCCTGGCCCTCGCGTATTCTTATAAYCARTATYTGGTTTATRYRRTAGACCCAACCAACCCAAATGCTGTTGGTAATGGRAAYAAGARGCCTTTCCTTGCYGGTAGAAAAAGTGGTTTKGGRGGAACTATAGAAGCCACTGTCTGTATTCCGCACAAAGCGTCRGTTGAGTCGAATGGTACRCAAGTCAATTCCTCATACGGCGATAGTCCTGAAATAACSAGGATGGAAGGCCAGGGTAACGGGGGATTGACSTTGGATCTGAAGCAATCTATGATTGACAAGATCATGKCCGGTCCTCCATGGAAGACGGACAAGYTACAATACCAACAAAACARAGGACCAATATCRGTCAAAGTGAYAGATCCGYTAAAGGTTCAGGGAGGMGAGTAYTCGMTAAAATTCTACTATGATCCTTTGGATSAGATKRCAATTACTGATATGAARTCACCCCACCCTCCGTCAATCACAACAGGTATTGGTTATTTCGGAGTTAAGGAGGACCCCCGTAACATATTGTCGGTTGGAGATGTTATTTGGATAAGCGGCTCTACAARCAATGACGGACAGTATACGGTCTTTGACATYGTATGGGAYAATGCCGATAAATTCTGGAARWTAATTACAGAAGAGTGGATCCCAACGAATRTTGYTGAYGGTGTAATAAACCCTTTCTATAGRTGGGCATTGATGAAAKCTGGCACCTCCGACACTTTGCAKAAGTCCGARCARGGYATCAATGTTCGAAGCGARCAGCTGATTCCGGARTTGGGMATATCARTTACCATTGAGCAGGTAAGACATCCCGGTCCTGCYTATGCGATTCCCTTGAAACTCACTGGAATTCAAGCCATCCCCGGAAYGGTCAATCCTGATCCGACTGCTGGATTTCTTGAAGCTACMAWGACCTACGCRAATCCAAATTTCGCGTGGTTGRMTGGTGTACAGGACGGAGAYGCRAACACTGCACTGAATTGGATAAGGTCGGGAKCTGCCGGTGAYGATTACSTSGGTGTTGACGATGATGAAGTTTGGGAGAACATAYTGGGWGGAACCTGGTCRCCKGGCAAGTTGGCTTCAAATGACTCCCTCGGAATCATGTATGACAGAGAAAACAACGATAGGTCTACAATGGCCTACTTATCCAGTGTTGATCTGGTGATTACGGCTAAYAAAGCRCTGTGGACAAGGGCRGTTGTTATCGAACAAGARGAAAACCCAATTTATACGAAACCCCTGGGAAGTCTGACGCCGAAGTTTGAYATRCGAACTGGCCTCTCCATAGAYAAAAATGGAAATCCGATTGACACAACTGGTGGCGTTACTGCCAGTACAAATGTCAATGATGCCAACTATATTTCAAATACAGGTATGGGTTGGTTCCCTGGATATGCCATCAATGTTGAAACCGGTGAGAGGCTCAATATTATGTATGGGGAAGATTCCTGGTTGATYAATGGTAACGATATGATKTGGAATCCCACCTYTGATCTTTCAGATCCTTTAGGKGCGCAGGCTTTGGATAATGGKTTRGGCTGCGTAGGATGTCCTACCGGAACGTGTGGAGGTGCTCAATTACCACCATGTTTGCCGTATTGGGGGGGTGGTAAGCACGTCATTTATATTATGGGCCATAATGGAGACGACACAACGGATGTTACATTAGGAAGAGGTGACATCCCCAGTTATGATGCTGGTGCTTACATTCGACACATGTATTGGCAAATGGATACCTTCCCGAACATTCAAAACAAGAACGATGCTAAGATGGGCATATTCAAGGATGTGATGTGGGCTGGTATYCCACTRCTGGATGAGGATTTTGATTTTAAYAATCCGAAAGAYATCCCATCGGATGTGACAATTCGGCTTAGGGTACAGAGACCATATGGGAAGTATTATTCAACTCCTACGGATTCCACCTTTACCAGTAACCTTAACGGTGGTAACCCAATGTATAATTTCAACTTAGATGCTYTAGCMGTAAGAACCGGTGTGGACACYATTGCWGAGAATAAGYTGGCRTTGATAAATGTGGTTCCCAATCCTTACTTYGCTTTTTCGGATTATGAAACATCTCAAATTGATCACCGCRTTAAGATCACCAACCTACCGGTGAAGTGTACAGTATCCATCTACAATTTGAATGGCACACTTATTCGCCAATTCGACAGAGATGATAATACGATCACATCAATTGACTGGGATCTCAAAAATCACGTTKCTGTTCCGATAGCGAGTGGYGTTTATTTAATCCATATAAATGCGCCCGGAATTGGTGAACGAGTAATTAAGTGGTTCGGAGTTCTTCGACCAATTGATCTGGATTCATTCTAGTAAATGGCAAAAAAANGAGATTTAGAAYATTNTAAGACACCAACGAATTATTGAAAAGATGATCAAGACTGAAATYAAAATTGCACTGTGTTTGACAGGCCTTATGGCACTKYTGATTGGTACTGCATATGCAGGAAACCCTGATAGGGCCGGATCGGCTGGCGCTTCGGAATTGCTTATTAACCCGTGGGCGAGAAGTTCAGGATGGGCAGGCGCCAACATGGCCAGTATAAGGGGCTTAGAAGCCCTTTACCTCAACGTTGCGGGTACCGCGTTTACAACGCGTACAGAACTTATCTTTGCGCGTACTGACTGGTTGAAGGGTACCGATATTGGAATCAACGCGTTTGGATTGAGCCAAAAGATTGGCGAAACAGGTGTGATGAGTATTGGAGTAATGTCTATGTCCTTCGGAGAAATCCAGAGAACAACTGTACAATCACCTGAAGGTGGTATCGGGTTTTTTAACCCAGCCTATTCCAATTTCACTATTGCCTATGCCAAGGAATTCTCCAGAAGTATATATGGCGGGCTTGCAGTCAAGGTGATTTCCGAATCCGTTTCCGATGTTGGTGCTCAGGGAATTGCGTTTGATGCAGGTATTCAGTATGTAACGGGGCTGACTAAGGAAACCAGGGACAATCTCAAATTTGGAATTTCCCTTAAAAATGTTGGTCCGCCAATGACCTTCAGAGGTGACGGACTTTCATTCAAAGAGGTAATTAGCTCGAACGGTGTTGACATGACCATTGAGCAGCGATCTTCACAGTTTGAACTGCCTTCATCATTGAATATTGGTGCCACTTATGATTTYGAATTTGGCGGTGTTGACTCTTTGGACATTCCTCCTGTAAGCAGATTAACAGCAGCGCTTAATTTYATCTCAAATTCCTTTAGCAGGGATCAGTATGCAGCGGGTTTAGAGTATGCCTATAAGGAGTATTTAATGGTTAGGGTTGGYTATGTCTTTGAGGGTGGAGCTTCAACYACAACCTTCTTAACAGGACCAACTGCGGGTGTGACATTTGAGCTGCCTCTGAATAAGGAAAAGGGGACTACGTTTGGTATTGACTACGCGTATCGGGATACAAACCCATTTCAGGGTATCCACAGTATGGGGGTGCGATTTAACCTGTAAAACACAGATTCTTCAATTGTTACGTGTTCTGAGACGATCAGAATAATCGTGTCTATTACTATGTTTTTTATTCTATATGTCTTAAATTTCGTAGTGGTTTTATATTAACTGCACGAATCCATAATAATTTCAGGTGGAATACTACACAAAAAAAGGGCTGCAGAGGCTCCATGATGAGTTGAATGAACTGACGAAGGTTCAACGCCCTGCTATTANCAGGGAAATTGCTGACGCTCGCGATAAGGGAGACCTATCGGAGAATGCCGAATATCATGCTGCTAAAGAAGCACAGGGGCATCTGGAAAGCAAGATCGCCAAACTCAAAGAAGTGATAAGCAATGCCCGTTTGATTGACGAATCGCAATTGGACATAACAAAAGTGCTGATCTTATCAACAGTTAAACTCATGAATGTAGACACGGAAACTGAGATGAGATACCAGCTGGTTGCTGAAAATGAGGCCGACCTGAAAGCCCACAAAATATCAGTTAATTCGCCWATTGGGMAAGGRCTACTGGGAAARAAGAAAGGYGAAATTGCCAAAATCCAGGTTCCYAACGGAACCATGGAGCTTGAGATACTTGAAATCAGTCGCTAAAYTTTTTAGTTTTTTNTATARTGAATTTATTATTGGTTGTGGTTTAATCGTATTMTCGGTTRGACTGATGTCAATGGGTTTGGAAAATTTATAAAAACTCCATTCAGATAAAAGGAAAACGTTGTCCAGCATATTCCCTGAACCTAATGAAAGTGACAAAACCCAAAACCATCGAACCAGAACGGGCAACAGATCAGCCACAAAAAAAACCAACCATCAGTAACCGATAACATGTCCAGCATCTTTACAAAAATCATACACGGTGAAATACCGAGCTATAAAGTAGCTGAGACGGATTCATGCTATGCGTTTTTGGATATCAATCCCCTCGCAGAAGGGCACGTGCTCGCGATTCCCAGGAAAGAGGTGGATTATTTATTCGATGTAGATGACAGCATCTATTCTGATTTAATGCTGTTTTCTAAAAACGTTGCCCTGGCTATCAGGAAGGTGATTCCCTGCGAACGCATAGGTGTGGCCGTGATTGGGCTTGAGGTGCCACATGCACATGTGCACCTGATACCCATTAATGCAATACACGATATAGACTTTTCCAGGCCCAAGCTGTCCTTCTCAGAATTGGAACTCCAGGCTACGGCTGACAAGATTCTTGAGGCATTTGAATCAGCCTGATTCAATCAACCCTTCCTATCTGGATTTTCTGAAAGAAACGCCTTCCACCCCGTATAGGATTTGCCGGACGATTGCGGGATCTTTTGAAAGTAGTGGCAAACAGCTGCGGCCAATCCATCGCTCGCATCCATCTGCTTAGGCATTGTCTCAATCTTCAGCAATCCCTGCAGCATTCCAGCCACCTGTTCTTTAGAGGCGTTACCATTTCCAGTTATAGAYTGTTTTATCTTCTTCGGCGCATACTCGAATATGGGTATATCCCGATACAAAGCGGCCGCCATTGCCACACCCTGTGCCCTTCCCAGCTTGAGCATAGATTGTACGTTCTTACCATAAAATGGGGCTTCAACTGCCAATTCATCGGGCTTGTAAGCATCTATAATACCAAGAGTYTTTTCAAAGATTCGCTTCAATTTATCSGGRTGAYTTCCAAGCTTTGAAAGCAATARYACGTCRAGTGTTATCAGCTCCATYYCGGAGCCCCGAATGTGAATCAACCCATAACCCATTATGGTAGTTCCAGGGTCAATGCCGAGTATTATTCTGTCTTCTGTGGCCATCGTGCAAACACGAATTTATACGAATTACTTTCCATCCAGCCAGCCGGCGGACGAATGTTCTTACATGTTACTTACGGAATGAATGGTCAATGTCAGTGATAACTGGTACGGACTACCGTTACAAAAATGACAGGAAAGTTGAATTAACAGAAGCTATCCATCGCCCATTTTCTTCTTCAACGCCTGGTACTTTTCATCCTCACCAGTCCGTGCATACATCCTTATCAAACGCTGCACAGTGTCCATATCTTCAGGATCTATCTCCAGGGCCACCTCAAAATGAGGTATGGCTTCCTTGAACAATAGATCAGCCCTGGCCTTTTCCTGTGCGTATTTATTGTTATCCAGTATCTCCTTTGCATTATTCATGATTTCAACACCCTCATTATAGGCCATTGCCCCAAGATTATATGCGGCGATAAAATAGCTTGGATTCAATTCTAACGCCYCCAGATAGTCCTTTTTTGCGGCTTCCTTATCTCCATTCTGCTCATTGAGAATACCTCTTACTAAAAACAGCGTACTGTTACCCGAATCATACTCAATATCCTCACTCATCCGCTTGTGAAGCTCGTCTGATTTCCCCATTTTGATGGACAAATTAACCTGACGCAGAATAAGGTTCTTGTTATCATAAAAACGCTCTCTACCCTTTTCGATATACGACAAAGCTCCCGYGGTATCCTTCTCATCCAACAAGATTTGACACATGAACAAATAGATGTTAGCGTCGTYATAGTTTAACGAAATAAGCTTATCAAGGTATTCCTTGGAGCGCACCTTATCGTCAGCTGCACTAGCCGCATAGTACATGTTCAGGTAAATGGACTTTTCAGACACATTGTTTCTTGCAAGATCCTTGTTCTTATCATATTCCAACGACCTGAGCACCAACTGATATAGCTCACTGGCCTTAGTGAAATCCTTTCCCTTGTATTCGTTCACACCCTCAATRAAACAGCCAATCGCTGCATTGATGATGTAAACACGAGATGAGTCCTCATAMATCTTGCTCTGATCAACATCAAAATATGTCATGAAGCTCGACAAGGACTTGGAGATTGCMTCCGGATCAATTTTAGAGTTGTTCTCATCATGAACAGCAAGATAAATACGGCCTCTGTAATACCACAYTTTCGAAGAGTTAGATGTCTTCGGATGTGCTGATGCCAGGTCTATGTACTTCTTGGCCTCTGCGTACTCTTTATATTTAAAGGAGTTAGCCGCACTCTGAACATTGTTCTTYTGCCCATAYGACCATCCCACKATGGAAGTAMRAMKRATARTKWMWWTMKYSKYWCYMAWRTYWMMRKTWTTRCRRYCWAWMYSTYKRTWWCKAWWMASCMWWSYWRYYMMKRMMMSKYYYKWKWWWMCRWCTTTRTCCAGCTCCTTCACTTTACCATAGCCRAGCCCTTCCAAACTCTCTTTGATCAGGTATTTRTTACCAACCACCARGATGACCATATTCTCTGGCTTGAGGTGTGTTTTGGCGAGTTTATCAATATCCGCYTTGCTCATAGCASCAACCAGCGCTTCCTGCTGTGCTTTGTAATCATYCGGAAGATCATGYTCYACAATATTGGCCAGATAACTTGCTTTTTGAAACAATGTCTCATAGCTCARYACATCCCGCTGTAGTATATTGCTYTTGGTAAAGGCAAGCTCCTCTGCCGATATTCCATTCGCTTTATAATTTTCTATCTCCTTCATGAACTCTACGATTGTACTGTCAGTAACCCTCGCCTTGACGGTTGCTCCTGCAGAAAACGGACCAGGATAGTCTGAACCACGGAAACTAGATCTTGCACCATAAGTATATCCCTTATCCTCCCGGAGATTCATATTTATCCGGCTATTAAATGCACCGCCCAATGAAAAGTTCATCACATTGGCTTTGTAGAAATCTCCGGTTGCATCATAGGGCATYGCCATGACTCCRATCCTCACCTGGGAAGCTGTAGTYTTGAAATCCGACTGATGCACTACATAGACCTGTGTCTTATCATAAGTGGGAAATTCACCAAGTTCCGGCATCTTAACCTCCCTGGCTTGCCAGTTGTTGAGAAAGGACAATTTAGGCAGGATCTCATCTTTGGTGGTTTCACCCACAACGACAATACTCGTCACGCTGGGCGAGTAGAATTTTTGATAATACGCCTGTACATCCCCAAGCTTCAATTTGTACACATCGTTGTAAGTTCCCGTGTAATACTCACCCAGAATTGTCTCTCCGTACATGAGTTTRTTAAAAACCTTAGAGGCCGTTACACCWCCGTCATTTTTTTGAGAGCTGATATTCGCCAGGGCTTGCTTCTTTACCCTTTTAAAATCAGCCTCCCTGAAACCTGGCCGGAGAAGCTTCTCCTCTAAAATTTTTAGCGTGGCGTCAATATGCTCTGTAAGGGACTCYACRTATACACTRGTRAAATCTACACCCGATGAAAAGAAGATCGTGCTTCCAAGATCACCCAACTGYGCTGAMATCTCTTCCGTYGTRAAGTTCTTGGTTCCCTCRTTCATCATATCCGCACACAATACAGCTGTACCCGTCTTGACCCCCTTTTCCGCTTCCATTAAATGGCCTCCTTTAATATTCATCATYACAGCAATTTTCGGAACTTCTGTTGTTTTAGTACCGATAATCTCAACACCATTTTTCAATTTTGTTCTAAAGAACTCAGGTATCATTGCTGTTTTGGCACTTTGAGATTCAGGCCTTACGGAGCGATCAAAAATATCCTGCGCCTTGTCATACTTCAACCCTACATATTCGGGTTCCTCACCAATTTGCAAACTTGCATTTGGATTGTATGACTCTTTCTTAAACTTCTTTTTGTCTTCATTGGGCGGTAAAGGCCATATATTCACAAARACSGCGTTCCTGTCTTTTATGTACCGGTTAAATACACGAATCAAATCCTCTTTGGTAACCTTCTGATACCGATCAATTTCATCCTGTACATTRTRGCTYTTACCAGTAAGCATATACCATTCGCTGATCATTGATAKTTTTCCAAAAACACTTCCTGTTTGGCCCAGAATACTGGAATAYCTTATGGCCTTGGCTCTTGCCAGTTCTTTATCCGTAATGCCATCCTTTTCAAACTCTTCCAGCGTTTTTCTAATAAGTTCCTCAGTATCGTTGAAAGATATCCGGGTTCCRTCTTTTAACATTGGATAAGCCAAAACTAAAATGGTGAACTCCCCAGACAGCTCAAGCGTACTGTTAAACACAAATGCGTTTACTGCACGTTCAGCCTTTTCGAAATTTCTGTAGAAAATAGAATTCTTGCCAGTTCCCATAATACTTGCYAGTATATCCARTGCTGCCTCATCTCTATGGAACCTTGGAACAGAAGGAAAAACCATCTGGGTCCAYGGCAGAAACACATCATCCWTGCTGTTCGAGTACTTATCGTCTGCCACAACCGGAAGAGGCACTCTTTGCTTTTTTACCTCCGCACCTCTTTTGATTGGGCCAAAATACTTCATCACCATTTCCAGGACTTCCTTAGTGTTCACATCACCACCCACGCTCAAAATTGCGTTGTTAGGGCCATACCACCTGAGGAAGAAATTCTTAAGATCGTCAACATCTGCTCTGTCAAGATCATCAACATATCCGATCACCGGCCAGCTGTAAGGGTGCCCGGCAGGGTATAGGTTTTGCCCCAAATATTCCTGTGCCAAACCATATGGCTGGTTAATTTGATTTTGGGCTTTTTCATTCTTTACCGTCTTTCTCTGTACCTCAAATTTCTTTTGGGTCACAGAATCCAGAAGGAATCCCATCCTATCAGCTTCAAGCCAAAGCGCCGTCTCAAGGCTATTGCTGGGAACTGTTTCAAAGTACACGGTGTTATCATTGGTGGTATAACCATTCATTCCACCTCCAACAGTCGAAACAATCTTAAAATGTTCATCGTCACCTACATTGTCAGATCCCTGGAACATCATATGCTCAAAAAAGTGTGCAAATCCCGATTTCCCAGCCGTTTCTCTACCTGAACCAACATGATACCTTACCTCCACATGAGCCAGTGGATCAGAATGATCTTCATGGATAATCACAGTCAAACCATTGGGGAGCWGCCACTTCTCGTAAGGTATGATCACCTGGCCATCCCTGGATTCTACTTTCTCAATCAAAACYGGCCCRGGAATGGTTGAACCACTGTTTTCCASAGSTGTTGTTTGAGTAAATCCAAATGTTGCWATCATTARAATTGCAATCGATAATCCTATATGTTTCATCAKTGAGTTTTTTGTTTCTGGTAAATGGGTTAGGCCTTCCTGAACGGCAGATGGGTAGAACATGCCAATATTCATCCTCCGTGGTGATAAAGAAATCATGGCTCGTTTCATAATAAATAGGTAAATTAAGGTTCGTATCCGATATTTGCAGAATAAAATGAAYCGCAAATTTAATTATTTTACCATAATTCTTRCGGATTATTRAGCGTTTTTACCRGAAGGAATYARCGCAAAAYCACAAAGAACRTGCCCGACCTGGCAATCGACAGWAGCAAAAACATGACCKTGGATCAAAACGTCGGATTCAAGTTGCTTTCTATTGCCATAAAAGTCTTTATCGCGCTGCTMTCGATTGGTTTCATTTATTATGAGATCTTYCATAACARGGACCTTGCTGAAATTCAAATTTTTGCGCTTGAAATGYTGGMTGGGCCACTYGACCTTGTCCTGCTTGGAACKGTMCTCATTATGATGCCCGTCAATTGGACCCTSGAGTCRGCGAAATGGAAGTTCCTGATTGGCAAAATAGAACACATCTCCYTGTYTCGCGCATTAAGAGCWGTTTTTTCCGGTACCAGTGTAAGCGTATTCACACCAAACCGAATTGGTGATTTTGGCGCCCGCGTACTGTATCTTGACAATTCGGATAGGATTGCAGCGGTGTTCATYACAATTGTTGGGAGCATYAGCCAATTGGTGATAACAATACTGCTTGGRTTCCTGGGAATGAGYCTTTAYACCATCTCTCATTATCCAGMAATGATTGAACCGGTACTCGCTTAYCTGCTCTTTGGGGTATTGGCRYTGGCGACATTTCTCACCTTSRTATCTTATTTCAATGTCTCTATWATTACCAATTGGGGTAAAARGCTGTTCAAGTTGTTTGGTCTCTCCCGGAACCAACCGATTTTCRGTCGACTAAAGSGATATGTAGAGGTRTTCTCGCTTTACACRTCAAGAGARTTGTCRATTTCTCTGGGGTATAGCCTGCTTCGYTATTGCGTTTTTTCGCTGCAATTTTATTTRTTGCTCRYACTGTTTGATGTTRACATTCMAATRCTGCATGCTTTASGRCTGATCTCCATTACCTTTTTTGTGATGGCTGTAATTCCCACGATTGCGCTAACGGAAATCGGTGTGCGAGGATCGGTTGCACTGTTTTTTCTTGGACTCGCTTCAGAGAATAGCATAGGYATTGTCACGGCTACTTTTACCTTGTGGATAATTAATTTGGCTTTACCGGCACTTATAGGATCAATCCTTGTTTTTGGCACCAATATTTTCAATGCTAAAAGGTAGCGTTGCCTATTTTTAAATTAAACGCAACAAATATTCAAGCTTTTGATATCAAGGGCAGGCGGGTTGATTGTCAGTTGAACTAATCTTGCCCTTTACAGAACTCGTTAATACACGTTGACCGCCCTATACGCAATATCACTCTTTCTGATCCTTGCGTAYATCATTRTTATTGCCAGGTACTGCTACGGATGGTTAAAGATTCGAGAGCATAAAAATRTTGATGGGCAGATYAAAACCGGAATTTCAATTATCATTCCATGYCGCAACGAAAGAGCGAACCTGCTTAGTTGTCTGGAGGCCATCTCCAATCAGGATTTGCCTTCTGACCGCTACGAAACCATCCTGGTAGATGAYCATTCTGACGACMAGACGGCTGAWGYWGCCMGGAARTTTTTCCTGGACAAYCCGAAACTCTCCGGACGTGTTTTAAYCCTGACAGGAGACCAAAMAYGGGGAAAGAAGTCSGCAATTTCACTTGGGGTAAATGCTGCGAGGCACCCATTGGTTGTAACGACTGATGCGGACTGTATAGCACCAGCAACGTGGCTCAGGAGCCTGGTATCGTATTACGAAATAAGCGGTGCCAAAATGATTGCTGCCCCGGTTAAGTTCATACAATCCYCYTCAATYGTCGAGCAAATACAGGAGCTTGAGATACTCGGYCTGCAGGCCGTAGCCGGAGGCGGAATTTATCTGAATGAGCCGGTATTGTGCAATGGYGCCAATTTGTGCTATGAAAAAGCCGCCTTTGTCGATGTTGGTGGGTAYGGAGAGAATYTAAAYATTCTATCWGGTGAYGATCTGTTTATCCTGCAAAAAATAGGCAAGAAATACCCGGGCAAGGTGAAGTTTCTRAAATCCAGACAGGCAATGGTGCAAACGTCAGCAAAAAGTTCGGCCACTGAGTTTATGAGTCAGCGTACGAGGTGGGTTTCYAAAGTAGTTKCTGTACCTGACATCCCCACTATTGTGGTSGCCGTGATCGTTTATCTTACGAACYTGTCAGTGCTGATTCATGCCWCWTTATGGCTGTTCCTRCCRGATTTTAACGGRTCATTTTTAATAATTACCTTTGGCGCCAAGGCCCTTATTGACTTTTTGTTTTTACATTTAGCCACCTCGTTTTTTAATCGGGGAATCCTGATGAGATTATTCGTATTGGCAGAAGTCAYAAATGTARTCTATGTAGCCGTTATCGGGGTCTTCGGAAACATAGGGAATTATASGTGGAAGGGACGAACATCAGATCAAAGATCTTTTGTGAGTAATAATAGCTGAAGAGGAACATTTTGAGTGATGGCGAAATCYCGCAAATATAAAAAGTCCAAATCCCTTGCGAGCCAGGCATGGCATAAGTTGACAAAAAACAGGATYGCCGTATTTGGTATGGTGATCATTGGRATTGCCTTTGTGATTGCMATACTGGGTCCGCTSATKCAGCCAGATGCAACCCCGGATGCAAATGAGATGGCACTACAGCTAACYACGAAGAAACCYGGATTTACGGTCAAAACACTTAGAGTAACCAAGAATCGCGAGGAGATTCGCAGCAAYATCTTCAYGAAAATGRTCTWTGGCGAGGAACGGCCTTACCGGGAGATTCCTATTTATGACTATTGGTTTGAAGGTGAGAACATTGTAGTTGAAAGCTTCACAGGGCTTGAGGTCAACAACGGAATTGAAGCTCGATAYAATCTTGCTGATGTTGTGTACTCCATCAACTTCAACAATCTTTTTAAACGYACACCAGAYGGATATCTCGARTTCTATGACTTTACGGGAAACAGGATCAGCAAATCAATAGATGACCTGATTGAAACCATAGAAACTGAACACATTGTTCCAAGAACTTATTGGTTGGGTACCGATCGCTTTGGRCGGGACCTGTTGAGCCGTCTTCTTGCBGGCACCAGGGTATCTCTCTCAGTCGGATTCATCTCYGTTGTGATCTCTCTCTTTATTGGAGTTTTGCTTGGTTCCCTATCTGGGTTTTTCAGAGGCAGGGTAGATGATGTGATACTCTGGTTCATTCAAGTGGTATGGTCCATTCCAACCTTACTKCTCGTTATTGCCATTACCTTCGCACTTGGCAAAGGATTTTGGCAAATATTTATAGCGGTTGGACTGTCCATGTGGCCAGATATTGCCAGGGTGGTCAGGGGCCAAATCATATCTGTCAGGGAACAGGAATTTGTAGAGGCSGCCAGGGCMCTGGGATATACCAATACGCGCATCATTGSCRTACACATTCTCCCCAACACCATGGGGCCCGTGATWGTGATTTCRGCKGCSAATTTTGCTGCCGCAATCWTATTAGAAGCTGGCCTTAGCTTCCTGGGAATAGGTGCRCAGCCGCCAATGCCAACYTGGGGAGGAATGATTAAGGACCATTATGGGTACATYATTGTAGATGCCGCRTACCTGGCCATTCTACCGGGCTTCGCTATYATGCTCATGGTACTTGCCTTYGTACTTGTGGGYAATGGTCTGAGGGATGCCTTAGACTCCAGGMTCGAGTGAGCCCAATTTTTCCCGGGCAAAAAAATTCCGGCAANTCCCCCCAACATTGAGGTTTTYACCGGAATTCCTTAAAAAAKKYNGTTTGCYTAGAAAGGTAAATCGTCATTTTGTTCTTCTGCAACTGACACRTCTTCAGYCGCCGGYAATGGCGCCGTTTCATCMGYTGGAGTACTTGAAGAAACAGCCGCTTGTATTCTCCAACCCTGAATTGAGTTAAAATACTTAGCAACCCCCTCAGGATTGATCCACTCCCTGCCCCGMAGGTTAATTGAAATAGTTACGTCTTGCTCCAAACTGTAGTTGTCAAGCAACTCACATTTGTCTTGAACAAATTCAATTTGCAACATTTGAGGATATTCCTCATTTGTGGTAAGAACAAGCTCSCGCTTTCTRAATCCCCTTTCTCCGAAAGTTTGAACTTCGCTAATAAGTTTGATTTTTCCTGATACGTCCATGTTGTGGTAATTAGTAGATTACAATTGTGAAATTTCTAGTGTCATCAACACCTTCCAGGCTTCATGAACATCCTCATCATCAAGCAGATCTTTTGCCATTTGATGCACTTGATTTTCCCGTTCCGGATCGGTGCTTTTATGCTCAGCAAATATCCGTTTTATTTTCTCGTCCTCCAAGATTCTAACCACYTCATCGTGTTGTGGCCACTTTTCAACATTGCCCAAGGCACCTAAATTATTACCCGTCAATATTCTACTTCGCTTGATTGAATCAGGAAGTTGATCTACTCCCATACCCCTGCTCTGTAATGGTTTCTCAACCTCAAAGAGAGAACTYCCACTAGCTCTTGCATACCAATTGCCACCCATTCGAGCCACTAAGTCTATAACCTTAGGGTCGATTGCTCCCTGCTCATYCAGCACACGCTCATCTATATGCATCAACAACACTTCACAAACAACAAGATTCCCCGCTCCGCCTTCCTGTCCCAATTCAATAATCTGYCKCACYTTGCACTCCATCTGAACCGGCGATTCTTTKACCCGTGCTGGCTTCACCAGCTCCGAGTCCACCGGAGTCAATCCGGATTTCACAAACTCATCTACCCCTTTGGGGTATTCAGTACTACTCAATGACATTTGCCGCACCATGTCATAGCTCACCACGTTTATTACCACTTCATCTACCTCTTTGGCGTTTTCAAGCGTATGCTTCGTGGTATTGTCTTTCACCCTCCTCGCGGGAGAGAACACACAGATCGGAGGGTTTGCRGAAAAAGCGTTGAAGAAGCTAAACGGACTGAGGTTTCTGTTGCCCTCTTTGTCTATMGTACTTACAAATGCAATGGGCCGCGGCGCWACTGCACCTAGYAARTAACCATGCAGCTTGGAAACGGGYATTTTYCTSGGGTCAACTCTCAACATTTYRRYAACASTTTTATCAGGGATTGAGCAAAATTAAAACAAAATAAATATCTTTGTACTCCTAAATTTTRAGCYTGGGRATAATGCGGGTGTGGTGAAATTGGTAGACACGCTAGATTTAGGATCTAGTGCTTCACGGCGTGGGGGTTCGAGTCCCTTCACCCGCACACATTTTCCAGCGTTTATATGTACTTGTTGAGTGARGMCAAAACACGAGTAGACATMAAATTTCACAGAAATGGATATTAGCAGAGAAGATATTAAYGCCCTMAATGCRGAAGTAAARATCAAATTAACGGAGAAGGACTACAAGCCMAAGGTTGATTCWGTTTTGCAAGATTACCARAGGAAGTCACGCCTAAAAGGATTTCGGCCTGGCAAAGTACCCATGGGCATGATAAAGAAGATGTACGGCACTTCCGTACTGGTGGATGAGGTGAATAAAATTATCTCCCAATCCCTGTATAAGTATCTTCATGAAAACAAAATTGATGTACTGGGTTCGCCTTTACCAAAGGAAGAAGAAGCCGCTTCTATTGACTGGAAAACCCAAAAAGATTTTGAGTTCACCTATGAAATGGGCCTTTCACCTAAGATTGAGCTTAAGTTAGAAAAGGAAAAGATCAATAAACACATCGTAACTGAAGACCCRGAACTCACAGATAAATACGTTGAGTATCTGAGAAAGAAATTTGGCAAGTATGAAGAAGTTGACTCCGCAACCGAGGATGACATGATCTATGGAAACCTCGCCGAAGTAAATGAAAACAATGAAATTGTGGAAGGCGGGATMTTCAAGCAAGACGTGCCCATAGTTGCGAATACCATCGATGACGAAGTAACAAAGAACAAATTCATAGGCCTGAAGATTGGAGAAACGATAGTTGTTGATCCGAATAAGGTAGCAGGCAATCCCACTGTGCTTGCCTCCATGCTGGGGGTTGAGAAACCTGTAGCGGAGAAACTCAAGGCTAATCTTCAATTCAAAGTATCAAGAATATCTCGTTTGACTCTGGCAGATCTCAATCAAGACTTTTACGATTTGTCCTATGGTAAGGACGTGCTGAAATCTGACACTGAATTTCAGGCTAAGACCAAGGAGGATGCACACAAAATGATCAAGGTAGAATGCGAACGAAAATTTGGGAATGATGTAGTGGAAAGGGCCCTGGACAAAACAAAAATCCCTCTTCCTGATGAATTCCTGAAGAAGTGGTTGCTGAAAGCAAATGAGAAGCCGATTACTATGGAACAAGTCCAGGAAGAGTATGACAACTTTTCAAAGACCACTCGCTGGCAATTGATTAAAAACAGCGTGGTTGTTAAGAATGAACTGAAAGTAACTGAAGAAGACAAGATAAACGAAGCAAAGAAATTTATTCGAAACCAATATGCTCAATACGGCCAGCTAAATATTGAAGAAGCAGAGCTTAACAGTATTGCCAAAAAGGTATTGGAGAATGAGGATGAGAATAAGAATATCACGGAGAAACTGTACGAGGAGAAAGTGGTAGATTACCTAAAATCCATAATGGCAGTGAAAGAGGTAGCGGTTTCCTACGATGAGTTTGTGAAACTTGCAAACAAGGAGGATAAAAAATCCGAATCTGCGTTCACAAGGTTCTTCAAGTCTGGATTCAGAAAGAAAAGCTAAGGGGCCTCCAATTAAATATAACCTTGGATTTCTGGTTATATAATTACTTTTATACCCAATAATACTAAATTAAAATGAGCAGCATGATCCCAAAAGGTGAATTCAGGAAATATGCCACCCGGCATCACGGAATTAGCAGTATWGMRYYTKWYCWRTWCMCKCAATTTTTSGATAATTATATTTCTCCGACAATTATTGAAGAACGGCAATTGAATGTTGCCTCAATGGATGTCTTTTCCAGGTTGATGATGGACAGAATTATCTTTTTGGGAGTRCCTATAGATGATTATGTTGCAAATGTGATTCAAGCGCAATTGTTGTTTCTGTCTTCTGCAGATGCAAAGCAGGGCATTCAAATCTACCTGAACACACCRGGCGGTTCAGTATATGCCGGATTGGGAATTTATGACACCATGCAATATATTGAACCGAAAGTAGCCACCATCTGTACAGGGATGGCTGCATCAATGGGAGCTGTGTTGCTATGTGCAGGTGAAAAAGGCAGCAGAACCGCCCTTCCGCACTCAAGGGTAATGATCCACCAACCCATGGGTGGTGCCCAGGGCCAGGCTTCAGATATTGAGATAACAGCCAGGGAAATTCAAAAATTAAAAATTGAATTGTATCAAATTATTTCCACACATACCAAAAAGGATATGAAAGCCATCACTAAAGATGGTGACAGGGACTACTGGATGACAGCTGAGGAAGCACTGAAATATGGTATGATCGACGAAGTATTGCAACGTAAAACCAAATAATACGTTAGAGGGGTAGGTTAACCCGGGAATTCACGTGTCATGAGTAATAAGGACAATATAAAATGTTCATTTTGCGGAAAGGATAAGCAGGATACGCTTGTTTTGGTGGCTGGCATAAATGGGCATATCTGCGATGAGTGTATTTCGCAGGCTCAGGGCATAGTAAGAGAGGAAATATCTGAAACCTCTTCAGAGTTTGATGCCAACGCCATCRTGCTTACACCAATGGAGATCMATGARCATCTTAGTCAGTATGTAATAGGTCAGGAAGAAGCAAAAARGACAATCTCSGTTGCGGTTTACAACCACTACAAACGCATTGCGCAAACGGATGATGGAGATGATGTAGAGATTGAAAAATCCAATATCATCATGGTAGGAGAAACCGGAACTGGCAAAACGCTCATTGCGAAGACCATTGCCAAAATACTGAATGTACCCTTTTGTATTGCAGATGCYACAGTTATAACAGAGGCAGGGTATGTAGGGGAAGACGTTGAGAGCATCTTGTCAAGGTTGTTACAGGCCGCAGATTATAATGAAGCTGCGACAGAAAAAGGAATTGTGTTTATCGATGAGATCGACAAAATTGCCCGCAAGAGYGATAACCCATCTATTACCAGGGACGTTTCAGGWGAAGGAGTACARCAAGGGTTGCTTAAGTTGATGGAGGGYGCTGTTGTAAACGTACCCCCCCAAGGYGGAAGAAAGCACCCTGAACAAAAGATGATTCCGATCGATACCAAGAATATCCTGTTCATCTGTGGAGGCGCATTTGACGGACTGGATAAGGTGATTGCCAGAAGGCTTAAAACTCAGGCCATTGGCTATAAGTCATCCAGATCTGAGGATATTGACAAAAGCAATCTCCTGCAATACGTCAACCCTACGGACATCAAAGGRTTCGGGCTCATACCGGAACTGATTGGAAGATTACCRGTATTGTCGTACCTCAGCCCACTGGATGAAAAAGCCTTGAGAMGAATTCTCATTGAGCCGAAAAACTCTCTGATCAAACAGTATACAAAGTTGTTCAAACTGGACAATGTYGAACTGATWATTGACAAACCAGTRCTCGATTTAATCGTTACAAAGGCGATTGAGYTCAAACTCGGTGCCCGGGGACTSCGTTCAATTTGTGARGCMATAATGCGMGATCCAATGTTCGAGCTTCCTTCAGATAAAWCGACCAAACAGTTGCGYATCACKCTGGCWTTTGCCAAAGGAAAGCTAAAGAAATCCTCAATTRCAAAGTTAAAGGTGGCTTAAACGCRAGAANTTCCMARAWTCCNGGTTCACCTTTAATCGATKTANNCCTGATTACCCYTCGCGCTCATAAACGACGATAGCGAATGCGTATTTATTGACACTATCCGCTTCCACATTCAGCCTGCTTCGCTCTTTCCACACATTTTCATCAATTTCCGGAAACGAAGTGTCGCCTGCGAAGGACGCCTGAATTCTACTTAAATACATCTTGTTCGCTATACCGAGCGCTTCCCTGTAAATTTCTGCACCTCCACAGATGAAGGGTTGGTCATCATCCTTCACCATTTTTATGGCTTCCYCAAGTGAACCTGCAACCAGGCAGCCCTCTATCTYCAAATCCTTCTGGCGACTGATTACAATATTGGTGCGATTCGGAAGTGGTTTTCCCATTGAATCATAGGTCTTCCTTCCCATGATCACATGGTGGYCAGAGGTCATTGACTTGAAATGCTGTAGATCAGCTGGCAGGTGCCAAATGAGCTTGTTGTCATTTCCAATGACTCCATTCTCAGAGACCGCAGCGATGATCGTGATTGTCATTTTCTATTTAAACAGCGACAACTCCCTTAATATGTGGGTGTGGATCATAGTCCASYAGCTCAAAATCCTCATACTTGAAGTCAAATATTGAGCTTATCTCAGGGTTGATGTTCATGGTAGGCAGTCGTTTCGGTGMCCTTGAYAACTGTAATTCCGCTTGCTCGAGATGGTTGGAATAAAGATGCGCRTCCCCGAATGTGTGGATGAATTCCCCARCCTCCAGCCCGCAAACCTGYGCAATCATCATGGTAAACAGAGAATAGGACGCAATATTGAACGGTACACCTAAAAAGATGTCGGCGCTGCGCTGGTAAAGCTGGCARGACARCTTTCCATCCGCCACATAGAATTGGAATAAACAATGGCAGGGYGGAAGGGCCATTTGATCTACATCAGCAACATTCCATGCGCTTACTATCAATCTCCTTGARTTYGGGTTATTCTTGATCTGATCRATCARATTTGYAATCTGATCAATAGTCCCCCCGGACCCATYRGGCCARGATCTCCATTGGTAGCCATAAACCGGACCCAGGTTTCCATCTTYGTCGGCCCAATCATCCCAAATTCGCACTTTGTTATCCTGCAAATACTTGACRTTGGTATCCCCATTGATAAACCAAAGAAGCTCATAGAATATGGATCGGAGGTGCAATTTTTTCGWGGTCAGCRCCGGAAAACCCTCCTGAAGATCAAAACGCATTTGGTAACCAAAAACACTTTTRGTTCCGGTTCCGGTTCTGTCACCTTTCTGGGTTCCAGATGCCATTACATGGCGCATCAAGTCTAAGTAAGGCTTCATCCTTTACCTATGCATTATAAGATCATTCCAACCAATACCGCGGTGAAAAGAGAGGCCARTGTTCCACCGATCAGTGCRCGAATCCCGAGAGATGCTAAAACACCTTTTCTTGAGGGRACAAGTGCTCCAATACCACCAATCTGAATACCGATTGATGCAAAGTTGGCAAATCCACAGAGAATATAGGTWGACATAATCACGGATTTTTCAGARAAGAATAGACCGCTGCTCTTCATATCACCGAGAGAAACGTAGGCYACRAATTCATTTAAKATTGTTTTCTCCCCYARCAAYTGGCCAACCAAAATAACATCYTCCTGCGGGACACCAAGTAACCAGGACAATGGGGCAAACACCARSCCCAGGATAAATTGAAGTGAGARTGTTTCATACCCWCCAACCCCYAAAGCYGCTATTCTCTCATTYAGCCCAGTGTATACTCCTATTACATCCTCAAGTGCATARTTGAGCATGGCTATCAGGGCTACAAAGACCAARAKCATTCCCGCCACATTMACMGCMARRCGAATYCCGTCYGTTGTGCCATTGGCAATCGCCTCCAAMGCRTTGGTGCCAATTCTCTCACTGGAGATCGACATGTCCTCATTTATCTTTTCCGTCTCKGGAACCAGAATCTTKGCTGCGACTATAGCAGCTGGGGCSGACATAACTGATGCCGCCAGTAGRTGYTTGGCATAAAAGAGTTGTAAAGCGGGATCCTCACCACCTAAAAACCCAATATAKGCAGCGAGTACGCCMCCAGCAATAGTTGCCATTCCACCACACATCAAACACATCAGTTCTGACTTGGTCATACTTTCCAAATAGGGCCGAATGAGTAGCGGTGATTCCGTTTGCCCAAGAAATATATTACCCGCCGCAGCCAGACTTTCTGCGCCAGATAATTTCATTGCTTTTTTCATGATGTATGCGAATCCGTAGACAATTCGCTGTAAAAGGCCCCAGTAATACAGCAAACTCATCAAAGCYGCAAAGAAAACTATRGTRGGCAACACCTTTATTACAAAATTTTGAAGGGAGCTTTCAACATTACCTGTGATAAAAGAACTGAACAGAAAAGAAGTTCCCGCCTGGGTAAAATCAATAATCTTGGTAAAGCCCTTACCGACTACCTCAAATCCAGCACTGACAAAAGGCACCTTGAGAACCAGTATTGCAAAGACCNANNGWWKSAKCAACMNNCCTTTGCMNACMAGGCTCCAATTTATAGCCTTTCGGTTGGTGCTGAACATAAACGCTATAAAGATACAGGTCAGGATGCCTACCAGACCTCTCCAAAYGGAATTAAAGGTAAGCCCTTCACCTTTATACARCGTRACAGTAGATTTTYCAACTTGTCTCCTYAATGAATAGGATATAGCATTCCTGGTCAGGSCCGCCGTGGAATCAGTCAACTGCTTAACATCTATATCCAATACCCAAWGGGYATGGTCYGCTGATAAATGATTGTCTTCCAACCTGGTCACCTCTACCCCGTTTTTGTAGAACAGCACTACKCCCTTACCCGCCTCAACTATGTAACTCGTCGAGTCAATTCCRGCAGTATCCGGATCAAGGGCGAATTCCAGAAGAAGCTGCTCATTRAGCACTTTCCATGTTCCATGTGTTGCAAACTTTYCAGATCCRGTATGRAAYTCRAAMGTRTTCTCCYTCAAGARCAGTTCATCGTCATCRAATATGCTCAATCCCCCGGCAGAATCACCCCCCGTCACTGAAATGACTGTCCAATGATCTCGCAATGCRTCSGTRATGGAGTCATCWGTRGTATCTGCTAGTAAGTTGRGGGCAAAAAGAAAGCTTATGAAAAACAGGAGCAGGTTGGYRATCCTCATGATTTTTTTTCTCTTTTATCGATCTCATCACGGAGGGTGGARGCCATCTCATAATCCTCTCCGGTAATTGCTTCGGCTAAAAGCTCTTTTAATCGCTTCAAGCTCAGGCCAGTCAGATCATCTGTAGGTGAAACCTTAAGGTCCGGRTCCTCCGCCAGAACATCCTCATCAATTTCAAACTCGATTGTTTCCTTTTCCTCCGATTCCTCAAGAATWATTCCCGCAGCGGAGAGAATAAATTCATAAGTGTATATAGGRCAATTGAATCGTATAGCTAATGCAATCG
This sequence comes from Flavobacteriales bacterium, assembly GCA_002400975.1. Classification (GTDB taxonomy): domain Bacteria; phylum Bacteroidota; class Bacteroidia; order NORP154; family NORP154. Next base: position 29,840 of record NVRW01000003.1, on the reverse strand, counting down.
AATCTGACGTTCGRGCATCAATTTCCACCTCCTTGCCATTGCGATCACAAGTCAGTTTRGCATAGAAAATACCCTCTACCAGGTTATAAATAATGGTTTCCTTKATAGTAATGTCAAAAGAGTCCGCAAAAGTTTTGAAAAGATCGTGAGTCAGWGGTCGGCTGGGCTTCATCTTCTCCARCTCWATAGCRATTGCCTGAGCTTCAAAACTCCCGATAATAATCGGCAGCCGTCGCTTMCCATTRGTCTCGCCAAGCACGAGAGCATAAGCCCCACTTTGCGTYTGGCTGTACGACAATCCTATTATTTCGAGTTTGTGCTTTTTCATTGAGAAGCGTTACCCAACCCTTAAAGATAGCATATTTATAACTTCTTTATTGCTTCAATAAGCTTGGGAACTACTTCAAAAGCATCGCCAACTATACCGTAATCAGCAGCCTTGAAGATTGGCGCCTCTGCATCYGTATTCACCGCTACAATGACCTTACTGCCATTTACCCCGGCCAGATGCTGTATAGCCCCAGATATACCTATWGCGAAATACAGGTTAGGCCTGACCGTAAGTCCAGTCTGTCCAACRTGCTCCGCATGCGGTCTCCAGCCAACATCAGCAACAGGTTTAGAACACGCAGTAGCCGCRTTAAGCAGGTCAGCCATTTCCTCGATCATCTTCCAGTTTTCAGGTGCTTTCAGGCCTCTTCCCGCGGAAACAACAATTGATGCTTCGGTTAATGGCACTTTATCCGTTTCCTTATTTACYTCYAAAACTTTCACGCCACCWGTTCCAACATCCACRCTCAATGACTCCACCACYGCTRTRTTACCCGAAGTTTCCGGTGAAAAAGTGTTGGACTGAAYGGCTAARATCTTTTTYTCTGATGAGACAGATACATAGGCAAACGCCTTCCCGGAATAAACCGTTTTCTTTACKGTAAATCCATCATCCGTYTTRGGATAGYCAATTATACCTACAACCATTGCAGCCTTMAAYTGTGCTGACAARCGMGGTCCCACTGATTTRCTCACGTATCCATGAGGAAACACGATGAGATCAGCTCCKGAACTGTTAATKGCYTCRGCYACAATCYTTGTATARACCTGTGAGTCAAAGTCCTTAACCTGATCGCCRCTTACGTTGTACACCTTGGAGACACCGKAATTTCCCAAACCCTCRAGTGTGCTRTTTTCCAGTTCACCWACYGTTATTGCAATTGCTTCACAACCMYTCTCAGCCGCAACYTTRCCGGCGTAATAAACTGCTTCATAAGACGAGTTGGGAATTTTTCCGTCTGAGCTATCCGCATATACCAATACTGCCATCTTGTATTCTTTAAATAATAATTATAAAATCAKAGTGCTTTCGCCTCGTTGTGAAGTAAGTCGATCAGYTCTTCAGCCACSTCCGCCTCTACATATTTACATCCGGTTTTAGGAGGAGGCAATTCATATGACACCACACCCGCAAATGTTCCWGCCTCAATCGGTTCTACAACCGTYAAGGGCTTGGTTCTGGCCGACATRATTCCACGCATACTTGGAATTCGAGGYTCACAAACTCCTTCCTGAATACTGGCTACAAAAGGTGGATTAACTGTTAACTTTTCTTTACCACCYTCAACCTCYCKATCCATRSWAGCTGTTGTRCCATCATAATCAAATTTAGGMACCCCYGAAATAAAKGGAATTTCAAGATACTCMGCGATAATGCCACCCACTTGAGATCCCTCATAATCTGTRGTCTCCCTTCCAGCCAATATGAAGTCGTAATTCCCCTCCTTAGCATAATGAGCAAGCTGYGTTCCGACGAAATAGCAATCKGTTGGTTCAGCATTTATTCGAATACCAGCATCTGCTCCAATGGCAAACGCCTTTCTTATCAGAGGCTCAGTGTCCGCCAATCCTACATTTATTACCGTAATGGTGCCACCTAAYACTTCYTTAATTTCAATTGCACGTGTAAGTGCAAATTCRTCCAAAGGATTAATGACCCACTGCACACGCTCCGTATTGAACTTCGTRTTATTCTCCACAAAGTTGATCTTCGTCGTAGTGTCGGGAACCTTCGCGATACAAACTAGAATATTCATGTCCTTRCTAGATAATATTTGTTATTTTTTTAATCCCACAAATCTAAACAAATTGAGTAAAAATTGTTTCGAATAATTCAATTTGTTATGCGTGCATATCAACGCATCTGCCCGAACAATATAATATGTGCTAAATGAAGCAGTTATATCCTGTTTATTCGTTTTCGTACACAGAAGATGTGGCTTTATCGAACAATCAAACAATTCCCTTTTACATGTCGCTATTATTGATAACTTTGCCGCCCAAAACGGGGGAATCCCTATCAAATGAAACCACGAACGAAAAGATATTTCAATGGAACAGGTCGTTAACTTTTTGCCGGCATTCGGCATCGCAGCACTATTATTCATTATATGGAAAAGTGCCTGGGTAAGCAAACAAGAAGTAGGTGATGCAAAAATGGCAAGTATTGCCAAAAGCATCTCAGATGGGGCGATGTCTTTCTTGAAAGCAGAGTATAAGGTTCTAGCAATTTTTGTTGTTGCCGTAGCTATTCTATTATTCTTTAAAGGGAAAGCGGAAGAAGGCTCCCATTGGATGGTTGCACTGTCATTCGCAGTAGGCGCTATTTGTTCAGGTCTGGCAGGATTTATTGGTATGAGAGTAGCAACTAAAGCCAACGTAAGAACCACCAATGCGGCCAGAGAATCTATTGGTAGAGCTTTAGAAGTTGCTTTCAGCGGGGGAGCCGTTATGGGCCTTGGTGTTGTTGGATTGGGAGTACTTGGACTGAGTTCATTGTTTGCATTTTATCAATTCATGTGGCCAGAGGCACCCATAAAAATGGTTCTGAATGTGCTTTCAGGGTTTTCTCTCGGCGCATCTTCAATCGCATTGTTTGCAAGAGTTGGGGGAGGAATTTATACCAAAGCAGCTGATGTTGGAGCTGACTTGGTAGGGAAAGTTGAAGCTGGTATTCCTGAAGATCACCCTCTTAATCCTGCAACAATTGCAGATAATGTTGGAGACAATGTTGGAGATGTAGCGGGTATGGGTGCGGATTTATTCGAATCCTACGTAGGTTCTATTATCGGAACTATGGTATTAGGCGCCTTGATTATTACTCCTGACTTTAATGAATTGGGAGCAGTATATCTGCCATTGGTTCTTGCCGCGTTTGGAATCATAATGTCAATTATTGGAACATTTTTCGTTCGAGTTAAAGACGGAGGAAGCCCTCACAGGGCGCTCAACATGGGGGAGTTTGGATCAGCTATACTTATGGTAATAGCCTCCTTCTTTATTATTCAGGAAATGATCCCTGAAACATTTGTGCTCAAAGGGGAGACCTACACTTCAATGGGCGTTTTTTATGCAACAATTACCGGATTAGTTGCCGGTTTACTCGTTGGCAAAATCACGGAATACTATACCGGAACCGGTAAAACTCCAGTCAATTCCATTGTTAAACAATCTGAAACTGGTGCCGCGACCAACATCATTGCGGGACTTGGGGTAGGCATGATGTCAACTGCAATTCCAATTATCATCATTGCTTCAGCAATTTTAACCTCATTCCACTTTTCGGGATTGTACGGAATTGCCATTGCTGCTGTTGGTATGCTTGCGAACACCGGAATTCAACTGGCTATTGATGCTTACGGTCCCATCTCTGATAACGCAGGCGGGATTGCAGAGATGGCTGACTTACCTCCGGAAGTTCGGGAGAGAACGGATGAGCTTGATGCTGTTGGTAATACAACTGCAGCTATTGGAAAAGGATTTGCGATCGCTTCAGCAGCGTTAACAGCACTGGCACTATTCGCGGCATTTATGGAAATAGCAGAGGTGGATGCAATTGATGTTTCTCATCCTAAAATTATGGCAGGCCTTCTGATTGGAGGTATGTTACCCTTTGTATTCTCTGCTCTTGCAATGAACGCTGTAGGAAAAGCTGCAATGGCCATGATTGAAGAAGTTCGAAGACAGTTTCGAGAGATTCCAGCTCTCAAGGCCGCATTGGAAGTAATGAGAAAGTATGATTCCGATATGTCAAAAGCGACTGAGGAAGACAGAAAAATATTTGATGCTGCTGATGGAGTGGCCGAATATGATAAGTGCGTACAAATATCCACCGATGCAGCTATCAAGGAAATGGTTCTACCAGGATTATTGGCAATTGCAGTACCCGTTGCATTTGGATATCTTGGCGGTGCTGAAATGCTTGGTGGTTTATTAGCCGGTGTTACTACATGTGGTGTGCTAATGGCAATTTTCCAGTCTAACGCTGGTGGTGCCTGGGACAATGCCAAAAAGATGATTGAAGGGGCAGGGAAAAAAGGAACGGATGCTCACAAAGCCGCAGTGGTAGGAGATACCGTTGGTGATCCATTTAAAGACACTTCGGGTCCATCCCTTAATATATTACTGAAATTAATGTCTGTTGTAGCGCTTGTTATTGCGCCAAGTATTCCACATTCGTTTGAAATAGACAAGAAGGAAGCTGCTAATTTAGGCGCCCCAACTGAAGAGGTCATAGAAACACCTTTTGATGAAGGATATGAAGCGCTTAACCAAGGCTACATTTTTCAGGAGCAGCAACGAGAACTGGAGACCAAGAGATAGTACCAGGAGGTTCTATTCGAATTTTGGGTCAATGATTTTCCTGAAAAGTAAAGAGGCTGTTTCCCCCTGCAGTGCCTAATCGTGAAACAGTAATTGCCAAAACAACAACTTTTTCATTGATGAGAGCCCTGTCCCCTACCCTCACCTGGTGATTTTCGACACTGTGCAGAAAGGGGAAACAAAACCTCTTTTTAATTAATTTACTGATAATAGATGCCCTTGATTCGCGTAATCCATAAACGGAATGAAATATTTWATACCTTYCTCCGTAATATACTGTCAATCAAAATCTGGTCCAAAGTTTGATAAACTGGTAGCACAGAGTTATAAAGTCCCATTTTGGTATTYWACTCCCAATCTGACCCTAAAACCCCAACAGATGAGGAACTAATTGCAAAGTTCCTTKCYGGCGGTGATAAGCACTTTTTCGGTGTGTTGTTCCAGAGGTATACCCACCTGGTGTTTGGTGCTTGTATGAAGTACCTGAAAAACAAAGATGAAAGCGAGGACGCTGTAATGGATATCTTTGAGAAATTGATGGCGGAGCTCAAGTCTCATAATGTGCGCAATTTCAAAGGGTGGATTTATACTGTCTCGAGAAACCATTGTCTGATGAAGCTCCGGAAGGCGAAGCAAATGCAGACTACAGATCAACCGGAAAAATTGGAGAGATTGGTTGTGGAAATGCCTGAACCGATGCATCTAAGCAATAAAATGGAGAAGGAAATGGAGCTAACCAATTTGGAACACGCAATGACCCAGCTCAGTGAAGAGCAGCGCACTTGCGTAGAGCTTTTTTACCTTCAACAGAAATGTTATACGGAAGTAGCGACAATTACAAAATACTCTTTAAATGAGGTGAAGAGCTATATACAAAATGGCAAAAGGAATTTAAAGAACTATTTAATTGCAGGCAATGGCAGATAAGCAACATAGCGATATCTTTTCAGACACTGACTGCTTATCCATGAAGGTCATGGAGCTGTATGCAGGTGAGAAGCTRTCTGATGCAGAACGCCAGRCTGTTGAAAAACATTTGGTTGATTGCGCCATTTGTTCAGATGCCCTGGAAGGTCTGACTCTTGCGGGATTCTCAAGTGATGTCAATGATRGAATCGCGTCTTTGAATGAGAGAATCTCAGCAGTTACTGAAGAAACATCGGCCGGATTTTGGAAAAGGGAATATTACGCCTATGCGGCTGGGTTTATCGGCATAATGATCATCAGCGGATTGCTGCTGAATTACCTCAAAACCTCGGATGTAACTGACCCACAGTTCATCTCCCAGGAGATACTTTTGGAAGAAAAAATGCTGGAGAAAAATATWCCAGCGGCGAGTGAACCACGAGATACCACGGGAGCAAAAGATGCAACTGTTGCATCAGGAGAGCGATTAGATGACCAAATAAGGGTAGAAGGCAAAATTGTCACAGCCGCTGACTCAGATGACGAGGATCTGGCACGCAACAAGGAGCARGAAGGAGAGAGTTTTAAATACCGAACGGTGCTTACCGAAGCGGGTGCCGGGTGGACAGATGAATTGAAGGAAGAAACCGAGGTGGAGGTGGCCGAATCAGAAACTACAGTGGATCATTTGTCATTTGCAACGGGTTCATCATCGGTTAGCGCACCCGAGGAGCAGAAGCTGGCAGGGAAAAACGAACTTGACAATAGAAGAGACGCTGGCATTGACGCTTTCGCTTCTCAGTTAAAAGGGGAAGACAAAAGAAAGCAAGATTATGGTGGACTTTCTGATTACGATGTGTCCGGTATCTCCGCTGGAAACGCACCAGGCGATGCTGATAAATTGGAAAGATATTACAAAGCGAAGGAAAAGGCTAAAAACGAAGATGCAGCGCCTGCCMAAACGAMTGAGGTCKTTCAGTCRGARGAGSAACCYGCAAGGGAAATTACTACTATTACCAGCRGCTCAAYATCATTCGAGCTTGGGAAGTCTGTTGAACCYGTAAATGACAGTAAGTCCTCAGGTGCACCGAAAGCTGCTGTATCCAAAGAAGTAGCTCAATCCCGCAAGACCTCTAAAAATGGAGATATCGCATCAGGTAAGAAAATGGAAAGTGCAAAAGCAAAGACGGGAGAAGAAGCACGTACGAGTGCCAACGAAGCTTCTCTGGCAAAAGCCGAACAAGAGTTACCGTTAAAAGCCGAACAAGAGCCACGGGTGAGAGCCCCAGAATATGATGACCCCAATACGTTGATGAATGCRATACTACTGCCAGAATCAGCTAAAGCAGATTCAATTTCGAYAATAACTCTCGACCAAGGGCCCATGTTTCTGGGAGGAAAACAGAATCTTCAGCAATATCTTGAAGACAATATGGTATATCCGGATTCAGCGAAAGAACTGGGAATTAATTGCAAGGTACAGGTGAGCTTTACCGTCAATGCGGATAGCACTATCACGGATGCAGAGGTTGTAAAACCAATCGGAGGGGGCTGCGACGAGGAGGCATTACGGGTAGTAAACAAAATGCCCAATTGGGTGCCTGCTCAGAGCAAAGGAAAAAGGGTGGCAAGACAGTACAATCTGGAGCTGGACTTTGAGTCCATCAAGAAATAGCATTACGAATGCGAACCTGCCTGACGGCAGGCAGGTCCTTGCGAATGTACGAATCAAGTCCCTGAGACCTTTTGGATCTTGAAAGTCTATTCTTCAGTTATACCATATTTGATCAGGAAATTCCAATTGGTTTTGCCTTCAGGTTTGATCCCGGGATTTGTCCGTTCACTCAATCCAATTCAGACCGGGGTGAGTTGTTGTCGGGTGTATGGGTTGGTAAAGGCTGATTCCTTTACATTAAACAGGATACATTTAGAATAGATCAAGCTGGTTTGGAATTTAAAAGAGGGTSCACTCTTGTCGTAAGGGCAAATGCAGGCTGGTGTGGTACTCTCCCAATCACTTACGATATTTGCAGGCAACTGAGATTTCCCGGACGCTTAAAACAACCCGTGTATTTCCCCGTCAATCTTGGTAATTACTTTTCCAAGATCTTCCGAGTTTTCAAAGAAGTTGATCTCATCCACATCGATAATCAGCAGATTACCGTTCTCATAAGTTGAAATCCAGGCTTCATAGCGCTCGTTGAGTCTTTTCAAATAATCCAGCCGTATMGATTCCTCGTATTCCCTTCCCCGTTTCTGTATTTGCCGCACCAAGGTAGGAATGGTAGCGCGTAAATAGATGAGCAGCTCTGGTGGTTTGATAAAGTGCATCATAGTATTGAAGAGCTCCATGTAATTATCATAATCCCTTGTCGTCATCAAGCCCATTGCATGAAGGTTCGGAGCGAAGATGAAGGCATCCTCGTAGATCGTTCTATCCTGAATAACTGTTTTGCTATTCCCCCTGATGTCCATTATTTGATTCAGCCTACTGTTGAGAAAGTAAATCTGAAGATTAAAGGACCAACGCTGCATGTCCTCATAGAAATCATTCAAGTAAGGATTGTCTTCTGCATCCTCAAAGTGCGTTTCCCAYTTGTAATGCTTGGCAAGCAACTTGGTGAGCGTAGTCTTTCCAGCCCCTATGTTTCCCGCTATCGCAACATGCATGTTCCCCGATTTTMCTTCTATTGCCACAAGTATTYCCCGTATTTTATGATYGCTTTAAAAGTAGAAATTAATCTTCAAAAACAAATAGTTCCAASCTCTTTTCTTTGAGAACAACCAATAGTTTTGATTCTTTCTCAAACCTCAGATCAAGAATGGTTTCCCCATCCGAAGAAATCGGCAAATCCGCATATTGAAAGGTTTTGAGATCATAGCTCATCAGGTGACCATCMWGCAAATAAAACARYTGTTCGGCACCSACCTGAAAATGAACTATGCCRCGTACCGGCAGCGTTTTGAAATAGGTGCCGAATTGGTCAAAAACAAGAATTCCGATTGCCGGATCATTCAAGTAAACATAGTTGTTTTTTTCCAGCACGCAAATCGGGTTGAYYTCYACRTCCAGCAACTGATTGATATTGCCGCTTTGMTGGGAGAGRCTTAAATCACTTCCCATCCTCTTCAACTGAAAATCCTGCGGATCATATAACCAAATACCATCATCCCAGGATGAACAAGACAAAGTTGCCTGATCRAGRCCCTGATCCAATAAAGAGATTTTYGAACCAATAACACTCAACACATCATCGAGATATATTATTTGGCCAAAATCCTGGTAGAATACCTGCACCCTGAGYGGATTTGATGCATCTACCGAAGTAATTGTACCCGCATTYCTATCACTAAAAGAGCTTATCTGCATTCCCTCAGATGAGTACTTTACTATYTCRCTCTGTTTAACRASATAGATATTACCCATATAATCTGTAGTGATGAATTTTGCCACCACATCAATACTGAGTACATGCTTAAATGACGGGCCWCTCGAGGTATCCRGGSGGGAACTCGTTTCCGCAAAYACCCCTAAGKTCACCAGCAGAAATGCACCTATGGCGCCGGTCAACATCATGATCCCTGAAGTTTTATGCAAAACTTGAAGCTATTTTAATGATTTCATCCAGATACTTACGGTCATTTGATAAACGCGGCACCTTGTTTTGACCGCCCAACTTGCCCCTTRATTTCATCCAATCAAAAAATATACCTTKAGGCATTTCTTGAACTATCGGCAACTTTAATGTAAAATTTCCCGATCGTTTKGCTTCATAGTCCGAATTGATCGATTTCAACGCATTGTCAAGCRTTTCCGTAAAATACMYCAGATCCTTCGGCTTTCGCTCAAATTCTATTAGCCATTCATGGGCWCCGGCTCCTTTGTCACTYATATAAATTGGTCCCGCRGTATATTCYRAAATAACAGCGTCTGATTTTTTACACGCAATGCCCAACGCTTGTTCTGCATTGTCAATAATCAACTCTTCCCCAAAGGCATTGATGAAGTGCTTTACCCTACCCGCCACCTGTACCCGATAAGGATCCAAGGAAGTAAAGCGAATGGTATCGCCAATCTTGTACCTCCAAAGACCGGCATTGGTACTGATAACCAAGGCATAGGTGGTATTTAACTCAACTTCTGACAATGAGATTGTATTGGGCTGCTCGTTTTCCATTTCCTCCTTCGGGATAAACTCATAATAAATGCCGTAATCGAGCATCAAGAGCATATCCTTGGAATCTGAACGGTCCTGAATGCCAAAGAACCCCTCAGATGCACTATAGGTTTCCAAATAGTTCATTTCCGCGGAAGGAATTAATTTTTCATACTGTTCACGATATGGCCCAAAGTTTATTCCGCCATGAATAAATAGTTCCAAATCAGGCCACACCTCCAAAAGGTTGTCTTTTCCGCTCTTTGCGAGGATATGCCGGAGTAAAATGAGCGTCCAGGACGGCACACCTGAAATAGTGGTTACATTCTCGCTTAAGGTTGTTTTTGCAATTTCCTCTATTTTCTTTTCAAAACCATCCAGGAGTGCTATCGACCGATCCGGCGTGCGGATTAGTTCTACCCAATAAGGCGTGTTCTTAATAAGTATTGCAGACAAGTCGCCTGTGTAGGAGTCATTACTGAAGTTGTTGAGCTGGTTGCTGCCTCCCAAGGTGAGGGATTTACCAGAAAACATTTCGGTGTCAGGATTGTTGTTACAGTAAATAGTCAGGACATCTTTACCTGCTTTGAAATGRCATTCATCCARGGCTTCCTGGCTTACGGGAATAAACTTGCTTTTATCAGAGGTAGTACCAGAGGATTTTGAAAACAACTTGATTTCGCTTGGCCAGAGTATATTTTGCTCCGTTTCGCGAAGTCTGCTTATGTATGGCTTTAAGCTATCATAGTCCTGGATAGGCACTCGCTTCTTGTATTCATTTGACGACTTAATGGACGCATATCCGTATTTCTTACCCCATTCAGTATCCTTGGCGGTTGCCACAAGACGGGTTATCCACTCCTCCTGAACATCATGTGGATATTGCAAAAAGAGATCTATTTGATGTATCCTCTTTTTTATTATCCAGGAAAGTATCGAATTGAATAGAGCCATAAATTTCTCCTTCGCCTTGCTTTCAAATATAATCCATTTTATTATTTTTATCAGGAAATGGAGATTACGGGTACGATATCTAAAATGCGCACAAMGCTTGATTCGCCAGTGTCYTATACGCTGGGATTTGGAAATGAGGAMGTGGAAATGAATCCACTWATAGGGAAGGATATTAAGTTGAGCTTTGGAGGGGATATCTTTTGCATCTCCTGCGGCAAAAAGACMARGAAATCATTTGCACAGGGATTTTGTTATCCATGYTTTATCAGTGCGCCGGAGGCTGCAGAGTGTATCATACGACCTGAATTGTGTAGAGCCCACGAAGGAGAAGGAAGAGATATAGAATGGGAAAAAAATAATCACTTGCAAGAWCACTTTGTTTACCTTGCAGTTTCAAGCGGACTCAAAGTAGGCGTAACAAGATCCACACAAATTCCCACCMGATGGATTGACCARGGGGCATCAAGCGCTATATTATTAGCTCAGGTTCCCAATAGATATTTGGCCGGCTGTATAGARGTTGCATTGAAAGAATATATTTCGGATAAGACAAATTGGCRACAGATGYTAARAAATGAGATTGCTGATGTTGATCTGGAAGAAGAGAAATCCAGAATGGAGGATCTCTTACCAAGAGATCTTCAGGAATATATTGCAGACAGTGATGAAATTACGGAAATTGTCTATCCTATGGAGAATTACCCACTGAAAATAAAGAGTGTCAGTTTTGATAAAGAACAAGAAATTACAGGATCATTGGAAGGCATAAAGGGACAATATTTATATCTTGATTTTGACAGGGTATTAAACATAAGAAAACWCACGGGCTATCACATTACGTTGGAATATTAGCACAATTGCATATCTGAGATGAGTGAAGAGATATTGAAAGCACTAATGCAACTGTTTGCGATCATCGCAAAACAGGATGATGGTGTTGCGATGGAGGAACGAGAATATGTTCAGAATTTCTTGCGTCTCCAACTGGAAGAGGAGACTGTGCAAGAATATCTTGCCTTATTTGATGACTTTGCAGGTATTGTAGACGGCAAGCCGGTGATCGCAGAAGCTGGAAAGGGGAGGAAACGCACTTCAACAATGGACTCCATGCGCACCTTGGGCATTTGCCGCAAGATTGGAGRAACGTTAACTCAAGAACAGAAGGTGGTGGTACTAGTCCGTCTCTTCGAAATGCTGGCATCCACCAAGCAGTTCACCGAGCAGCGGGTTGAGATCATTGAAACATCCTCCATGATGTTCAAGATGGATGACGATGAATTCAAATTGATCCGGTCATTTGTCACTGAAGATGATGTCGCTAAATTGGATGACAAGAATCTTATGATTATCAATGATGTGGAGAATTATGTTTGCGAAGAGTGCAAACACATAACTTCTCATAAATTAAACGGCCATATAATCATATTATGGAATGAAAGCACCAATCTCTACTTCCTGAGATACACTGGATCAAGTGAAGTTTACCTGAACGGATTGCTTACTTCCAATAAGAACATCCAACTATTTGCTTCAGGGAGCACGATCAAGGTCCCCAGTGGTAAACCGATTTTTTACAGCGACGTTGTCGCTAACTTCCATATCGGTGTTATCGAATCCAGGATTTCATTCAGTGCCRWWRAYATYRMWTWYAARTTTCCWAATGGKAATATTGGMYTSAGGGRMRTWAATRTWKCRGAAGANKCANGGMAAGYTMATYGGCMTTATGGGAKCSAGTGGTGCTGGTAAAACTACGCTCTTAAATGTGCTGGCTGGTTTGGAAGAACCGGGTGTTGGCAAATTGACCATTAATGGTATTGATATTCATAAAGACAAGGAGAAGCTGGAAGGYGTTAGTGGRTATATTCCACAGGACGACTTATTAATCGAGGAGCTCACCGTTTACGACAATCTGTACTTTAACACAAAACTGTGCTTCAAAGACCTTCCCGAATCAGGTATTGATGACCTGGTAATGAAAATATTGGGCAACCTGGGCCTTACCGAGACCAGAGACCTAAAAGTTGGCAGCCCGCTTGACAAGACCATTAGTGGTGGGCAGAGAAAGAGACTGAACATCGGATTGGAGATTATTAGAGAGCCATCAATCCTATTTGTAGATGAGCCAACATCGGGCCTTTCATCAAGGGATTCGGAGAACGTGATRGATCTGCTTCGTGAACTTTCACTTAAAGGCAAGCTTATCTTTGTTGTCATTCACCAACCCTCTTCAGACATCTACAAGACGTTCGACCGAATAGTGTTCCTKGATACCGGTGGCTACTTAATTTATTATGGAAATCCTGTAGAAGCAATCAGTTACTTTCGAAAAGCTGATGGCCAGATTAACAGTGATGTCGGYGAATGTATTGTGTGTGGCACAGTTAGCCCGGAATCCATTTTCAACATTATAGAAGCRAAAGTCATTGATGAATTTGGAAAGTTCACGGATCAAAGGAGGCGATCGCCTATACAGTGGGCWACCTTATATAACCAAAACATCGAGACAACSCAMATTGAGGGCACAACAGAWATTCCAGAAAAAACGTTGCAGATACCTTCATGGYTGCAGCAACTGAAAATTTTCTCATCAAGAGAYTTGCTTTCCAAAATCAGCAATAAACAATAYCTAMTGCTGAATCTYTTTGAAACRCCCGTGCTGGCGTTCATACTCAGTTATATCATCAGGTAYATTGACAATCCGATACTAAACGACTACGTATACAGGGAAAATGACAATATYCCATCYTATATTTTTATGTCCATCATAGTCATTCTGTTTATCGGAYTRACGGTYAGTGCAGAGGAGATATACCGGGATAGAAAAATTCTYAAGCGGGAGTCTTTTCTCAATCTAAGYAGATCCAGCTATCTGTTGTCTAAAATCGGCATCTTATTCGGCCTTTCAATTCTTCAAACGTTGATGTTCGTTTTGATTGGCAACAACATCCTTGGCATACAGGATATGCATTTTGCGTAYTGGGGAATGCTGTTCTCAACCTCATGTCTTGCAAATATGCTGGGCCTGAATATATCYGCAACATTTAACTCAGCTGTAACGATTTACATTATTATYCCCCTACTGATCATTCCGCAAATGGTTTTAGGAGGCGCAATGTTTGACTTCGARAAGCTGAATAAGTCGYTGGGTGGTGGTTCCACGGTTCCCTTCATAGCAGAACTGATGCCGTCCAGATGGGCCTTTGAAGGGTTGATGGTRCACCAATTCATGAAYAATTATTACGAATATTACTTTTATGATGTWGAGCAGAAGGAAAGCCTCTATGATTAYAARCAGGTATATTACCTCCCTGAACTCATTGATGTAGTTGGAGAATACAAAGCACTGGCAGCACGTCCTTCTGATTCTGCTCAAGCGGARGCCGCCCAGCTGATGCTCCTGCTCAACAACGAGATAACTGAACTGGTCAACCTGGAGAARGACCTCAAGTTTGAACAACTGGATAGATTAACAACSGAAGCCTTTGACGAAGAAGTGGCCAGCAGCACCTTGGAATACCTGGACCAATTAAGCATTTACTACAGTGCGAAATTCAATGCGGCAAATGAAGAGAAAGAGAGRAGAATCATTAAACTAAAAGCGCGMAAGAACCAGRACTACAATTACTTGAATTTGCGCAACTCCTACTTTAAYGAATACCTGGCCGATGAGGTTAAAAACAAACTYACGARGAACAAGATTTTGCGGGTTGACAATCGCATGGTCCAAAATTACGAYCCTATTTACAGGGAACCCGAATTWAAAGGTCYGCTCAATTTCCGTACGCACTTTTATKCTCCCAATAAGACCMTATTTGGTCACCGAATAAGTACGTATCTATTTAACCTCATCATTATGTGGTCAATGACAATACTCCTGTATRTTGCATTGTATTACGAAATTTTCAAAAAGACTTTCGAAACATTTAACAATATGAGCATGAAGYTYGGCAAGAAGAACRATTAGTTCTTTGKCAATTCTACTGCGCAGTAAAACCCAACATRGTAATGCCACAATTACCCTGGCTCAGAGGCATCAGGGTTTGCACAAAAAAGATACCCGTYGCACTGCACCTGAAGATCATTTTATCATGGTATTTCTCCGCCTCCTCATTGTAGGTGGATGCAACCAGCTTTCGGGTTCTGTTATAGAGATTCACAACAATCTGTCCCTGCTCCGCRTCACCCTCACACATTGCAAAGACGTAATTGATRCCTTTTCTGAACAAGAACGCCCCCGTGTATGGGTAGTTTGTACTTCCTTCAATTTCCTCYGCATCRAACGTACGTAAATARTAATACTCCTCTCCCAACTCACCAGCACAAGCRTCCACAAAATCATCTACATCACACTGTGCCATTACCGGATTGAAYGAGGCCGAAAACAAGCCCAYAATAACGAGTCCGGATCCCAATAGTYTTCTCATAATTCGGTTCATTCYTGGTMTGGCTTTTCTCATGTCATTATGTTAGTTCTCATTAACTGCACTTTCGACARTATCTTCTTCATATGCTCCAGGCTAATTTCCACSGTTATTTCACTATTATCCTGAACAATGAGCACGCCAGCCTCCTCTGAAAGATCTGGCTCAGCATACTTATACGTTATGCGGACCCATTCGTAAATCTCCCGCAGTTCAGTAAACTCTGACACCAGTTGAGCAAAACCWGGCAGGTCCTCATACGCMGATAGCAATGTCARGATATCACCCAAAATGAGTTTTTGCTCACCGATCCTCTCGACAAGCTCAGGRTATTGATCGTAAAAKCCAGCRGWGSTATCTACCGTTGTAATATTTCCCGCGATGTACAAWGACTCCAACCATCCACCGACAAGGATCAAAATGCTAACGTGGCTTCTATCCCGATCRTTGAGGTAACCRTGCATACTGGCAAATCCAAGTGTRGAAATGTACAARAGAGAGTCAGCATCCTTGGTATTGTTTACCAAACGTTGCAATGTGACAAAATCAAAGAACTGCCCTATTTTCASGTCATCGGAAAGTRTTTTTACGGCTTCTACATACCCCATGGATAAATGCGTCTTCTCATAAACGTTGATACATCCCAAATCAGCACCATATACTCCCAGGCTTAAGGCTTTTTGAAAGTTAGTAGAGTACGTACTCACTTTGYCAGCATCGCTCAGCATATCCTTTGAGAACTCAACCCCRGATTTCTTTACAATATTGGACATCTCAAGAGGAGAGGGAATTTTCCTGATTATATCTTTAATGGCATCATTTGACATTTCCTCCTTGTGCTCCTTTTCTTCTCTCGCTTCCTTTTCCATTACATCCTCATCATCCACAGGTGGAGGTGAAGAACAAGCAAATAGCAAGCAACCTGATATCAATACAACAGGGATGGCTTTGTAGAAATTCATATCTTTAAAATTTGTSGATCTTAAGAGCGCCNAAGATACAAYAATGTTTAAAAAACCGCAATAATGTTTAAAAAGACACAGGGTTTTAAAAGTTTCAACCMCCTTCTTKAGAATTTCATGAATAGATTATTWTTGATCATTGCAATATYMCTYTTCACCTTCCAGGTTAGATCTCAGGGCCTTTGGCAGGTTRCAGAGCTGGCAGACATGCCGGAACCTGTTRGCAATAATGCGGTTGCAACCAATGGCAACTACGTTTACTCGTTCATGGGCATTGATACAACTAAACTTYACTCAGGTATTCATTTAAAGGGATTTCGGTATGATATAGCAAACAATACATGGGATACGATACCGCCGGTTCCTGATGCTTTAACCCGAATAGCCGGAAGTGCWGTAGCCGTTAAAGRTAAAATATACWTAATAGGAGGATACCATGTCTATTCAAGCCTTAACGAGATTTCCTCKAARARAATTTTCATTTATGACCCCGATTCCAATTCCTACACCCAGGGRGTAAACCTRAAAGTTGCAACAGATGACCAGGTGCAAGCGGTTTGGCGTGACAGCCTGATCTATGTCATCACAGGTTGGAGCAATACGCTCAATATACCAACTGTRCAGATCTATGACCCGGCCTTAGACACGTGTTATTTTGGCACAGCTACGCCGGGCAATACMAATTACGAAGCCTTTGGTGCATCCGGAGCAATYATTGGAGACACGATTTACTATGCGGGAGGCGTTAAGGATTCAGSAGGATTCACWATTGTACAAAAGTTAAGAATCGGTGTCATCAACCCCAATTACCCGGACTCAATATCCTGGAGCTATGCCGATCATGCCGGRGCCACCCTATATCGATCCGGGGYCTCTGTTTTTRRRSMTGRACSGMWKTNRWYYSSAKGTNYTGSWKKKKCYTWTRMTWWWGAWGRRKWGGMKKMKGGRWYRGGGTTGGGGGTGGAACCATTGGTCCAAATCATGACATATGATATAGCATCACAATCATTTGTGAGTTACACAGATGTCACATTGCCTTCAATAATGGATATTCGYGGCGTTGCCAGGATAGATACCAATAAGTTCATCATTGCCGGCGGYATGGGACCCGGACAGCAAGTGTCYGCTAAAACATATCTCTTTGAATATGTGATTCCCCCAGGATTTGCTGAAACAGAAGATGGAGATGCCTTACTTWKGATTTACCCCAATCCCGCTTCAAAAAAAMTTCAGGTACATTTTACWGGGACAGAARCRTTGARGAGCTGGAAAATTACGGATCCAATTGGTAGAGTKRTAGACAAAGGCATYGCTATTTCCAACAATACCCTACCGGTTTCCAGTTTGCCCAGCGGCCTTTACATGTTAGAGTTCAGGACAGWBAAACAAGCCCATACGGCTTTGTTTATTATCARCCAGTAGTTGCTGCCCTAGTTCAGGCTCAAGTCGTAAGGAACGATAGCCTGAATTCCCTCCATTTTCATCAAACGCTGCACATRCAGATARTGCTTATAGTTAGACCCAAGTTTGTTCTTAAGRAACTTTGCCTCAGCTTCATCCTCCATACCGGCCARAATTTCCTCAAGRGGAGATRYTTTGTACTCCGGCAGCTCCAGGATTTTATACTCCTCTATTCCCGCCATRGAAGCRGCTATYTCAACTGCATCRTCCAATCCGCCCATAACATCAACCAAGCCCAACTCCAGTGCATCCACCCCRCTCCAGACGCGCCCYTGTCCAATACTATCCACCTSSTCCTGACTTANNGNGGSYCTTCCATTRGAGACRTGTCCSGTAAACACTTCGTATATTCTCACGACTTCCTTTTGAATTGCWGCCTTTTCCTYTTCRGTSAGRGGACGTGTTGTTGCGCCTAAGTCAGCATGAGSATTAGACTGGACACCATCGAAAGTAATTCCCARTTTATTCTTAAAGAAATTCTGRGCATTCCATAAAATACCGATAACACCAATCGAACCGGTGATGGTTGTTCTGTTTGCAACAATGGTATCCGCCATRCAGGCAATATAGTAACCTCCAGATGCRGCRACATCACCCATTGARACCACAATYGGCTTAGCTTGCTTTGCAAGCACCATTTCCCGCAACATGACATCAGAAGCCARGGCTGARCCSCCACCGGAATTCACACGCAGGACAATTGCCTTTACCTTCTCATTTTCCCTGGCCKYCTTTATCGCCTTGGCAATGGTTTCAGAACCGATCTCATCAKCTTCACCCTTACCACTCACAATAGATCCCTGGGCGTATATAAYAGCAATCTTTTCTCTCTTGATCGAGTTACCATCATCCTCAATMTCAACATTYACACGMCCGTATTTTGAAAGTTTCACAAAGTTGATCTCCTCTTCCACATCTTCAATACCAAGTCTTTCCTGCAAAGCCAGGGTRACCTCATCCGCGTACAGGAGYTTGTCAACATATCCCTTATCCAGAGCGTCYTGYGCATTGTTCAACCACATGCTATCSGCAATCATATTGATMTCATCRAYSGAGATCGATCTCGATTCAGCAATCTCAGCTACTATATCMTCCCAAATTGARAAWATATATTTCTCGGTCTGCTCCCTGTTTTCAGGRCTCATTTTATCGAACATAAATGGTTCTGCAAAACTCTTAAATTTCCCGTGACGTATGATCTGTGCCTCGACATCAAGTTTCTCCAGTGCACCGATAAAAAAGGTACTGGTGGAACCCAGCCCCATAAGCTGAAYGCCACCCTGAGGGTTGAGATATATCTCATTCGCGACCGATGCCAGATAATATGCTTTTTGCGATAAGCCCTCACTATAACACACGATCCATTTCCCGGAATCACTTTCTCCTTTAAAATCCAGTAGCGCCTCRCGAATCTCGTGGGTTGTAGCATATCCCGCYGAAAYTGASGAAATATCCAGATAAATACCCTTGATGTTTTCATCCTCTTTTGCCTTCTTGATATTCWCSAGGATCTCGTTMAGTCCRAGYGATTTRTTTGGTTGAAAAGTCTGAAAATYAAAATCCTTGAAGGACCCTTTTGGGGCGCGATCACGAATKGGRYTYTCAAGYKTCAAMCGCAAAACYGAATTTTCTTCAATCGATGCATCCTCCTGGCTACCAAGAGCAAAACCGATTATTATTACGAGCACAATTCCCACGGCAAGGAAAATGCCGAAAGCACTGGCAATCATTATYTTRAAAAACTGTTTCATCTGTTTTTGTNMWTTTTTAGAACCACGAATTTACTAAAAAATAAGCCRTCAATGGAAGATGACAATTACTACCTTTGAGACAGGGCTACCAAATTCACTAGNTAGGTATGGCGCATGTGTATTTATTGATTGGGGGAAATTTAGGGGACCGGCTGAAGTTGCTTCAAACTGCGAAGGCTAAAATTGCACAACAAATAGGAGTGGTGGAAAGAGAATCTTCAATTTATGAAACGGAGGCMTGGGGCTTCAAGCATGACCAGTTTTTTYTGAATCAGCTTTTGGACGTAAAGACAGAGATTCCAGCGGATSAGGTRCTGTCAATTGCCCKGGAAATAGAAGATGATCTGGGTAGGAAAAGGATTGCAGAGCAAGTGAGYGGCAGAACTATGGATATAGATATACTTTTCTACGATAATTTAGTGCTGTCTGGAAGTGAACTAACGATACCTCACCCACGCCTGCATTTGAGACGCTTTGCGCTGGCTCCMCTCAATGAAATAGCTGAAAACCTGGTGCATCCTACGCTTGGGAAGTCCATGGGAACGTTAATGAAAGAGTGCACAGACAAACGGGGAGTGGCTGTATTCGTCAATTGAGAGGTCATGATGTACAATTTCATTGCCCTTGAAGGAAATATTGGTGCTGGYAAAACCACATTATCCAGAAAATTATCAGAAGAATTCAAAGGAAAACTGGTTCTGGAACAATTCGAGGACAATCCCTTTTTGCCGAAATTTTATGAAGACCCGGATAAACACGCATTTCCACTTGAATTATCCTTCCTCGCSGAACGATAYCAGCAAATAAAGGATGAGATCGCCAACCAGGACCTGTTYAGTTCCTTCACAATCTCAGATTACATCATTGACAAGTCCTTGATCTTCGCAAAAATAAATCTCGGGGAAGACGAATATTCCCTYTACTCCAAGCTGTTCTCTATCATTATTCCATTGATTCCCAAGCCTGATCTGTTGGTCTATTTGTATCTGGATGTGGAGTCAACACTTGCCAATATCAAAAGCAGGGGCCGGGACTATGAACAGAAGATAGAAGCTGATTACCTYAAGAATGTACAGCAAGGATATTTTGACTACCTGAAACAAATGCAAGATCAACGCATCCTGATTATTGATCTACGTGGAGTAGATTTTGTTGGTGACCCAAAAGCGTATGAGGGTATTGTTAAGGCCCTGAACAGTCCTTATGAAAAGGGCATACACAGACTGGCGTTCTCAGATAACGGTGTCTTTGAACTGGAAGCAACGGCAGCCTTACCCATAAGCTGGCAGATTTRAACACAAAAAACCCCAAAGCAGGTGYGTGCACCACTTCAGGGTTTTCCCTTTAAATAATATACCTGTAGACTACTGAATAGCCGCTTTAAAATCGCTGCTCTCCCAATATTTTCTAAATTCCAGATCCGACATCGCGTCCTTTCTGTAAATTGCATCACCGCCTACCGCTTCTTTCAGCTTTGCAGACATTGTGGCTGCATCGCTCATCCTTGCTGCAATAATAGCCTGGAGATAAGAGGTAGCGGCTGATTTCTCAGCGCATTCTCCTTGCGACTTCGCCTTATCATTCACTCCCGAGAGCACGTTTGCCAGTGCCGAGTTGTAGGAACAGTTAGTTCCAAAGTACTCTAGAGCAGAGGTGTAATCCCCGGTTCTTACATGGAGAATACCCAGATTATTGCTCATRTTTCCACCAGCGGCGGACGCATCTTCATAGAGCGACTTGGCTTCATCCAGGTCACCGTTCCAGACGGCTAAAACACCCTGATTGGACAATACCTCAGCAGTGGCTTCCTTTGCAGCTGCCTTCTCTAACCATGTTTTGGCATCATCYAGCTTACCCTGGTTCATGTACACATAAGCYACATTGTTGTATCCTCTCCAGTCGTCAGCATACACTGATGAAGCCGACGTGTAAATCTTCAGCTTCTTGTCCCAATCCTCCGTTCTTGATGCTGCATACAGCAATTCTTCAACATCCAATGAATCAGGTTTGGCAATTGCCAAACTGTCAATGTCAGCATCCGTTTTCTTGGGTTCAAGGGAATTAACGGTTATCTCAGCCTTTCTTAACATTGGCAAGATGTCATTCGCCAATGTGAGATACACAACTGCGAGGTTTTTGATCTCCTGCTCTCTTTTAGCAAAGTCRCTGTGTCGATTGACGATATCAAGAATCAGTTGTCGGTCTTCAATGCTCGATGCACCCACCAATTGATTGAATCCATCCCAGTACTCTCCCTTAGAGATTTTGGTGTAAAGATCATCGTTATCAGCCCCATCCAGCTTCATTTTCTTCAAGGCCCTTTTCACATATTTGAAAGCCGAATTTGTTCGATCACYAGATATTTTATCGTTCAAATCTTCCGGTCCATCAGGAGAAGCCCAAGCTGTGATTGACACACTCTTCGTAGGATATTTCAACCCTATAAAAGTGTTGAGCGCTTTCGCGCTTTCGCTTCTCATCTGCTTTGACGGTATAACTGCACTCTGAATAGGATAAWAGATCTCAGCCTTCTGCGAAATGATTGTCTCCTTCTCATATTTATCCGCACCCATTTGGATATCTTCATCATTACCAACCCGTGTTGATGTGATAATACAACCTTGAGTCAAGAGTCTGTCAGGCAGCTCAGCCGTTTTCGTTCCCATTGCCAATCCAACCTTGGCRAACAGCTCMGATTTTTTCATTGCTGTTTTGTAGTCAATCGTATCGACATAGGTGAAACTACCACCTGCCGTGAAACTGATTTTTTGACCGTCACCTTCYGCCAATTCACCAATCACATTGATGGGCTTYAACGCAAGCTCGCCACCTTCCCATTTTATTACGGGAGTAAACGTTGCAGTCGCTTTCTTTATGAAATACTTGGCAGGAACGGTAGCTGTAATCTTTACAGGAACCTTTCCACCGTGTACTTCTAAGATCTCCGGAGTAACAGAATACTTTACATCGTCGTATTTCTTCAGCATCTTACCCAGGCCACATCCTGAAGCCAATACTGCTAGTACCACGAGAAGCGAAAGTGATTGTAAATTGGAATTTTTCATGTTGTTTCTTTTAATAATTGCACTGAATATTTTCTCTGGTGTTCCTGAAAACGCTGCAAAGATATAAAAACAATGATATTACAAATAAAATTATACCCCATCTAACCACGAGTGAATTGTTAATAACTGAACACCCAGAATTACGCCAATTCACCAGACACTATCTTAGCATACAAATCCCAAACAACGACACCTACACTGACCGCAATATTCAACGAGTGTTTGGTTCCGATTTGTGGGATTTCGAGGCTGTTACAACACGCATCGATTACTTCCTGGTCTACACCTTTTACTTCGTGACCAAAAATCAATGCATATTTCTTATTTATATCCGGAGAAAAGGCTTGTAACGATATACTTTGCTCCGTTTGCTCAACAGCGAGCAATTCATAATTATCCAGCTTTAAACGCTCGATCGCCTCAAAGGTTTCACTAAAGTACTCCCAATCAACTGATTCCGTGGCGCCCAAAGCTGTTTTGTTTATCTCCCGATGAGGGGGTTTGGCGGTAATTCCGCACAGATATATTCCTTCAAGCAAGAATGCATCCGCAGTGCGAAATATTGAACCAACATTGTGAGAACTCCGAATATTATCCAACACAAGTATCAACGGAAGCTTCACAGCCCGCCTGAAATCGTCCACCGATTTTCGATCCAATTCTTTGTTCTCTAGTTTTCTCATAATTGTGTTAACGCAAGTTTAGGTTAATGGATCGTATGGTGCACTATCAGCCAATTATAATTGTGTTGGGAAAATCTTGTGAATATATCAAAAAACCGAAATTAAAAAATCTACTTTTGATGGGAAGAATTAAATTGAGATTTGGCCCAGAAAACGAAGCGATCATCGGAGACTCCTCTGATGAAACAGTACCATCAAATTAAATCAAAGCACCCGGATGCCCTGCTTCTTTTCAGGGTAGGTGATTTCTATGAAACATTCGGTGAGGACGCCAAAAGAGCGGCTTCGGTTTTGGGTATCGTGCTCACCAAAAGAGCCAATGGTGCTGCTTCATTTGTCGAACTTGCTGGATTCCCGCATCATTCACTGGATACCTATTTGCCAAAATTGGTCAGGGCAGGCATGCGCGTGGCTATATGCGACCAGCTGGAAGATCCAAAGACCACTAAAAAGATTGTCAAGAGGGGAGTTACTGAGCTGGTAACGCCCGGTGTATCCTATAACGATGTGGTGCTCAAGCAGGGCTCGAACAACTTTTTGGCCGCCATCTGCATGGGTAAAGCTGCCCATGGAATTGCTTTTCTGGATATTTCCACCGGGGAATTTATGGTCGCAGAAGGAAGCAAAAAATATTTGGATAAACTTCTTCAAAGCCTGAAGCCAAGTGAAGTCCTATACCAGAAAGACCAACGCATCAGGTTCAATGAATTGTTTGGAGACAAGCTGAACCGGTTTGCGTTGGAAGATTGGGTGTATACTGATGATTTCGCCAACGATCTTTTGCTAAAGCATTTTGGAACTTCAAGCTTGAAGGGCTTCGGAATTACCGACTTAACAACGGGCATCATCGCAGCGGGAGCTGCCCTGCATTACCTGCATGAAACCAAACATGACCAGGTACAGCACATCTCCAGCATTACACGGTTGGAAGAGTCGGATTATGTTTGGATGGATAAGTTCACCATCCGCAATCTTGAACTTTTTGCTTCTCCCCACGACGATGCTGTCACCTTATTATCCGTACTTGATCAAACCCGGTCGCCAATGGGCGCGAGATTGTTGAAAAGGTGGCTGGCACTTCCATTAAAAGACAAGAAGACCATTGACCAACGGCTCGATGTGGTGGAGTACCTGGTAAATGATGAAACYCTGCTTTCAGATTTGAAACAAAACATAGCGRATGTTGGTGACCTGGAGCGTCTGATATCCAAGGTTGCTGTTAACAGAATTCTGCCAAGAGAGGTGGTGCAACTGAAGAATGCGCTTATAGCAATTGAACCCATCAGGGCGGCGACTTCCAAATCGAAGCTCAAAGGACTGAAAAGTATTGGCTCATCACTGGATCCATGCAGCATTGTCATTGAAAAAATACAAAATGAGATCCAGGAGGAGCCACCAGCTTTATTGCACAARGGCAATGTGATAKCYRRTGGTATATCAAAGGAGCTGGACGAGTTAAGAGAAATTGCCTTTTCRGGCAAGGATTATTTGATGAAAATTCAGGCCAGAGAAGTKGAAGCCACTGGGATTTCGTCACTAAAGATCAGYTTCAACAATGTCTTTGGTTACTATATTGAAGTTACCAATAGGCATAGAGACAAAGTRCCKGATACCTGGATCCGCAAGCAAACGCTGGTCAATGCAGAACGGTATATTACSGAAGAGCTGAAAGAATACGAAAGCACCATATTGGGGGCGGAAGAAAAGATCCAGGTTTTGGAGATGCGMCTCTATGAKKCCTTRGTCCAAAGCCTGCAGAAGCATGTAAGAACWGTTCAACAAAACGCCAWATTGATTGCCAAATTGGACTGCTTGTGTTCATTCGCTACCATTGCTCAAAAGAACAGGTATRTCAAACCGACACTATCRRARGAGAATGTMTTGGATATAAARCTTGGRCGTCATCCGGTTATCGAACAYGARCTTCCACTAGGRGARGAATACATTGCYAATGACGTATACCTTGATGCAGAACAGGAACAAATTCTGATCATCACCGGACCCAATATGTCGGGAAAGTCTGCTCTATTGAGGCAAACKGCGCTAATCGTCATCATGGCTCAGATGGGTTCCTACGTTCCGGCGAGAAGCGCGGTGATCGGCGTTGTAGACAAGATCTTCACAAGAGTTGGTGCTTCCGACAATATCTCTTCCGGAGAGTCTACTTTTATGGTGGAAATGAACGAAACCGCCAGCATCTTGAACAATTTATCTGACAGAAGCCTGGTGATTTTAGATGAAATCGGCCGGGGTACAAGTACCTATGATGGCATCTCGATCGCCTGGGCCATTACAGAATATATGCACGAACATCCRGCGGCTAAACCCCGAACCTTGTTCGCAACTCACTATCATGAAATGAACGAGTTGACRAAKAAACTTCCAAGAGTAAAAAACTTCAATGTTTCAGTTAAAGAGGTTGGCGGTAAAGTGATCTTTTTACGGAAACTTACTCCAGGTGGCAGTGAGCACAGTTTTGGAATCCAGGTAGCTAAAATGGCWGGYATACCCCAGATAATTATATTAAGGGCCAATGAAATAATGGCTCAACTGGAAAAGACGCATAGCGATTTTAGCGGAGCCAATCCAGGTTCTWTAAAGAARTCTRTCAAGAATAACGGAGCAACGCAACTGAATTTCTTCGAATTGAATGATCCGATGATGGAGGAAATCAAGGACAAGCTGGACAAGCTAGACCTCAAYACGCTTACGCCAATTGAGGCCATGATGAAATTGGCCGAATTTAAAAAGTTGCTCGATCAGYAGTAATCCTGCMCAYRGTGCTSCGTTCGATTGCCTGCGCAAGTCGTMTGTTTTTAAAACCTCTTCTTTTTAAACAAAAATTGTCATAGGTTTGAATCTTGCAGGATATCATTTCTGATATGAAGTATTTGACAGCCAGTGTATTAACCGCCTCCTCCTTGTTTCTGGTCCTTCTTTGTACGAATGTCTCAACATTCGGCCAGGATGGAAAGGCCTTTGAGACCAAGTTCATAATGGGTGGTGGTGAACCCGAACTTCTGGAAGAAGCGGAATGGTTCATGGGTGCCYTGGATTACAATCGGGCACTKCCAATTTACGTCAAACTTGATATAAGATACCCKGGTGTTSCGGAATATAAGTTCCTTGCKGGTATTTGTTAYTTGMACAAATATGATGAACAAGAAAAGGCRATCCCCTACTTCGAGAAAGCCTAYAAACAAAAGCCCGACATGARGGACATTGAGTACGCGCTGGGGAAAGCTTACTTCGTGAACTACCGATTTGAAGAAGCCATCAAGCACCTGAAGTTGTCCCAGGTAGAGAAAGCTACTTCAGCCATGTTCATCGATGAAGTYGCCATTCTGATTCAGAATTGTAAAAATGCGATCAAACTAATGGAGGAGTACGACGAAAACTGGTACGAACTCAAGAATCTTGGAGCTCCTGTCAACACGAAATTCGACGAATATATGCCACTTGTCTCGGTGGGCGAATCTTCAATAATCTACACTTATAAAGGGAAGAGGAGTATGGGGGGCATGCGAAACATGTACGGAGAGCCAGATCCCGAGGGTGAATATTTTGAGGATATTTTTTCCAGCACTAAAGCTGAAGACAATTGGCTTGACCCAGACGCCGTGGGTGGATTGTTGAACTCAACCTGGCATGATGCAGCTATTGCGGCGTCTATAGATGGACAAAGACTGTTTGTCTATAAGGATTTAAAAGGAGGRGACATATACGTTTCTAAACTGAAACGCAAGAATTGGGCGGAGCCCGTTCGCCTGGAAGGCGATATCAAYACCAAACATTGGGAGGGACATGCCAGTATCGCGGTGGATGGKAAGACTATTTACTTTTCCAGTAACAGGCCCGGAGGATATGGAGGACAGGATTTGTATAAAGCTTCGTTGAAAGATGGTGACCAATGGGGTGATGTTGAGAATCTAGGAGGCAATGTGAATACGGAATTAGATGATGATGCACCGTTTATACATGCAAATGGAGAGTTGCTTTATTTTAGCTCTAAAGGACACAACAGTATGGGGGGCTACGATGTGTTCTTCTCTAAACTGGARRAGAAAAAATGGGGGAAACCATCAAATATTGGCCATCCSGTTAACACGCCCAATGACGACTTATATTATGTAGTYACSCCTAGCGGTAAGAAGGCTTATTTCTCTTCTGCCAGAARRGGGGGCSAGGGAGGTCAGGATATTTACGAGATCGTGCCGGGYATACTGGGTGAGAAGCCAGCACTGGCMTTGGTTCAGGGAACSYTGACCTATAACGGGCGCAATACGGAGGCTGAAATTAAAGTGACCAACACAACGAGCMATGAAACCTACGGAAGCTATAACTCAAATGCAGCCAGCGGGRATTACCTGATAGCCCTRCCMCCTGGATYTCARTACAAGTTGGAATAYGTSGTAAAGGGCAAAGTGGTTAAGACGGAGGAAATCAATCTAACTGACTTAGCCGATTATGTTGMTRTTGWGGAAAATTTTGAGCTTTCGTCAAAACGCAATRMGGAMATAGYTAAAACGGATATACTTCAGGAGAAAATAAGTGGAAGGATTATGGAGATCGCTGCCGAGCCTGTTGATATTGAAGAGGTGGCGATGGTCGAACCAACACCAGAACCTGAGGTAGAGGCTGAACCAGAAGTAACACCAGARCCYGAAGYGGAAGCAGAACYTGTCACKGAANCAGAASTWRYMMCRGARCCWGARSYRRMRSCRGAACCTGWMRCKGAAMCAGAACCTGTCACTGAACCTGAGGTAACACCGGAACCTGAAGCGGAAACAGAACCTGTCATTGAACCAGAGCCAACACCGGAGCCTGAAGTAGAAGCAGAACCCGTTGCTGAACCAGAACCAACACCGGAGCCTGAAGTAGAAGCAGAACCTGTCACTGAGCCCGAACCAACRCCGGAGCCTGAAGCGGAAGCAGAACCTGTCACTGAGCCCGAACCAACACCGGAGCCTGAAGCGGAAGCAGAACCTCTCACTGAACCCGAACCAACACCGGAGCCTGAGGCTGAGGCTGAAGCAGAACCTGTCACTGAGCCCGAGCCAACACCGGAGCCTGAAGCGGAAGCTGAACCCGTGGCTGAACCCGAACCAACACCGGAGCCTGAGGCGGCAGATCCTGAAGAAAATGTAGCTCCAGATGAGGAGATGGAGGAAATAATACAACCCAAACCGACAACTGAAGAAAAGAGAGTCAAGCCAGAACGTGTTCCGGAGGAAACCAAAACTACCGATAAAGTAATCACACCCAAAGAAACAAGCCCGTCTGATACGAATGAGCCGGCAGAGTTGCCTGGAGAACCGGAACCGAAGACAGTAAACCCAGTGACTGATCCTGATAGTGAACGCCGGACAGAAGCCACTCCAACCGAACCAATCGCTGAGTCAGAGCCCGCCGCAGAGCCAGAACTTGTGGCTGAACCTGAAGTGGAAGCAGAACCTGTGATTGAACCGGAGGCCACTCCAAAACCTCCGGCTAAAAAAGAGGCGTTTCAAGATGTYCTGTTTGGCTTTGACAAATCAACGGTTCCATCCAGCTCAAATAGCGAATTGAATGCACTAATAGAACGGATGAAAGCCAACAGTTCTCTCAAGGCGGAAATAAATGGGCATACAGATCATGTTGGYCCRGMRGAATACAACAACAAACTTTCATTGAGAAGAGCCAAYGCCGTAGCTGCYTACCTTAAATCCAAGGGTATTTCAGCAGATCGCATGATCATTAACGGRTATGGGGAATCCCGACCAATAGCTCCCAATGTCCATCCGGATGGAACTGACAATCCCACTGGACGAAAGAAGAATAGAAGAACGGAAATACGATTGGTGGGATCTTCAATGCGCGGTGATGSGCCCCARGYATAACAYCAAGGTTGAATTAAAGTAAGTTTCACYCAATTTTTTATTTTTTATTACATTTGCCCGCCCGAATGTACCATTCGGTACGGACGGGCAACCCTCTTAAGCGAGAGTAGCTCAGCTGGTAGAGCACGACCTTGCCAAGGTCGGGGTCGCGGGTTCGAATCCCGTCTCCCGCTCAAAGAAAAGCGCCCTGGTGGCGCTTTTTTTTATGGGCCCGTTCAAAGCTTGCTTTGATAAGGGTTTATAAAAAAAGGGGACGAGCGAAGCTCGGGCGTTTTTCTTTGGTGCTTCCCCCTCCTGGGATCATCCGCCGTTAGGCGGATAATCCCTCATAGTTGATCCCACTTGCTTTGATAAAGGTTTATAAAAAAAGGGGACGAGCAAAGCTCGGGGCGCTTTTCTTTGACCGCCTCCTCTGATA
The DNA here is from genome assembly GCA_002400975.1 of Flavobacteriales bacterium. Classification (GTDB taxonomy): domain Bacteria; phylum Bacteroidota; class Bacteroidia; order NORP154; family NORP154. The sequence goes on along the minus strand of NVRW01000003.1, from coordinate 530 downwards.
AGAATCATCCGTGGAATCTTGCTACCTTGTTGTCTCGAACCTGAAACGCCAATATTTGCAAATGATCTCCCGRAAGATTTTGMTGCCCGCCCTGATAATTRCCTGCCTGGGATGGCAATGTCATGGTGCAAAAGATCTCACCAAAGAAAACACCAACACGCATCTGATTTTAGACAAAGGTGGATGTTTGGCCAACTGCAAAACCTATACAATCAGAATTGAACAAGGCGGATTGGCCAATTACACGGGAAAGGTGAACGTGAGCAAGACCGGATCTTACTCCAGAAAACTGACCGACSCSGAAAGCKCRGATCTCTGGGAATTCATTGAAAAGARTGMTATTTTTGATTTTAACGGTTTCACAGGTCATCTTGGAGAGCGTAAAAGCCTGCGTGATATTACGATGTCATTGGAGAGTCAATCTTCACGACACTATTAAAAAGGGGTCAGAGCCCTTTAATTTGACAACTTGCCTGTTATACTTGCTCTTGAGAGGTGAATCATGCCAAGAAAACCTAGATTTTATGTTG
>NVRW01000058.1 GCA_002400975.1 Flavobacteriales bacterium | reverse complement strand
AAATTGCTGTTATCCACATAGCGATTAGATAAGGTAACATTCCATTTCCGGGACAGACTGTACCTGCTCATGTGATTCAACCCAAAGGAACTGCCAATACCATATGCCGTGTAATCCTTAGAAAACATATTGGCATTCAGTGAACTGACCAGCGTGTTCTTAAGGTACTGACCACCGTAGGTAACTCCAATTTGATAACCCGTCTTATTGAAGGGATTGTTTGGATCCTGAGAGACGTTGTTGGCAATTCCCGCAGCTAAGCTCATAGAATGCCCCTTTAGGAACGGATAAGATATAGAGTAACCGGCGATATTTGTATTTATACCAGGTGCCTGAGAGGTCAAGCGCTGCAACTGTACGCTGTGGCCAAAGTTGTCTGCCCTGTACTGATAATTGAGGGAGAAACTGGTTCGGTTGGGCTTACCAAAAAAGGTTGGGCCTCTAAGGTACGATGAGGCCACAGATTGCTTCTTGTTAATTTTGTAATACATGCTGAAGTACTTTGCACCAGGTCCTGAACTGCCCGAAATATTGAATTTTTCATCGAAATAGCCCAGGTAATAGGATCCGTCGGACAGGAAGCGCGTAGATCCCACATAACTGCTAAAAGAATTGAAGGTGTTATAAATCAGAAGAGCGTTATTTTCTAACGTGGTATTGCCCCGCAAACCGATCTGAAGCACAGGTTGACCCCTCCCTGCGAAATTGCTCAGGTTGGCATCAAAGATCAAAGGAACAGATGACCTTTTGTGCGGATTCGCTTTTTCATAGTTGGGCAAGCGAATGAAGTCAATCTTTTTTCCCCTGACAATTTCTCCTTTCCCGGTTAAGGCTGACTCCCGTGATGTTGCGAACAAGCTGTGTTTTTCATAGTGATTATCCCCATTAGGCCTGAAATTCTCCACATCCACACGTTTGTAATTTCTTATACTGTTCGTGCTCTTTATTTTGTAATAGAAAGTTTGATCTTCTAATTCCTTGAGTGTAAGCATCTCAGGCTCTTTGATCACTCTATCGTTGGTATCGGTCAACATTAACCTATCCTTGCGGATATTGCTTACATCCAGAATAAGGTCTGTTTCTTCATTCCCCAAATTCATTACATTCAACGAGAAATCCATTTCATGCTCTCCGTTTTTGAAATACAATTTCTCACCGGGATCTACATTCAATTCCCAATTCACCACTTTTTTTCGCAAAGCCAGGAAAAACGAACTGGCAATAGGTATCTGCTCACCATTGATGATATACGCGTAGATGAGATAGCTCGTATTTCCCCGAATTTTGCCCAACGGAACTATCCGAACCGGTACAAATATAGAATCACCCCCARGCAGRGTATACTCTCTATCCCTGGGATTTAAKGTTCTCCAYTCCTTTGGAAAAGTCAAATCCAGCGAGAACCGAAGCASCTKATCACCYGTATTGACAATTTTTAGCGTTTTCGAGATCACCTCCCCCTTTGAGATAATGAACTTCGTGGTATCAAATTCAGCAATGATCTGGTATTTATTGCCGTTAAAGTACCTGGTCTGAGCCAGAGTATCGCCCACACACATAAGGATGACCAAAGCAGTCACTATAAACCTCAATATGTAATTACACCTCTTCACTGGCTACGGCAACCCAAGTTAAGCCTATTTTTTTCTTTTTTCATATCTTACTGATCCACAGATAATAAGTACCGAATTTGCATCGTGTAATATCCCGGCTGTGCATCAACTACCATTATACCATTGAACCGAACCGGCAGCCCTGGCGTAATACGATATGAAATTACATACCTATGGTCTGGTGCAGGGCCTGCACCCGGAATTGGCACATAACTCCCCGGAATCATGGAGTGCACCGGACCGGTGTCCCCCCAATTACCGGCGATGGTTCTATTGCCCGGAGGAATAGGCGCTGTAGAAAAAGTAATCACACCACCAAGCCCTTGAGAACCTACCGTAATATAATTGTTTCCCGATGGAGGTATCGTGAAAGCAGGACTGTAATCTACCCCCACCCCACTGAGCGTAGGATTATCAGGAATTTGATGCAACTCCAGCACACGCAGCGGAATGTCTGCGCTTCCCAGCGCAGAATAACTCAAGTTCTGATCCCAATTGGGACTCCCGCCACTTGTACTTTCATTGATGGARGAAGTACCTACRGCCATCAAATCCCAATCGAGACTCGARCTAACGCTGAGCACRGTTGCTCCATACCTYGTWATACCCGCYGCATAATCTGMAATATCAGAGAAGATAAAWTCCACCTGGTCCTTCGTTGACATCTTCAATTGCATTATGGGYAAAATCTCAATTTGCAAGTTGAARGAAGCCAGGTTAAASACYAARGGTGGAGCTGCATCATYCTCBGCAAAAAAATCAATGGCCAAATCATAAATGCCAGGTTCMACAATCGGTRTGACACCGGGWGTTACCCTDAKGTCAATTCTGAATGTATGAGTTGTGGGGTTGCCYAAWGCTGTTCCGGTRCTGTTAAAGGMGGTWCCKAAACAGGGTGCGGGYGTTTTAAAMSCTGCACCGTCTACAGGYGGTGGCWGGGTTCCTACMATATAGTTAGGTGTTCCMAGTGAAAAACTTGAAGCAAAGGTGCCGGTAATRCGRGYAGGATCAGGSGCGTAAAGGTGATTCGGYGTTKCACAAAAATTAWMAGCCCTTACATCAATCGCCGCTAGCGACAAAGGTGCACCATTTGGGCTATACTGTATAGGTTGTGTTAGCGTAGCCACTGCGTATAAATCCCAAACGCACCCAGCCCCGGCATTGATGCTGATATTGGTAACGCCGTTGCGCGTAACCCCTGCAGAGAGATCTCCAAAATCATCAAAAACGATAGACGCACTTGCCGTGCTCAGGCTAATTGTAGGGGGACACTGCGCCACTCCCRCCAACGGTGCCAAACAAGCACAGGAGAACACCAGCAACATTTTGCCCAGTGYGCTCCTCAACTTGTATCCACTTATAGRTWGTGATRACTTATATCGCATTATTGATGACTGACTAAATAATTCACCAACGAGGTAATATAAAAAAAGGATTGCAAGATAAAATCAAGCAATCCCCTTTTATGATGTTCTATTGGTTTATTGATCCTGAACCAATATATACTTTACGTACATTGTATAAACACCYGGTGCAGCATAATCAAAGTTTGTGCCCACGTCYCCTAACGAGGTCACCGCATCAGCCTGACCCGTAGATTCAGCAGCAGCGATTGCATTAGCTACCTGAGCTGCATCCGTCGCASTTGCATTGGAAGMAGGGAACACAGCAGGTAACCCAGGTAAAATTCTATAATCCAGTGTGAAATAGTAACCAGCRTTCGCAATGGTAGGAACCCCGGATACTGCCAAATAAGTACCACCHGTTACCTGACATCCAGCAACAAGACCGCTTCCACCWGCGATATACTTTTCAGCATTGATCGCCAGAGCTCCATCAGCMGGCGCTAAATAAGGCGTTGTRTTYGGWGTTGTATACAAAGTGTTGTTTGCWGTAACCAAAATYGGYAAAACGATAGYCGGAGCACCGAACGGASCAGAAAACGTAGCAGGAGTAAAACCGGCACTGTAATCACTGGTGTTGGTKATGGCTACAACTCCACAAGTTGGTGCGGCAGTAACCGTTGGATTCGGTGGAAACTGGTGTAATTCAACAGCAGTTGTCGGAATCTCATCAACGGCAGTTCCAGCAACAGTTCCATATTCAATGGGATTATCCCAGAGGAAGTCTGCAGTTGTTGACAGCCCGGTTGCCCAAAGGTCAAAAGATACGGATGAACTAACTTTCAGCACAGTAGCCCCGTACTTGGTGATACCACCTACATAATCATAAATGTCATCAAAAACRAAATCTATCTGATCAGAGCCTTGCAGGTTTAACTGTAAAACAGGCTGCAACTCCATTGTAAGTGTGACATTCTTCTCGTCAACTAATTGTCCAAAGGAGACCATTACCATCATTGTTAATGCTCCTATAATCGTTAGTATTCTCTTTTTCATAATCGTTCAGGTTTAATTATTTCTTTGTTCTATGTTATAAAACACCATTCCCTCCACTTTTGAAAATTACAATATAAAGGTGTTCTACGTATATATTAATAAATGGTTTCACATATAAATTTTCAACTCAAAAAATGGACGACCTTAGATTATAGTCCATCGTTGAGGCAATAATAGCCTATTTTTTCGGGAAAACAAATTATTGGACGGTAATYTCCATTTCCGCTGCCTCAAGCTCCGTGTCGCTACCAAAATCCAAAACGCCCATCACCGAATACTTGCCTTTGGGTGTGTCACCAGGGAAAGCGAAATCCAATTCTCTGCTCTGCCCGGGTAATATGGTTATCCGCTTGAGGGGCAAACGCTCCTGGTGTCCGGTATTCAAATTACTCAATTCCACATATACGACACAGAAGCCAATACCATCACCCACATTCTTAACGGAAATATTGACATACCTGTTGTTATTATCGTAAGTGAAGTCAAATCTGGTGATTTCAACTTTATTGATGCTCGTATTCGGTGGATTTTGGTAAATGAAGATTCCAAATCCATAGGTGGGAATAATCCCCATTGACACATTGTCACCAGATTTAGATGGAACCAGGTATTCCCTTTCTCTCTCCATATCCACCATCATCATGCTCCACGCGGCTCTGTAAGCTTCAGGTACATCTGGCAGATTAATAGTGATACCGATTTTTTTAGCCTGACCAGGTTTGAGTTTAACAAACGTTTGATCCGCAACGATCCACCTGGTGAGTCCATATTCATGTTGCTCACCAAAGGGCAGTTGTCTTGCAGATCCCTGTTCATTTAAATCAAAGTCCGCAAAGGTTATGCGGAAGTTCTGCTGCTTATAAGTATCGTTGGTTATGGTTAAATAACGCGTTTCACTTTCACCCGGGGATGTCCGGAAGCGCATAATGGATGGAGCTACCGCTACTCCCAGGTCCGTTATCTTCGAAGAATCAATTGCAATTTTCTTTACCTCTTCTTCTGCAGGTGAATCAGCTGGGGTAGGCGCAACTGGTGAAACCGAGTCCGTTTTGTTGGAATCCACCGAGGTATTCTGTGCAATGACATTCAAAGAGAATGATGCAATCAAAGTGCACAGTATAAATCTATTCTTCATATTTATCTTAATTAATTGGCATTTATAACCCTGCAAATGTAGGATTTCACTTTTTCCAAACCAAGTCTACCGGACTTGTCATATGCATCCAGGGCCTTTTTTGTTTTTATCCAGGATAAGCCCTAACCAACCAGCCCATGACAAGCCAACAGCAGCACATTAATCGTACCATTACAACCAGGCAATATTATCTGAATTTGATCTTACGCGCCGCGAACATACACATTCTCAGAAGAAGAAGGCCATGTTTGAACCTGGATATATTGGTAGTTCCGTACGTGCGTTCCTGATAACGTATAGGAAGCTCTGTAATCTTCAAATTCAATTTATGGGCCCCAAATATCAAGTCGAAATCTCCAAATGGATCAAAATCCCCAAAGTAGTCTCTGTTTTTCTTGATGACTTCATAATCCGATCGCAGCAACACTTTTGTCCCACACAAAGTGTCCTTAAATGGTTGATCCAATAAATAAGTAAATACATTACTGAAAAACTTATTGCCAAGCACATTTAGAAACCGCATGGCTTGTTTTTCCATCGTGTAGACCAATCGCGAACCATTGATAAACTCGCCCTTACCTGATGCCAAGGCATAATAGAATTTAGGCAGGTCTTCGGGTGGAACGGTTAAATCCGCATCCAGTATCATAAGCATATCACCTTCAGCCATATCATATCCCATCCTAACAGCATCCCCCTTGCCTTTTCCCGGCTGCTGCCCTATTTTAATCCTGTGCGTATCCTTGTATTTTTCCGCTATCTCCTGAATCTTCTCCCAGGTATCATCCTTGGAACCACCCTCTATGAAAATCAGCTCTACCCATTTACCAAACGAAGGTGTTCTCAACACTGCATCTTCAATATTRCCACTTTCATTCATSGYTGGAACAACYACAGAAACTGAGTACWKCTSGTCTAYATCKTYCRCMTTCAGGGTMACYGASGGCTTCGCGAAACTGAACGTATTCAAGGCAAAATATTTGAAAAACGGAAGCTTGGCGAGATAYCTGTTCATCAGATGGGAGACAATAGGGATATTCACTGGAACGAGCATTCTCTTMGTTGTTCGATAAACATCAAAACCAGCCAAAAACAAAAGATTGTTGATATCCACCTGTGTAAGCCAATTTTGAGCTGGCGTTTTKAATTTTAAGCCTACAAACTCTGCCCATTTGAATACTGGCTCCCAGAGATAATTGTAATAGGTRACCATTATCTTGGTTTTAGGATGGGCAGCTTGATGYAATTGCTGAAACAAGCTCTGGATGTCMGTAATATACCCTATGAGATTTGATAAAATGATAACATCAAATTTCTCTTCTATTTGCAACGTCTCAGCGTCCATCACTTCAAAAGTCACGTCCGGATACTGCTTTCTTGCTTCTATCACCATTGCCTCGCTAAAGTCAACGCCCATCTTTCGGCGCCCCTTCACGTAACCCAATARCTCACCAGTTCCCGATCCTATTTCTAAAACCGAGTGATCTGAGCTGATAAAATAATCGCAATAGCGAGAGATGTCATCCCAATAGTAGGATCTTCTTTTTCGATACCTGACTCTTTTCTCTGCCAGATTATCAAAACTCTCCCTAAAAGCCTCTGATTTATCTTTTACTTCCATTCTGGAAWTTTCYGAACATCCGCCAAAGGTAAAATATATGGGAGAAAAAAATCGAAATAGATCGGGAATTGAGCGAGAGTGATGAACATAGTTGTGTTCGGTGCCAATATTATTGAACTTTGTTTCTGTCTGAGATAATTATATTCGCACAGCATACCATCTGTTAAACTGGTTGATCGAAATGGGTAGAATAGGTTTATTGATAGCAGCAATCCTGTGTTTGCTTATTCCGGAAGGTAGCATCGCCCAGGAGACTGTGGTCAAGGGTAAAATCACAGATGCAGAATCCAATGATGGACTACCGTTCGTAAACATTTATTTCAAAGGCACTACGATAGGTGTGACTTCAGACTTTGATGGATTTTATGAGTTGCACACCTCAGAACCCGTAGACTCAATATCTGTTTCCTGCATGGGTTATAATCCACGGACCAAGCCACTTAAGAAGAGAACCAATCAGATAATCAATTTTCAGCTGAGTAGCTCAGTTCAACAACTGCAGGAGATCGTAATCCTGCCCGGAGAGAATCCCGCTTTTCGAATATTGAGAAAAGTAGATCAGTAYAGAGCGGTAAACAGTCCTGAAAATCTAGTTGCTTACCAGTTTGAGAACTTCACCCGAGTACAAGTCAGCATTGACAACCTATCAGATAAATTCAAAGAACGGAAGATCTTCAAGCCTATAGCCAATATGTTTGACAGTTTGCAAGCGATGGCAGGCGAAGAGGGCAAGGCCATACTGCCAATTTTCGTTTCCGAAAATTTCTCCAATTATTACTACAGGCGCAACCCTGAGGCAAGGCGGGAAGACATTATTGCTTCAAAAATAACTGGTGTRGGCGTAGATGATCACCTTTGGATAAACCAGCTAATGGGAAGCTCATTTCAGGTGTTTAATTTTTATGAAAATTGGATCCCCATCCTTGGCAAAAACTTTATTTCACCCATTGCGAAAAATGGYAAATCATATTACCGATACTATTTGATCGACAGYGTTGAAATCRGCGGTCGGACYTGTTATGARATGGTYATCRAACCTATACGTCCTTTGGACCTGGCGTTCAAAGGTAAAATGTGGATTGAAGATTCCACTTTCGCTCTTGTGCAGTTAGATGTTGAAATTGGAAAAGAAGCCAAYCTRAACTGGATAGAAAAGGTGAAAGTACAACAAGAGTTTRCTCCCACCAGTGCCGGGCCATGGATGGCCACCAAAACCAGGGCCCTGGTGGACCTTGTAGAAGTAGGATCYCAGCCCGGGTTCATCTCAAAGTTCTATTCTTCCTCAGAGAAAATTGTRGTGAACGATCCCAAGGACGCAGCCTTTTACCAGGARGGTATTACCGTCCTGGAAGGGGCATATGAGAAGGATGATGAATTCTGGGAAGAAAAYCGGCATGACACACTAACTCCSKCYGAGCTCAATGTGTAYGCTATGATYGATTCGGTTAAAAACATACCGACAATTCGATCGCTGGTCGATATTGTAGAGTTGATTGTGTATGGGTATCAGGAGGTTGGAGGGGTTGACATTGGCCCCTATATATTTCTTTATAAATTCAATGAAGTTGAGGGGCACAGGTTCAGGTTGGGATTCACCACCAATGAAAAATTCAGCCATAAGCTGATACTCAAAGGCTATCTGGCTTATGGAACCGGGGATTTGCGGTATAAATACAATGCAGAAGCAGAATATATCTTCAGCAGGAAACCCTGGACCCGAGSAGGAATTCAACACCGTGATGATATAGACCAAATATCAGTTACGGATGACTTTTTTTCAAAGAACAATCTATTCAAATTCACGGCTGGTTTCAATCCCTTTAATCGGTTAAACAATTCCAGGGAATACCGCATTTGGGGAGAACGTGTATTGTTYGATGGCTTCAACCAAATTGTTATGTTTCACCATCGGCAGTTCAGGCCCTTCTTTGATTTTGGTTATTATCCAGATCAATCAGACCAGAATTTGGTCCGGTCWGAATTCACTACAAGTACTATATCCCTTGAGTCACGATACTCGGCCCGGGAGCGCTATGTGTATACACATTTGGATCGGATTCGAATTCCTTCGGGCCAGAGGCCTCCACCGGTGTACACGCTAAAATACACTGTTGGTATCAAAGGACTTTTAGGTGGCGATTTTGCTTTTCACAAAATCATCTTAAACATTGAACAAACTCTTCCAATGGGCACCCTTGGAAAATCAGTTTATTCCGTAACAGGTGGTAAGGTGATCAATATTTTGCCGTACCCACTTTTACAAGTCCACAAAGGCAACGAAACAGTTGTYAGTAACCCCGATGCATTTTATCTCATGAACTTTTTTGAATTTGTCAGTGACAATTGGGTGTCAGTATTCTATGAGCACCACTTTGAAGGACTGTTCACGAATAGAGTTCCACTGCTTAAAAAGCTCAAAGTTCGGACACTGGTGATGGGTAATATGGTATATGGTCAGCTTAATAAAAGGAACAATATTCAAATAGATAAGCTTGGATTTCCTTTGCAGGTTAAGGACGAATTTGACAATGTTATTTCRGAGTCATTCAGCACATTGGAATCACGACCTTATATTGAAACCGGGGTTGGCCTGGAGAACATTCTGAATTTCATTCGCCTTGATGCYGTTTGGAGGATCACTTATACCAACAAGCAGTACCAGGATGTATATCCCCGCACAATTCACCCATTTGGATTGAAGGCATCCTTTCAATTTACTTTTTAGGAGCATTGGCAGGCTTGGGGCTGATTGCGAACGCGACCTGCCAGTTTACCTGCCTCTGCCGGTGCCGAAGGCATCCCTTTGGGGCACGCAGGCCTGCATCGGACGGGCAGACAAGTTTGCACGAATGGTCCGAATTCCTTTGGAAATGCAGAAGCAGATTGATTCGGCCTAAGATATTCACGAAATTTAAAGTCTGAGGGACAAAAGGTTGCAACAATTTAAGATCCTGAATTGAAATTCACCAAGCCGCATCTGGCACATTTGCACTATTCGCATGGACCTACCTGCCTTTAGGCTGGTTCGTATTCGTATATTTAGTACCTTTGCAACTTTAAAATTGCATTGGTCTCCTCAGAGGCTAAAAGAGAATGAGTGACCAGATAAAACACGAGTGCGGAATTGCTTTAATCCGCCTGCTCAAACCTCTCGATTTTTATCAAAAAAAATACGGGACTCCATTTTACGGGCTGAATAAATTGTATCTCCTTATGGAGAAACAGCACAACCGCGGGCAGGACGGTGCTGGTGTGGCCAATATCAAGCTGGATGTTGATGCTGGCAAACGGTATATTAGCAGATACAGATCAGTTGCTGCCAATCCTATCCAGGATATATTTGACCGAATCAACAGTAAATTCACTGAGTTGTCGGAAAATGATCCGGATAAGCTTAGTGATGCCAAATGGTTGAAGGAGAATATTGCATTTACCGGGGAGCTCTTATTGGGCCACCTTCGTTACGGTACTTATGGTAAAAACAATATGGAGTATTGCCATCCTTTCTTAAGACAGAATAACTGGATGTCACGCAACCTGGTGCTTGCAGGAAACTTCAATCTTACCAATGTCGATGAACTGTTTGATCAGTTGGTGGAATTGGGCCAGCATCCAAAGCAGAAATCCGATACCGTAACTATGCTTGAGAAAATTGGACATTTTCTCGATGAAGAAAATGCGCGTTTGTTTAAAAAGTACAAAGCCGAAGGACATACCAATGACCAAATCTCCAAACTCATTGCCGAGAACATTGATATACCCAGGATMCTGGAAGATTCAAGCARGAAATGGGATGGAGGTTATGTAGTATCCGGCATGCTRGGGCACGGTGATGCTTTCGTAATGAGGGATCCTTCCGGTATTCGACCTGTCTATTATTATCACGATGAGGAGGTAGCCATCGTAACTTCCGAACGTCCGGCTATCCAAACTGCATTTAATGTACCCAGAGAGTCCATTGCGGAAATTAAGCCGGGACACGCACTGATTATAAAGAAAAACGGTGAAATCTCCGAGCACCAGGTAAAGGAGCCATTGGAGCGAAAGTCTTGTTCATTTGAACGAATCTATTTTTCAAGAGGCACTGACATCGATATTTATCAGGAACGAAAAAACCTAGGCAAATCAATCTGCCCGGAGGTGCTCAAAGCTGTTRATCACGATATTGTAAATACTGTTTTTTCTTTTATTCCAAATACAGCGGAAACAGCCTACTATGGGATGGTGGAAGGCATCAACGATTATCTGAATGAAGTCAAGGAAAGAAAGATTTCAGACTTAAAAGACAGCTGGGATGAAGAGAACCTCAAAAGRATCTTRTTGATGAAACCCCGTGTTGAAAAGATCGCCATCAAAGATGCCAAGCTGAGGACCTTTATCACAAATGACGATGCGCGGGAAGATCTTGTCAATCACATCTATGAYGTTACCTACGGAGCCTTAAACAAGGGGAAGGATAATCTGGTTGTAATCGATGATTCCATTGTTAGAGGTACCACATTGGAGMAGAGYATYTTGAGGATACTGGAYCGGTTGGAACCAAAGAAAATAATYATMGTTTCATCTGCTCCCCAGATTCGATATCCGGATTGTTATGGAATCGAYATGGCCAAGYTGGGTGATTTCATCGCTTTTCGGGCAGCGATCGAACTGTTAAAAGACACGCTGCAAGAGAATATCATTGAAGACGTATATGACAAAGCCATCGCCCAGCAAGGACTTCCGAAAGAGCAAATTGTAAATCATGTGAAGGATATATATCGGCCATTCACCCCGGAGCAGATTTCGGCTAAAATCGCAGAAATACTAACGCCGAAAGGGATGAAGGCTGAAGTGCAGATTATTTATCAATCACTCCAGGGATTGCATGATGCCTGCCCCAATCATCTCGGCGATTGGTACTTCTCTGGTGATTACCCAACCCCGGGAGGCAACAGGGTGGTAAACCARGCGTATATCAACTACGTTGAAGGCAAAAACATACGCGCCTACTAAACTTCCTTGTCTTTTATTTCTCTTTAATTCCAAGGCCTTTTTCCGAGGCCAATTGATCTGGAATTCCCTCCCCTAACATTGTTTCAACAACTAAAATGATACGAAATAATTTGGATGTTAWTTTGCCRCATATTATCTTTGACTAACCGTTCAATCAAAAATTGAATCCCAGAACAACAGAGCAATTTGAAGTGATCCGAAAGGAACGCAAAGAGGCCATAATGGATGCGGCCTTACACGTTTTTGCGGAAGATGGATACCACCTGGCCTCTGTCAATAAAATTGCCAGGAAAGCCGGTGTTTCGAAGGGGCTGATGTACAATTACTTTGAGAGTAAAGAGGACTTGTTAAAAACGCTCATCTTCAACGTCATGGATGAGATCATKGAAGCACTGGATGTTCARACAAAAAAAGGSCTGGACAAAGAGGGATTCATACAAATTATCGAYACCACTTTTGATCTGGTCATAAAGGAYCCGMAATTTTGGAGGCTCTACTTCAGCATCTCTATTCAGCCAGACGTTATGCCCATTATCATGGCTAAAATGTGGGAAAGGGCGGAACCAATAATGACCGCYTGTASCAAMTATTTTGAGGAGAGAGGACAYAAAGATYCAGTTGTGATGATGAGGTATTATAGCGCTGTAATTGAYGGAGTACAATTACATTATATGCTCGATCCGGAGGGATTCCCCATAGAAAAAGTAAAGAAATTAATAGTTGATCAATTCGCCTAAACAATGAAAACCAATAATCTCTTAAGTCTCTCACTCTTCATGGGGCTTATGCTTTTCTCHGCGTTTACCCCVGAAGAGGAYGGWAAAGAAATATTGAGAAAAGCDGACGCCAGAATGCGGGGCACHACGGCAATAACCGAAATGAGCATTAAAATAGTTCGCCCGTCATGGACCCGTGAAATGACCATGAAGAGCTGGTCAAAAGGTGACAAACTGGCCATGGTGCTTATCACAAGTCCGGCCAAGGAAAAGGGAATTGTATTCTTAAAAAGAAACAAGGAGATATGGAACTGGATTCCCAATATTGAACGAACGGTGAAGCTACCCCCATCAATGATGGGACAATCRTGGATGGGAACTGACTTTTCCAATGATGATCTCGTGAAGGAATCTTCCATAGTCCATGATTACACACATGTAGTAGTTGGAGATACCACGCTGGAGAACAGGTTGTGCTGGAAAATAGAATTGACCCCTAAGCCCGATGCAGCGGTGGTATGGGGTAAAATCCACACCTGGGTCGACAAGAAAGATTATATGCAAATGAGAACGGAGTTTTATGATGAGGATGATTACCTCATCAGCACTATGAGCGCCTCAGAAGTGAGGGACTTGGGTGGCAAATTATTGCCAACCAAATTGGAAATGGTCCCTGAAGAAGAGGAGGGAAAGAAAACCATCATGACTTACAAATCCATGGAGTTTGATAAGCCGATTGAGGATAATTTTTTCACCACTCAGAATATGAAGCGGGTTAGATGAAAATTCTTTGAGTCTATATGATGAATTTCAATGGTCAAGAAGATTTCTGAATTTTCAGATCGTCATTGGGTGCTGCGCACCGGAATTCAATGGTAATTCAATTGTAACACAACGGAATAACGTGAACACAGCCAACAGAGTTACACGAGCGATAGCGAGTGAATTGCACGAACGGAGTGAGCAAATAACGTGAGCAAAGCGAACAGATATGTACTTTAAACTTGCCTGGCGAAACATCTGGCGAAACAAGCGGCGCAGCCTTATTACCATAGGATCAATCCTGTTTGCCGTCTTTTTTGCGCTCATCATGCGCTCATTTCAGGAGGGTATGTACGAAATGATGGTCGACAGTATGGTCAAGGTCTCAACGGGTCACCTTCAAGTTCACAAAGAGGGRTTTTGGAAAGATCGATCTATTGACAACTCGATGATCCTGGATGAGAAAATCCTGGGTGAKATCAAGGCGATAGAGCATGTAAGTAAGGTTTGTCCACGRATAGAGTCATTTGCGTGGTTGTCAGCGGATCAATTYGKCAGGGGAGCRCTCATWTAYGGCCTGGATCCCGRCAYBGAYGTMATGRGSCTTRCDGATAARYTRGTMGAYGGGGAGGTYATWGGAATGRATGACCACAGYATTATGATTGGKGAGGGWATGGCCSGRTACTTCAACGTACAGATTGGCGATACGTTGGTCATGTTRGGTCARGGCTATCAYGCACAAACRGCAGCAGCAGCATACCCAATTGGGGGAATTCTCCATTTYGGCAACCCYARGTTYTCSGACAATTTGGTGGTAATGCCACTAAAGCTCGCTCAGGAATTTTGCTCAACGGAAAATCGTGTTTCCAGTATTCTCATTGAATTGGATGACATCACGGCATATGCCGCGGTTAAACCAAAATTACAAAGCCTGGAACATCCGGAATCTGTGGACGTTTTGGACTATACGGAAATGATCCCGGAAGTTATGGAAGCTATTCAGGCTGATCGGATTGCCGGAAAGATGTTTATAGGAATTTTATACGTTATCATTTCCTTTGGCATATTTGGTACAATTATGATGATGACCGCCGAACGCCAATATGAATAYGGTSWTNTTMTWYSSATWNNAATKCGCCGTTTCCAACTTTTCATGATTACCCTACGCGAATCTATCCTGATTGCATTTGTTGGTGTTGTGATGGGATTCCTGGTCGCTTTTCCACTCATCTATAAAATGCATCACGATCCACTTCCATTCGCTGAGGAGGAGATGGAGGCGTTTAAGAGCTTTGGAATTGAGCCCGCATATTATGCAACTATTGATCTGCAGCTTTGTTTCGAGCATATGCTGATCATCTTTTGTATTGCCATGGTCGTGAACCTATATCCACTAACGAAAATAATGTCACTCCAACCCGTACAAGCAATGAGAAAATGATATGCTGACCTTGATCAAAATAGCGTGGCGAAATATCTGGCGAAACACCTTGAGGAGCAGTCTGGTCATTTTGTCTATGATCGTAGGCATAGCCGCAGGTATCCTGTTCCTGGGAATTGCATATGGGATTAACAACAAACGAATGGAGGCTTCCATTTACAGCTATTTATCACACGTCCAAATACACAACGATGCGTTTCAGGAGCGGATGGAATCCAAATACTATATCTCAGACATCCAAAATATTGAGAAGCAGCTCAAAGAAATACCCGAAATAAAATCCTACACCAAACGCTGCGTTGTCAGTGGACTCATCAATTCCCCCCGGAGTGGGCAGGGCGTAATCATTAAGGCCATTGATACCGAAACAGAGGGCCTGGTTTCCAATCTGAAAGATTTGATCATTGAGGGAACCTACCTGGAGAAAAAGAGATACCCGCCCGTTGTCATCGGCGAGACTCTTTCACAGAAGCTTCAGGTGGGAGTCGGCAAGAAGGTCACTGTAATATACAAGAGCGAGGATGAAGAAATTGCCAATAGGTTCAAGGTAACAGGAATTTATAGAAGCTCTGCCTTGGGCATGGAGGAGACCACCATCTTCATGAGAATACAGGATTTTGAATCTCAAACGGGAGTCAGGGGGGAAGCTCACGAAATTGCCATAATCGCCAATTCCCTTGAGGAAGTAGATGCGGTTAAATCTCAGATAATAGCAAAAGGATCAGCCGTAGAAGCCTGGACAGACCTTGCACCTGAGTTAAAGTTAATGGACATGATGATGGACAAAATGATCTTCATAATTATGGGCATTATTCTCATGGCGCTCTCCTTTGGCATTATCAATACAATGCTAATGGTGATTCTTGAACGTACCAGGGAGCTTGGCATGTTGATGTCTGTGGGCATGAACAAGATGAAGATCTTCCTATTGGTGCTGTTTGAAACAGTTATGCTTTCTGCAATAGGTGGCCTAATTGGAATGGCTCTTTCGAGCCTGATGATTCAYTACTTACAAAAAACAGGTATCGACATGTCCGTAGTAGGAGAAGGATTGAAAACATTTGGAATCGGCAGCATGATTTATCCAAAACTTTTGGATGGAGATCTATTAAAAACCGGCCTGATGGTAATTGTAATTGGAATCCTCTCCGCAATATACCCGGCCATAAAAGCACTGAAATTAAAACCGGCAGAAGCCGTACGGGCCATATAAATATCGAATGAATACCCGCCGGCAGGTGGATTATAGATTGCACATTAAAAAAAGCTAAACAACATAGTATGTCTATTATCAAAACACAGGATCTGACCAAGATTTATAACGACAACGTAGTGGAGGTTCGAGCCTTGAATGGGGNTATCAATGCAGATCGGTGAAGGCGAATTTACTGCCGTAGTTGGCCCATCTGGATCAGGTAAAACCACCTTGCTCAACATAATTGGCGGCCTGGACAGTCCCTCCACGGGAAATGTCACCATTGGRGATATAGAGATCTCTAACCTTACAGACAACCAATTGATTGACTTCAGATTGAACAATATAGGATTYGTCTTCCAGGCCTATAACCTCATCCCGGTCCTTACRGCAAGRGAGAATGTCGAATTCATCATGCTCATGCAGAARCGGCCCAARGCGGAAATGGATGAACGTGCCACAAGTTTGCTSGAAGCCGTMGGATTAAAAGACCAAATGCACAAACGACCGCGGGAAATGTCGGGCGGCCAACAACAACGTGTTGCAGTTGCCAGGGCGCTTGCTTCAAAACCAAAATTTGTGCTSGCAGATGAACCYACBGCTAATCTCGAYTCAAAAACTGCGATTAACCTKTTGGATATCATGGCCACACTCAATAAAGATGAGGGAATCACCTTCGTATTYTCAACACACGATCAAAAAGTGATCGATCGTGCGCGAAGAGTAGTCACTTTAGAGGATGGCAAAATCGTCAGTGATGTGCTTCAGAATTAAGAGATTCCACATTACTTTATTTCTCGTTTTTGGTATTGGTCTGTCCTCGGTGTTGACCGTCAGCGCACAGTCYGACAGTACAGCCGGGAGGAAGTTTTCAGACATTTTTCAGGCAAGGGGATATGTAAAGAACCTCCAAACCGCTGCATTTCTGGGCTTTGACGATGTTATCACACAAAACTTTCTGCACGCCCGAATCAACACCCGCACCTATTTAACGAATTCACTTACGATCGGCGCGGAATTGCGAAGTCGCATATTTTACGGTGAGTTTATTAAGGCAATGCCGGGATTTGGCGATGCTCTTGAATATGATCCTGGATATTGGGACTTTTCCAGTTCGTTGGTTAATGAGGATGCATTTGTATTGCACGCTGTGTTTGACAGGCTGTGGYTGAAYTGGGCAAGTGACAAATGGGATGTGCGKATRGGACGSCAGCGCATAAATTGGGGGGTGAATCTGGTTTGGAATCCCAATGATTTGTTCAATACGTACAACTTTGTYGATTTCGATTAYGACGAACGACCKGGAAGTGAYGGSRTTAGRGTGACMCGTTACCTGAAGGGCATGTCGTCCGTRGAAGTTGSAGSCAAATTCAGCAAAAACCCTGATTCCACTGTAGTRGCTGGATTATTCAAGTTCAACAAGTGGGGTTATGATCTTCARGTGCTTTCCGGTRTYTATTACGAAGACMTRRCCTTAGGGYTTGGCTGGGCCGGCAACCTCAARACSGCAGGRTTGAAGGGAGAGGCCACCTACTTCCATCCCCGATCCAATGCGGAGGACACCACGGGGTTGTTGAGCACAGCMGTCACRATCGAYTATTCYTTCAAARMACCCTTGTACATTACYGGMGCRGTAYTRTACAAYAGYGGYGGCACATCCGCACCACTTAGCCTGACGCAGGCATTTTCTTTGGGTTCYGATCTCACRGCTAAAAACCTCATGCCGACAAGATTCTCATAYTTCCTTCAAWTGAACGGAACAATCAAATCCTTRACTACCGTCAGTCTCGCGGGCATATACGGAGCGGGAATGAACCTCATGTTTCTCATGCCCTCGGCCACCTATGCCATTTCCGAAACATGGGATATCATGCTCCTGGCTCAATTGGCCTATGTCGATTTTCAAGACGATTTCACCAACGCAGCCAATATGATTTTCATTAGGACAAAGTGGAGTTTTTAGCTTGAAATGGGATTTGCARTGTTATCTCATYAGACATTTTYACATTAGCKTGGATCCTTCSGATAATCACCACCCGTTTTATTTGATTGATAAGGGGATTGACCGGGTTCCGCCAGGCAATTACGAAAAGGTGAACTTACCAACCAGGAAATATGACTTATACAGGTTGATGAACATCAAAAACATTGAAGAGGCCAACGGTAGAATGCTACCGTGAATCCCTTTTTCGGTAAATCCTCCCCGCTATCGTTTCAACGAGTGTTCTGGGAGTTAACTTCAA
>NVRW01000057.1:7603-18399 GCA_002400975.1 Flavobacteriales bacterium | reverse complement strand
AGCTGCGTGCCAACCCGGAAATGCCTGACGATTTCCTTGAGTTCAATAATGTTGTTAGTTGGCTTTTCCATTTCCCGTCTAAATATAACGTACAAATGTAAGGAAAGTGTAAAATCATGGCGAATRTGCTTATWKGCGCTGGRATAATTCSYGMYGGKCARTYCTGTGTTTGATTATGTATCCCGTGATTATACATACCTTTATTTAGGTTCCTGGAATAATCCCTTCAACTGGAAGTGGGTTCTGAGATGAAGAGCCATATGAGTTCAATAAGGCTCTTACTGGTTATGGACTACAACCCTAACAAGAACAAGTAATAAACTACTCCATGAAAAAAGAGAAGGTATTTGCAACTAAACTTGTCAAATCAGATAACCTATTCTTCTTGAAGTTTTTGAAGGTGATTCATCGTGTGGCGGTTGTTTCTGGTATTGCTTTTATTATTCTGGGAATTTTAGCTAGTGATGTTCCAGCTAAATACGTTGAGTTTTATGATTGGTCTTTGCCTTTGCGAGAGGCATATATAGATAGCTCATACGCTATTCTGCTGGGGGTAATCATGCTCATTTATGGTGTATTTGCAATAAGGAACGAGAAGCGGTTTATGAAAGAGGTTAAATATGAAATCAAAAACAAGAAGGGCTAGAAAATGTCACTTTTTGGTGTAAAAAGGTATATGATTACCATAAAATAGCACTNTAACAKACWGTAAAAGACRAAAAACGACAGGTAAACGRCAAATARRSCNGRATGTGTTTCGGCGATGTTTCAGATAGTGTTTTTGCATGCACCCCTGCTTGGGTTAGATTTTTTTGGCTGGCAATGTCATGCCRTTGCCGGAGTGCCCGCTTGCGGGATGACCAAAATGACATAAAACCGCGAAAACAGGAGTTAAAAAGGAACTAAAAGCGCAGAATATAGTCCTGTYTTTGCACATTTTCGTCAATTATMAGRATGCCCACCTCAAAYAARTCGATACTTGCYSTCACCACGGGCCTGCTTTTGAGCTCCATCCASGCTTCTTCCATYTCACKKGACCAGTGAATATCGTCAAGTACGAARATCGTRGAAKRGTTGGCTTTTTTCAGGCAGCGCTCAAAGTATTGRATAGTCGGAGCTTTTCGGTGGTTGCCRTCAATAAAAACGAAATCAAGATTTGGYAGATYSTTTAGAACACCWTCCARKGTTTCYTCAAATGSACCAACGTGCAGAGTTATATTTTCGAGCCTGAGGATCTCAAAATTCTTGCGCGCTACTTCGGCAGTTTCCGGACATCCCTCCAGTGTGTGTAYTTCGACMYCGGCATTCACYGCGGCCAGGTAGGARGTGGTTATACCGAGGGATGTGCCCARTTCCAGRATGTATTTAGATTGAAAATGATTGACCAGGCGGAAAAGGAGCTCWGCRGCTTTTGTGTTTTTCAGTGAATTTGTGGCGATGSYTGCAATTTTTCGTTTTGAAGAWTGACCGGTTCCAAAATCCGTCACCCTAATTGAGGAATTGTTGAGCAGCAGCCTCGAGCGCACCGACTCTATGTTTGCAAAAATATAGTACGGCTTTCGCTCTTTAATTATATTTGTGTAGAGGTCGTAAACAAAAGGTGAATGCACAGCATGCTCATTTTTAGCATGGTACAGGTAGCGTAAGTATCGAAAAAATTGGAATATACTTCGCGTGATCATGCACAATATTAAGAGAAATTATAGTAATCGCACCACCTTTATAAAAAGCTTAAATAGGACAAAAATGATCCGAATAATATTCATATTTGCACTCGCCATTTTAACAATAAAAATGGCTGTTGGGCAAACAAAAGAACCGCATATGGAGAAGTTTACCTTGGTGATACATGGAGGAGCAGGGACAATTCTGAAAAAGAACATGACGCCTGAAAAGGAGCTGGCCTATAGGGACAAGCTAAAAGAGGCCCTGTCGGCTGGATATGCGATYTTGAATAAGGGTGGAAGCAGCATTGATGCGGTTGAAGTTGCAATTGTCATTATGGAGGATTCGCCTCTGTTCAACGCCGGTAAAGGTGCCGTTTTTACCAATGAGGGTAAAAATGAGATGGATGCCTCTATCATGGATGGACGCACACTTRAAGCTGGATCTGTGGCGATGGTCAACACCATAAAAAACCCCATTTCTGCAGCCCGGGTGGTTATGGAGAAATCGCCTCATGTAATGATGGTGGGTGAGGGTGCGGTTAAATTTGCAAAAGAGCATAAGATTGAAATTGTTGACTCTTCCTATTTCTATGACGAGAAAAGATATCAGCAATGGCAAGATATAAAGGGTTCAATTGAAACAGAGATGGACCATTCTGAGGAAAGATCCGAGAATACCCAGCAGCAATTCAATGCAGAGTTCAGYGAACCCGTAGATGAGAAGTTCGGAACAGTTGGTGCCGTGGCTCTYGATAAGCACGGAAATATTGCTGCGGGAACRTCGACGGGGGGAATGACCAACAAGATGTACGGCAGGGTAGGAGATTCGCCCATTATCGGTGCGGGAACCTATGCAAACAACAAAACCTGTGGTGTCTCAAGTACAGGRCATGGRGAGTATTTTATCMGGGCTGTTGTTGCWTATGACATTTCTGCTATAATGGARTACAAGGGAGTTTCTCTACAAGAAGCTGCAGATGAAGTAATCCATAAAAAATTACCCGAGCTAGGCGGAACAGGCGGGATTATCTCAGTTGATTCAGAAGGCAATTTTGCGCTTACATTCAACACAGCSGGTATGTACCGCGGCAGTATCCAGGAAGACGGCGAACCCAAGGTGTCRATCTACAAAGATTAAAGGGATAGGTCAATTTGACCTTAAAAGGGCAGTTGATGGAGGAACTCGCCCAATAATCCTGGTTCCAGTACAAGCGTAAACAGAAACCCGAAAACAGCACCGTAGAAGTGTGCATCGTGATTTATATTATCGGTAGAGTTCCTGGACATATACCAGGAGTATGCTAAGTACACGATACCAAGAACTATAGCTGGCATCTCAATAAAGAAATAAAGATAGATGCTGSCCATTGGGTTAAATATAATACTTGCAAATACCACGGCGGAAACTGCCCCTGAGGCGCCGAGCCCTCTATATGCCACGTTGTCTTTGTGCTTGTAAAAGGTTGGAAGATCTGAAACCACCAATCCTCCTGCGTACAAGAGCATAAAAAACCAKGTTGAATTTGAGCCAAACACCGATGCGTAATAATATTCTACRGCCTGYCCAAATGAATAGAGGACGAACATATTAATGATCAGATGCAGCCAGCCGCCGTGCAGCAATCCGGAAGTGAGGAAGCGGTAGTATTGCCGGTTCCTGAACATGGTATAAGGGTCGAAAATCCAATCGTTCAAGAGCTTTGGGGAATTAAAAGCGGCAATTGAAGTGAATGCGGTTGCAGCGACGATTATTTCTGTAATGACCATATAAATATTGCTGGTCAAAGGTATTAAAACTGGGATTAGAATCTTCCGCTTTGTCGGGGAGTTGACCAATAGAAGGACGCTGTGAGGTAACTTTGCTAAATTAACAGGCCTAAACACAATATCTTAAATGGCTCACATCGACGTAATATCCTATGAAGATTCTGAAGGACGCTTGAGAGAGGTCTATGACGAGATCATCGCAAAGCGGGGAAAGTTGGCTGAGGTCATGAAGATCCAAAGTCTCAATCCAGAATCCATTGTGAAGCATATGGATCTATATCTGGAAGTGATGTAYGGRCGTTCTCCTCTTGTTCGCTACCGAAGAGARATGCTGGCGGTTGTAGTCTCCGCTACCAATAARTGTGAATATTGCACAATACATCATGCGGTTGCACTGAATCACTTCTGGAAAGAYCAAAAGAAGATTGATGACTTAGTAAGTGATTACAGCACTCTTGAYCTRTCRGATATGGATAGAACTTTGTGTCAATATGCGAAGGAACTGACCTTGAATCCAGCCGGGATGAATTCGGAAAAGCACGTTGAAAATCTGCGAGCTGTAGGATTGGATGACAGGGCAATCATGGATGCCGCCCTTATCATTGCCTATTTCAATTTCACCAATAGGACTATCCTGGGATTGGGTGTAGGAGTTGGCTTGAAGGAAACCGAAGGTTATAAATACGATTAGGTCGCTGCACGCGAATCCTTTGCTTTTGCTTTCCCCCTTGTCTTCCTAAAGATTTCCTATATTTAGATCACATCTTTTCTGATGAGAAAGATCTTTGTCATATCCTCCTTGTTGTCTGTTTTTGGGATTGGAATACTCGCAATATGGATTCCAGAAGTCTTGTGGTTCTATGTTATTGTTGTCCCCTTTGTGTACATGGGRGTGGTRGATATGATCCAGGTYAAGCAGACAATCAGGAGAAACTTTCCCGTTTTAGGCCGTATGCGTTACATTATGGAAGGCATGGGCCCAAAGATGAATCAGTATTTTGTTGAGTCGGATTTAGAGGGCAGGCCTTTCAGTCGTAATTTCAGGTCCATAGTATACCAACGCGCTAAGGGGGATTTGGATACACATCCATTTGGTACACAGAGGGATGTGTACAGAGCAGGGTATGAGTGGATGGATCATTCGATGARTCCAGTTCCATTTTCWGAGATAGAGGTTGACCAAAGAATMCTAATTGGRGCRGCAGARTGTTCCAGGCCCTACAGTGCATCTGTATTCAATATTTCAGCCATGAGTTTCGGGTCTTTAAGCCACAATGCTATCCTTGCGTTGAACGGAGGGGCCAGGCTGGGGAATTTCGCACACAATACCGGAGAAGGTGGTATTAGTCCKTACCACTTGCAACCTGGAGGTGATCTTATATGGCAGATCGGAACGGSTTATTTTGGCTGCAGRACCAAGGARGGTAATTTCTCCCGGGAGAAATTTAAGGAAATGGCSGAATTGGAGAATGTAAAGATGATTGAGATCAAACTCTCYCARGGGGCAAAACCGGGTCAYGGRGGTATACTGCCTGCGCAAAAAAAYACCCCGGAGATTGCCAGKATCCGTGGSTTGGAACCGTAYAAGAAAATTGTCTCWCCGTCGTCCCATTCTGCTTTYAATACACCTGTCGGATTGCTTGAGTTCATTACAGAGCTSAGAGGTTTATCAGGGGGCAAACCAGTTGGGTTTAAACTTTGTGTGGGAAACAAGAGTGAATTCTTTGCGTTGGCAGAAGCTATGGTCTCGACTGGTTTAAAACCTGACTTTATTGCGGTTGATGGTGGCGAGGGAGGAACGGGAGCTGCTCCACTTGAATTCTCCAATTCTATGGGCATGCCGCTCAGGGATGGCCTGGCRTTCGTATGCGATGTGCTAAATGGCTTTGACCTGAAAAAAGACATTAAGATTATAGCTTCTGGTCGGATAATGACTGGGTTTCATGTGTTAAGAGCGCTTGCTCTTGGGGCCGATTTGGTCAATAGTGCCAGGGCCATGATGATCGCATTGGGCTGCATACAGGCRTTGGAGTGCAATGCAAACACCTGCCCYACTGGCGTAGCAACACAGGATCCAGGCTTAACGGTGGGATTAAATGCAAAAGCCAAAGCTCCAAGGATTTTCAATTTTCACAGGGAAACTGTCCACATTGCCATGGAGTTGCTCGCCGCAACGGGAAACAGACAATTGACGGATATGAAGCGATCTTTGATTCATCGCCGTGTAAGCATGCATCAAACACTGCGTTACGACCAGGTCTATCCGGATGTGGAGCRGGGYTGTTTCCTGAATGGTRGRGCCATTCCCAATCRGTACAAGGAATTTATCTCTTCAGGACCTGAAGCAAAYATCGGTTGATCGATAATTGGGAAAAGCAATATCTTTATACNANNNAANNTSRTTAAGTGAATAGGTGCTTCGCGTTTCTTCACCAATTGTGTGTCCAACAAAATGAAAACAGACAAACTCTACATAAAGAACATGGTTTGTGACCGCTGYATTAAGGTGGTTTGGGAAGAATTGCAAAAGCTGGGCTATAGCATTAAAAGTATCGAACTGGGAAAGGTTGAACTGATTGAACCTCTTGAGATTGACAAAASTGAACTGGAACTCTGTTTGACCAATCAGGGATTTGAACTCCTTGAYGACCCCRGYAGCAAAATGATCAATGAAATCAAGAGCATCATCATCAATCAGGTGCACTACAACGAAGAGATCAACCARCCRCARGAAAACCTATCACAAATATTGGAAAGGGAAATCGGGCGTGATTACTCSTACATCAGTAACCTTTTCTCTACAATTGAAGGAAGAACAATAGARAATTTTATCATTCAACAAAAAGTMGAGAAAGTTAAAGAACTTCTTAAATACGGAGAGCTGACGATAAACGAAATTGCRTTTGAGTTGAATTAYAGCAGCCCTCAATACCTSTCCAACCAGTTYAAGCAARTTACYGGAWTGAGACCTTCACAGTTCCGMAATATGCTGGACTCAGGYAGAAAGCAGCTCGACAAGATATAGCGCTGGTCCGCCCCKCCGCCGGGCCTGACCCRAAATCTTATACCTTATTTCAATAATTCCGTAACACYSGRTGGGACAAATAGATAGAACTTTGGGGTATTATAACTCTAAAGTCYATAAAANTGACACAGACATATTCAATTAACGGAATGACTTGCACAGGATGCGTAGCGAAAGTCAAAAACCAGATAGAACAACACCCGGATGTTACGCAGGYTGATATATCGCTCGAACAAAACGAAGCRGTAATCARCATGGACAAACACATCCCGGTAGCAACGTTACARGRRCTCTTTGGTCAARGTAGTAAATACKCYATCGATGAAGCAGCACMGCCAACGATGSAAACAGAACATRCAACSGWGGTTGCCGATAARAAAAGCARGCTGGAGACTTTCAAGCCGCTGATTATTATCTTTCTATTCATCACGGGTGTGTCYGCAATATCTTCYATAGAAGGGRCACARATAGACCTGATGAAATGGATGAACTACTTTATGGCAGGCTTCTTCMTYACYTTTTCCTTTTTYAAGTTTTTAGACCTTAGGGCYTTTGCGGATAGTTATTCTATGTATGATTTACTTGCAAAGAGGGTAAGGGCTTACGGTTTCGTTTACCCTTTTATTGAGTTGGCCCTGGGGMTTGCATACCTTATGCATTTTGAACCCCAAATCACTTACACAGTAACAATAGCAGTGATGAGTTTCAGTAGTTTGGGAGTWATAMAGAGCGTACTYAACAAAAAGGAAATTAAATGTGCTTGCTTAGGGTCAGTATTCAATTTGCCYATGACCACTGTAACAATCATTGAAGACCTGTTAATGGTGGCAATGGCAGTTTTCATGTTATGGACAATATAAAAAATGAAAATAAAAGARCGACAWACRACARAAATTGGCCAACCGATAAAARTTAATTTTMAAAAAGTCGGCTATTTATTTGGTAAATTAAATACCGTTCGGTATATTTRMRATATGRTTAAGTCAGAAAAAACAMGACAATTTATAATTGAGAAAACSGCGCCCATCTTTAACAAGAAGGGGTTTACAGGTACATATTTGTCGGATTTAACRAATGCAACGGGACTSACYAARGGAAGTATTTACGGGAATTTYAAAGACAAAAATGAAGTTGCAGTKGAAGCTTTTAGGTTTAATTACAGRCGRTCCGTTAAAGAAGTAGCGAAGGAAATACAACAAGTTGAACGGGCAGACCAAAAGCTTTATGCGTTTTTGGGATTTTACAAAACGAGGTATAAACAGATTCTTAAGAATGGTGGTTGCCCCATATTGAATACGTCAGTAGACGCAGATGATGGCAATGAAGCCTTGAAAACGGAAGTGACAAAAGCAMTTGAAWACTGGAAAAAGAGCATTGTGGCCATTGTTGAGCAGGGAATAAGCAAGTCAGAGTTAAAAGAAACGAATGCTGAAAATTTTGCTTTTAAAATGGTGGCTTTAATTGAAGGGAGTTTGATGATGGTGCAGGTCCTGAACGACCCCAATATTCTATTTAAAAACCTTAGCAGTCTTGAAAGTGAAATTAAAGAACTGACAATCGAGTAAAAAAATTTAGCTTGACAGATACCGATCGGTATATTTATTACAGAACAGATAAAATCAAATATTCAGGTAAGTCAAAAATTGATAAAGATCATGGTTAGAAAAATGCTATTCCGATTTCTGGATTTATTTTCTCCTGCTATTGGAGCATCGCAGATTTACAAATTGATGTCTACTCCAAGAATCAGAAAATTGAGAGATTTCGAAGAAAAGATTCTTGATAATTCAAGAAGAGAAAGGGTGAAATTCAAGAATTTCGATATTCAAACCTATCGTTGGGGAGACCCGGAAAACAAACTTGTTTTTTTAGTTCACGGATGGGAAGGGCAAGCCGGCAACCTTACCGGGCTCGTTGATTTATTGTTACAAAAAGGGCATCAGGTTATGGCATTTGATGCTCCAGCACATGGGAAAAGTTCAAGGGGAAAAACGAACATGTTTGAATTCACGGAGTTTGTATCAATTATGTTTAAGGAATACCAACCCGATGTTATCATCAGTCACTCTCTTGGTAGTGTAACTGCTGCAGGGGTCTTGAGAAGAAATGGAGATATTCATATTAAACAATGGATTCTTATAACAGCTCCACATAATTTCAAAGATAAAATGAACGAGGTCTCAGATTATCTGGGGTTAACGAATAGAACAATGAGCAGACTCATAGAAATGGTGGAAAAAGATGCAGGTGAACCCCTGGAAATGCTCAACATGAAAGAATATTGTGGAAATCTAAAAAATGTATCTGAAGCGTTAATAGTTCATTCTAAAGAAGATAAGGTTTTGTCTATAGATTTAGCCCGAAAGGTGCATAGAGACTTTCCTCTATCGAAACTAATTGAATTGGATGGTTTTGGACACTATAGCATACTATGGTCGGAGGAACTCAAAGAAGTTTTATCGACACAATTGAAMTYMWAYMAASMMWKKKGRRSWWYRACAAANGYAKTTKCASRWKYKRMWARYWTGSWTWCACAYWMYRTAGRTGARTAATYAAAAAATAAACTAAATAAAATGTTTGAAAGAAAACTATTTGCAGGTTGGGGAGATATGGACTTTAATTCACATATGTCAAACACCGCGTAYCTGSATAAATCAGSAGATATYAGAATGATGTTTTTTGCAGAGAAYGGGTTCCCAACRACGGAGTTCATGCGTCTTCGTATKGGCCCATTGRTAATGAAAGAYWCCATTGAATAYTTTAAAGAAATTCATCTYCTGGAAGAATTTCGGGTTAATATTCAATTGGCAGGATTATCTGAAGATGGGAGYAGGTTYARRCTGAAGAATGAGTTCCACAARGAGTCWGGCGATYTAGCTGCAACAGTATTATCCTTTGGMGGTTGGATTAGTTTAACRGAGCGCAARCTKATCSYTCCCCCTGAWRAAATTCTYARCAYCATGAAGRCGSTAAGTCRCACCGATGATTTTGCAATAATWGAAAGACCTRAAAAARTSCNTTAANATAAWMTSWNNCATCCAAAATGAAAACAGAYAAACTCTACATAAARAAYATGRTKTGYGACCGCTGYRTYAAGGTRGTTYGKGAAGAATTRCAMWAGCTGGGGTATRDHATTAAAAGYATMGAACTKGGAAAAGTTGAAMTRAYCGRRCCTYWTSARRTTRACAAAAGTGAACTRGAACTCTGTTTGACCAATCAGGGATTTGAACTSCTTGAYGACMSCRATRACAAAATGATCAATGARATCAAGAGCATCATCATMRAYCAGGTGCACTACAAKGAAGAKATCAACCAACCAAAAGAGAACTTATCACAAATATTGAAAAAGAAAATCGGGCGTGATTACTCGTACATCAGYAACCTTTTTTCAACAATTGAGGGAAGAACGATAGAAAGRTTTRTYATCAAACAAAAAGTGGAGAAAGTGAAAGAACTGCTTAAATCCATGGAGATGACGATCAACGAGATTGCATTTGTGTTGAATTACAGCAGTCCTCAACACCTGTCCAACCAGTTTAAGCAAATTACCGGATTGAGACCTTCGCAGTTCCGCAATACGCTGGCCTGAGGTAGAAAGCAGCCCGACAAGATATAGCGCCGTTCCGCCCGGCCCCAAATCTTACACCTTATTTCGATAATTCCGTAACACCGGAAGGTTTAAATAGATGGAACTTTGTGTTAAGATAAACTTAAAACCAAAAATCATGACACATACGTATTCCATTACCAACATGAATTGCACAGGATGTGTAGGCCATATTAAAGAACAGATAGAAAAGCACCCGGATGTTACTTTGGTTGATGTATCGCTTGARCAAAACCARGCAGTTATCAACATGAATCAACCCATCMSGATACAAGAGTTGCAATTRTTYCTGGATAAAGACACCGAATATGCCGGYAGATATTCCATCAGTGAGTAATAGYRGTTCARTCGAGRCCCAAAAATCTTATACTTTATTTCAATAATGCTGTAACAGYCAATGGGMTAAATAGATGGAACTTTGAAGTATAATTAACATAAAACCAAAAATCATGACACATACATATTCARTWAARGGCATAATGTGCAATGGATGCGCAGGCCACGTTAAAGAACAGYTAGAAAAGCACCCGGATGTAACATCYGTTGATTTACCGAAAATTRCWATGATRAATKTMTTGCGTAGACCAAAGAAAGCGGTAATCAGCATGAATCAACACATCTCSTTAGCGGAGTTGCAAAGATTCCTGGAGCAAGACAGCGAATATGCYGGYAGGTATTCMATAATTGAGCCTGRGGCTTAAACAGRAMRGACNNTGAWGASGNGAARAKM
>NVRW01000057.1:0-7598 GCA_002400975.1 Flavobacteriales bacterium | reverse complement strand
AGNANANTGGAGACTTTCAAGCCGCTGATTCTTATCTTCCTTTTTATCACGGTTGTATCCGCAATCTTTTTAAAACGGGGCAGACAAMCAGACCTGATGAAATGGAKGAACTACTTGRTRGCAGGCTTCTTCATCACCTTYTCGATCTTTAAGTTTTTAGATCTTAGCGCCTTTACTCGTCGTAACTCATCGAAGACCCGTTTATGGTAGCAATGGCAAACTTTATGTTATGGGCAAATTAAAAGGGGAAACAAAAGCGTTATTTTTGCGTATTACGTCCAAATGTTCGGAATAAAACAAATAGGGATTAAGATWGGWGGTATTGTGATGCTGGGAATATTYGCCAGTATTTTTACCACAAACCTCCTTTGCAATCTTGCACATGCAGTAGACGCTACTGGTGTRGAGCACGACCATCCCTATGGACATGACCACCACCATGAYACCGGTCCCCCGGTTGCTGAACACAACCACAAAGAYAAAGGTCATRASCATGAGCATGACCAGGATTCMAGTACAGATTGTTGTAGTGAGTTCAGCATTACCTTCTTTTCAAGTTTGCAGCGTCATCACATCCAGACTGCAAAACTCAATTCAAAGGTCATCACCAGTACACTTCTATTTCCTGCTTTTAGCAGTCCGATGACAAAGAACATGTTCYTGGGKTGGCATGACTACATCCAACCCTTTCCTGCAATTCCGGACATCCGGATATTTATCCAGTCCTTCCAGGTATAATCTCTTCCTTCTTGAATGTCAAGGGTGGGTTTCCCATACTTGCATGCCGAAATACCAGCATTATGGTATCCGTGTGAGCTACTAAGCTGYGCWCACAGCCTCTACAGGCGACCTCGGTCAATAAAACATCAACAATCATGAGAAGAATATTCATTGCGATATACGTRCTYCTTTCGTCMAGTGTAATTGCTCAATCAATACTTACASTKGATAGCGTYATYGCAATATCACTGCGCAATCAYCCGCAATTGTTAGTGGCGCAACAAGAGCTRGAAGAACAAATGGCCTTAAAAAGGGGAAGTTTCAGCTTGCCCGACCCTCAAATATTATTTGAAGCTCCWACRGGAGAGTTTTTTACAACRGGCATTCAGCAAAGCATTGATAACCCCTTGGTTTATATYCAACAATCMARGGTTGGAAGGCAGCGAGTAGCCTTGGCCARGGCAGGCATTGTCTCCAATAAATCRGAAGTCGTCAGGCAGGTGAAAATWGCSTAYATCCAAATGCAATACRCTGAGACGAGGGTGAGGCAGTCTTTCATCCAGGATAGCATTTTCARCGCACTCAATATAGCATCCGACAAACGTCATGCRGCTGGWGATGCGGGTTTGCTYGAGAAAACGAGTGCACAGGCCCGGGCACAAGAATCTGCCCAGCTGTTCAGGCATGTGCTGGTGGAATTATCCGAAGCRAAACAAACYCTGGCCTTGCTGACTGGATTGGATACCTCGGCGATTTCAGTTGCAGAATTGGCAAGATATCCTGATGCTGAGAACGTGAATCTATTCCCTTCAACCAGTCCAATTATAGATTATTCRGTTCAAGGTATAGCAGTTGCCAGCCAGCAACTGAAGTTGACAAAAGCAGCAATAGCACCTGGGTTTTCATTCGGTTATATGAATCAGGCGGATAAGTCATCCCCACTTGCTCAGCGCTTCCAGTTTGGATTGTCAGTTCCATTGTGGTTCTGGACGCACTCCTCTCGCATCAAGGCGGCAAAAGCCAATGTTGAAAAGGCGGAATTTACCAGCGCGTTGGTAACGCAGCGTTTCAATATCGCATGGTTAGATGCCATTACYGCTTACCAAAAACACCTGTCATCCCTCGAATACTACGAAAACACGGGTCTGCAACAGTCAGAAACGATACTGGATGCCGGAAATCGCTCYTAYTCAGCCGGAGAGATCGGATATGTAGAATACCTGKTTGCGCTCAACCTTGCATTCGACATCAAATCCAGGTATTACAGCGCATTGAAAGACTATAACGCTTCAATYATTGAATTGAGCTACCTGAAAGGAAACTAATTATGAAACGTCGATATRACCGCTTAAAATAAATTTATACAGATGACAGCGATTAAAACCTTACTCATTTCCATCCTCCTGATATTYCAGGGGGCGACCATCAATGCACATGAGGGGCATGACCATAACGCTAAGAAAAAGAAAACCAGTGTACCRGGTRCAGCAAGGTTTACBRTCAATTCTGTTTCGGAAACCTTTGAGGCYGTACTGMGRTATTTCCCYGTTAAACCGCAAGAGGAAGCYGAAATGCAATTGTTTCTTTCCGACTTTGAAACCAACGTTCCTATTGACAGTGCTCAGATTGTTGTTACBTGCDTGGAAGACAACACCANTCAAATAGAVGCGCATTATGTTGARCCRGGTATATATGAATTRCATGSTGTTTTCCCGGAAGAAAAARARTACAGTCTTGCGGTCAACATCATTTCRGGTAAYCRGGCAGACCTCATGTTGCTGGARAGCATTGAGGTGGGYCGCGARCTTGTRAAAAAAGARCARGRRGRKGCTTCCCCKWTWRCCTGGRATTCWGTTTTGCTCGTACTTGCMGGGTTAATTACCGGGGYGTTGYTGACGCTCCTGTTCAAGAGAAGMAGCAAAGTCGCAACBCTSGYRYTCATACTGTTGCTTACRATCCCGGCTGAGTTAACGAATACCGCATTGGCGCATGGTGACGACGACCACGGACATAAAAAGAAGGAAAAAGTGAGTCATTCCAAGCCGTCCGCCGAAGGGGGACTGCTTTCAGCAAAAGCAGGTCTGGCAACGGAGGAAATGCAAATACTCAAGGAAACCCAATTCCTGTTCACBATCCACACAGCGTTCGCGCAGAAAACAAGCTACTATACCGTGCTGAAACTGTATGGAAGGATAATGCCTTCATTAAATGGGGAAGCCCGTATHATAGCGCCTCAAAATGGAGCAATTGCATCCTTGTATRTAAACATCGGTCAGGAGGTTGARAARGGACARGTGCTTGCCGTGATAGAGCAAAAYCTTTCRGCATCAGARCTTATTCAAATACAGAACGAARAGAGCAATGCCATWGCCGAATACGAAAATGCCAATAAGGATTAYGAGCGGCTCAAATCACTTTCAGATGTAGTAGCGGGAAAGTTGTTRCTGGCAGCGGAGATACGCTTGAAAAACGCTACCCAAAACAAGAAAATTTATGATGACCTGAATGGCCGGATGCTCACCCTCACTTCACCAATTACSGGGGAARTAGATAACTTCAATCTTGCAATCGGACAACAGGTGGCGCAGGGTGAGCGCCTCTTTACCATCTTCAACACAGATATGCTGAAAGTGGAAGCACAGATTTTCGATCAGGACATGCACAAGCTGAACCACCCTGACACGGCGACGATTAACTCGGAATACGCTTTTTCSGTGGAGTGYATTCAGGAGGAAGAACACTATTCCGAATATGTACGGCTCGTGTCTTTTGGTAAATCAGTSAATCCGGTAAACCAATCTTCTCAAGTCATACTTGAGCTGGACAACAGAAATAAGTTGTTCAAGCCCGGTCAGTTTGCGAATGTAGAAGTGCAGGCAAAAAGCAAYATAAGACAGATAATAGTACCCACWTCBGCAGTGTCTGATATCAACGGGAAACCGGTGGTATTTGTGCACACAGCCCCTGAAGTATTCAAAGTTAAATATGTGCAAACCGGTCAGAGCAATGCTTCGCGAACGGTGATTCTAAATGGGTTGGAAGAAAAGGAAAGAGTGGTGGTGCGGGGAGCCTATCAGGTTAAATCCATTTATCTAAATCAATAAGGGAATGTTCAACCAAATCATAAAATTTTCGCTTAACAACCGCCTCATCGTTATGGCGYTGGCGGTTGTTTTGATGATATTTGGCACATTCACGGCAATCAACCTGCCGGTGGACGTGTTGCCCGATCTGAACCGTCCCAGGGTCACTGTTTTCCTTGAAGCHGAGGGKATGGCCCCGGAAGAAGTGGAAGCCCTTGTVGTTTATCCGGTAGAAACGGCCCTTAACGGAGCTACTGATGTAGAACAGGTTCGCTCCAATTCCTCCATTGGCCTGGGACTCGTATATGT
Organism: Flavobacteriales bacterium; assembly: GCA_002400975.1. Classification (GTDB taxonomy): domain Bacteria; phylum Bacteroidota; class Bacteroidia; order NORP154; family NORP154. The sequence continues at coordinate 3,486 of NVRW01000057.1, read as the reverse complement.
TGAATTTGATTATGGCATYGATATCTACAGAGCACGTCAGATTGTAAACGAAAAGTTACAAACCATACAAGACCAATTACCRGACGGAGTTACGCCTCAGCTTGGTCCCATTTCATCGGTCATGGGCCAAATAATGCTCATTGGTATTACTGCGGATACCACCTCGATGGCTGAAATTCGCACCCTGGCAGATTACAATATCCGAAGGCGCTTGCTGGCCATTCCCGGCATTGCGCAAGTTATTCCTATTGGTGGTGAAGTGCTTCAATTCCAGGTTCAGGTCTCTATGCCCAGGTTGAATGCTTCCGGCCTTTCCATCAATCAGGTGGAAAAAGCCCTGCGGAAGTCCAATGCCAATACAACCGGCAATTTCTTTGAGCAAGGCGGBACGGAAGTACTTATCCGSAACCTTGGCCGCATCAAAACCATTGAGCAGATTGAGAATATTGTCATTAGTTATAAAGACGGAATGCCAGTTCTGCTATCACAGGTTGCAGATGTGCGGTTTGGAGCGAAGTTTAAAAGGGGCGATGGTGGACTTAATGGTGAACCBGCYGTTCTSCTTACAGTAGAGAAGCAGCCAAATGCCAACACAATAGCACTTACCGAAGAGGTGCTCAAAGCGATAGARGAACTGAAACCHGGYCTGCCYGGYGATGTAAAAATCAATACGGAAATCTTCAGACAGGCTGATTTTATCAAGAMCTCAATTGGCAATGTGCAAGAAGCKCTYAGGGACGGAGCCATTCTTGTTGTCATYGTACTTTTTCTTTTCCTGCTCAATTTCAGAACAACCCTCATCACCCTCACGGCCATTCCGCTTTCACTTATTATTACTGTTCTCGTTTTCAAATTATTTGACATCAGYATCAAYACCATGACATTGGGTGGTATTGCGATTGCCATTGGYGAATTGGTTGATGATGCGATTGTTGATGTAGAAAATGTATTCAGGCGGTTGCGTGAAAACAGGCAGAGCGATAAGCCCCAGCCCGTAATAAAAGTGGTCTATAACGCATCAGTTGAAGTGCGTAACTCCATCGTTTACGCCACTGCCATTGTTGTCCTCGTATTCATTCCGTTGTTTGCGCTCACTGGTATGGAGGGACGCATTTTTGCACCACTTGGCATTGCCTACATCACTTCCATTCTGGCATCGCTGCTCATTGCACTGACAGTTACACCTGTAATGTCTTATTATCTCCTTGCCAATGTCAAGCGCATCGGATCGCAGGAAGACAGTTTCCTTGTCAGGTGGCTTAAAAAACAGGATACACGGGTATTGAATTTCGGGTTGGACCATCCTAAAAAGATACTTGCTGGGGCTGGGATTCTTCTGGTGATGGCTTTGGCAATAACGCCATTTTTTGGAACGGAATTTCTGCCACCTTTCAACGARGGCTCTCTTACCATTAATTACGCCACACCCCCGGGTACTTCACTTAAAGAATCCAATAAGGTGGGCTCSATCATCGAAAAGGAGCTGTTGAAAGTAGATGGAGTCAAATTCACCGGGAGGCGCACCGGAAGAGCGGAAATGGACGAGCATTCGGAGCTTCCAACCAATACGGATCTTGAGGTGGCTTATGATGCGGATRMACATTCGCAAGCGGAAGTGATAGCCAATATTCGCCAGCGGCTGGCTTTCATCCCTGGAATTTCCATYAAYATYGGTCAACCCATTTCCCACCGCCTCGATCATTTATTGTCMGGTGTACGSGCGCAAATAGCCATCAAAGTATTCGGAAACGACCTCATGGAATTGCGSAAATATGCCCAGCAGATCAAGGCGACCTTAGGTCAGGTRGAGGGCGTGGTAGATGTGCAGGTAGAAAAGCAGCAACTSATTCCGCAGCTGCGVGTCACACCCAGGGAAGATGCGCTGCGTTTCTATGGCCTCCAAAGAGGTGAAGTGGTRGAAGACCTTGAGATTTTCTAYCAGGGGAAAACCGTGTCKCAGATACTSGATAACGAAAAGCGATTTGACGTGGTACTCCGGTTGCCGGATAATGAGCGCAACACCATGGAAGCGATAGGAARGGCCCTGCTTGAAACCCCTTCGGGAGAATTGGTTCCGGTATCTGAAATTGCGGATATCTACATGGAGCCCGGTCCCAAYACGATTAACCATGAAAACACACAGCGAAGGATMGTTATTTCCTGTAATATAGCCGGACGCGATCTTGGAGGYGCCGTGSAGGATATTCAAGCTGAAATACAAAAASAGGTACCCATGGCGCAAGGGTATTTCATYAGCTAYGGGGGCCAGTTTGAAAGCCAGCAGGCSGCTTCGCGTCTCATTCTTTTCCTGAGTATGTTTTCGCTCGCTGGAATATTYCTGGCCCTGTATTCATACTTCAAATCACCTCGMATWGTACTTCAAATAATGCTCAATATCCCTCTGGCGCTGATAGGCAGCATCCTGGCAGTTTGGCTTACCGGTGGCGTGTTTTCRGTTGCTTCKCTGGTTGGACTTATCACATTGGCYGGTATTGCCTCCCGCAATGGYATTATGATGATTTCTCATTATATTCATTTGATAGAACACGAGGGTGAGCAATTTGATCGGAAGATGATCATCCGGGGGTCACTKGAAAGRYTGGTTCCCGTAATGATGACGGCGCTTACCGCCATTTTTGCCCTTTTGCCCCTTGTGTTTGCAAAAGATGCACCGGGCAAGGAAATACTGTACCCGGTTGCAGCAGTCATTATTGGCGGCCTCATAAGCTCGACGCTGTTGGATATGATTGTAACGCCGGTGGTGTTCCGCCTTWTCGGTGAAAAGGCMGTKACSCGCTATCTCGAAAGAAAAAGATCACAACAACTATAATATAAAATGCAACAACATGATGACAAGTAGAATTAAGACAAGCCTGGCGAAATTCAGAATCAATCTGAGCGCTGGATATATAATGGGAATCGGCCTGCTCTATGCCGCATTTGTGCTGGTTTCCTGCGGGGATACAACAAATGACTCTGGCCACGATAAGACAGACCACGGCCATGAACACAATGCGGAGCATAAGCACGACGATGGCCATAAACACGGAGACGATGACCATAAGCATGGAGACGATGACCACGTGCATATCTATACCTGTCCGATGAAGTGCGAAGGCAGTGAAAGCGACAAACCTGGCAAATGTCCTGCTTGCGGAATGGAACTGGTACACAGCGACAAACCGTTGGGGCAGGACAAATACCATATTGACTATCACTCCCAGCCTGGGGAATTCGCTTCGGGTAGCACAGCTACACTTTCCTTTATTCCCAAAAAGGATGGAAACCAAAGTGCGCTGGTCCCACTTGAATTGCACCACGAAAAGAAAATTCACTTGATGATAGTGAGCACGGACCTCGCTTATTTTGAGCATATCCATCCGGTATACAACGGTGAGGAATATCAGATAAAGGTGATAGGCGACTCGGAATCCTTTACCGGGAAGCGGGGCTTGAATGAAACTCAATTCACGCATGCCGGGGATT
>NVRW01000056.1 GCA_002400975.1 Flavobacteriales bacterium | reverse complement strand
AAATCGGGGTGGTTATTTATGCTACGCCGACTGCATTTTATGGGGCAAATCCATTTGTGGTGACATTACAGAATCCGACTATTGATTTCCAGGATATGTCTTCTGTTAACCCGATACTTGGGGATGTAATAGTAAGTTACTTCTGGGAATTTGGGGATGGTGCTACGGATACATTGGTTAATCCCACGCATACTTATCAGAATATGGGCAGCTATGCGGTGACGCTCACGGTAACCACACAATTTGGATGCGAAGGCGTCTTTAGCCGTTTTGTGATTGTGGATCCACCGGATATAGATTTGCTCATTCCCAGTGCATTTACCCCCAATGCGACCGGATCTTCGGGTGGTACATACGATCCTTCATCTTTTGATAATGATGTGTTCTATCCCATTACAACTTTTGTTGAAGASTATGATTTGCAGGTGTTCAACCGTTGGGGTGAACTGGTATTCGTATCAAATGATCTCCAAATAGGGTGGGATGGATATTACAAGGAGAAGCTCAGCCAGCAGGACACCTATATCTGGAAATTAAAAATAGTTTGGATTACMGGTAAGGAGTATGAAGATGTTGGGAGGGTTTTACTGATTCGATAACATGNAAGACAATARGCAAATAAGGACAGATGTTTAGGTTACACCATACGTTCGGTTTACTTATTTTGATGGGTGGTTTCTCACTTACGTCATTATCCCAGGAAATCCAATTTTCCCAGTACAGTGCTTTTCCCCTCTATTTGAATCCGGCATATACGGGTAATATTGACCAACAAAGGGTGGCACTTACTTCTCGAAATCAATGGGTTGCTGTKGATGGAGCGTTCAATACKCTGGGTKTAGCWTATGACTATAASCTRAAAAACTTCAASAGTGGGSTRGGSCTGGTATTGCTTCAGGATGAATCTTCGGGGGGTGGCTTTTCAACTTTTACAGCGGCCGGTTTGTACGCGTATCACCTTAAAATTAATGACCAGGTATCTTTCAATTCAGGCGTGCGTGTCTCATATATTCAGCAAAGACTGGATCCCAATGTGCTTACGTTCACCGATCAGCTTATCAGGAATGATGGTAGTAACACCTATGAAGTGTTTGATCATCTCGCTCATGATTACATAGATTTTTCCTGGGGGAATGTCTTGTTTATCAGCGACGAAGAGCAAGCGAAAAACTACTGGGTAGGTTTGTCTTTTGACCATTTGACCAAGCCGGAAATGTCATTCAACAGTCTGGATGGGCCCCTGCCTGTGAAATTTGCCCTGCATGGGGGTGCTGAGTATCGCATGAGTAAGAATCAAAAAGGTTTTCCAGACCACGTTATGACCTATAGATTTTTGTATAAATCACAAGTGCAATGGGATCAGACAGAAATTGGCGCTACTTACATCAGGCGTGTGCCACATAAGCGAAGAACTTTGACCGCATGGAAAAAAACCCAGCCCAAATTTGATCCCTCGTATAAACAATTGAAAGGGAAGTTGGCATCAAGCAAAACGCCAATGCCTCTGGTATACGCGGAGGTGGGCTTGACTTATCGTGGTATGCCCATTAAGAAATATGGGCCGGGGTACAAAAATCACGAATCCGCAGTGGTTCTGTTGGGTTTTAACTTCTACAATGTCAAGGTAGCTTATACTTTTGATTTTACGATCTCGATGCTGGGATTTTCGAGCTCCGGCGGTGCCCATGAAGTATCTTTGATCTACAAATTTGAAATTCCGGTTTCCGAGAAAAAGGAGAAGAAGAAGAAGCTGAGGCAGCAAAAGGCATTATTTGATGGCGTCTAAGGCCTGCGTACACTTCGATGCTTCGACGAGCTCAGCACGGCACTTTGCTCAGCACGGCGCTTAGCGACCCTGCCGACCATGCCTACGGCAGGCGGGTTTTGCAGCGCTCCACCAGGGCTCACTGCGAATCTTCTGCACGCTTTGCTCTCCACCTTCAGTCTCGGCCCGCTGCATTCCGCCAATTTCTTAACCTGCCTACCGGTGCCGAAGGCATCCCTTTGGGGCAGGCAGGCCTGCCTACCGGTGCCGAAGGCATCCTCCGAGGGAGTCTCCGTAGGAGTACTATGTACCTTGGGACCTTTGGGGCAGGCAGACGTGCATTTTCAGAAGGCCGGTCCTTTCCTATCCTTGACGTCCCCGCCTTCTGAAAGAGCGGGCACACACAATCAGGAGCTTACAGGTAACATTGTATTACTCAATTTTCAGTTCAATATCGGGTTTCCCARGAGGCAAATCAAAGTGACCTGGCGGGATGGTGGATTGTTTAATTTACCCGGGAACCGATGGGTAAGTAATTAAATCTCAAAATGATTGTGCGTTTGTTTATATTTATGATCGGATAATATTTTATATAAACTGTTTTCATCGCTATGTTCTCAAAATCAAGTTCAAATCTGATCAAGCGTTTTCTCCCTTTCCGATGGCCTTCAACGAATATCGGGGCAGGAGCAATTGTCAGCGCTTTTATTCTCATGATGCTATACGCATGTAATTCTGGAGAAGCCCCTGAGGTTATTGAAAGTTCAACCCAACCCGAATCTGATGTGGAAAAAGAGGTGAAGCCCAATGATGAGGAGGAGTCAGTTTACTATATGCTCCCGTCCGCTTTGCAAATAGCCCACATATTCAGAAAGTCTGGTTTGAAATACTATCCTGACGTCACGAATGATCCGGGGAATTGGAGCAAGTATATTTCAGAGACAAGCAAATTGCAAAACCTGGGAGTATACAGTGCGGATCTATGTTATGTGGCATTGAACAAGCAAACACAGGAGGAGCTAAGTTGCTTAAAAGCCATGATGGATCTGTCAGGTGATATGGGCTTTTCGAGTGTGTTCTCGGCTGCATTTGTGGATCGATTTGAACGGAATATAGCGAATGAGGATTCTATGATTGTGATACTGGCGCAATTACAGGAACGACTTGACTTTTATCTGCAAGATGCCGAAATGGAGGATAAATCRACCATAATCTTCTCGGGTGCATGGGTGGAGAGTATATATATCAGTCTGGCTGGATACCGGGTAGAAGGGGATGAAACCGGACTGTCGGTGAGAGTACATGAGCAGTTGTATATTCTTAAAGGGCTCATTTCTAAGCTAGATGCTGTTTGGGAACCGGATGAAGATGTCAAGACTCTTATAAGTGAATTAAAAACCCTGTTGGTAATYGTGGAGGGCTTTTCCTTTATGAAGGATGTGGCTAAGAAAGAGCATGTGGATGTAAGCAAACTTACCATTAGTGAAATGGAGTTAAAGGAACTTATGAATAAGGTGGATGAGATTAGAGCGAAAATTGTAAACGGTTAAATTGTGCCGTCATTATGAAGCAAGTATTTCTTATCGTTATATTATTGGCCTTTAGCTTCTCCCATGCCAGGATATCTTACAGCAATACTGCAAAGGCCAAATCCAAAAGTGCAACCTGCCCTGCCAAGAGTTTGGTAAATGAATCCAAGGAGCTGCTCAAACCGGATTTTATTTATGATGGCTTTAAGCTAATAAAGATAAAGCTTAGGGATGAACCACAGATAAGGGGAATCGTTGTGCCAGTTAGTCCGGAGGTGGAGTTTCGATATATATTTAACCGCAGCCACCTCCCTGAAGGTTCTGAAATCAATGTATACCGGGGAAATAGAGCTTCAGCTGATACGCGTCAGTTTAGCAGCGTTGATTCCGAAGACAGTGAGAGCATGTTGGTTTATAAACCAGAAAGAGACCTGGGAATGATGTATATAGAATTCAAGATTCCCGCCAAGAGCAAAGAGTCCCGTTCGGGATGTGTTTGTGTTCTTGCAGGGTATCGAATGTAATTTCCCCCATACAGTGGCCAGTAAGAGTTTTTTCTATTCTGCCGCTCAGTGCTGAGTCGTTTCAAACTTGCCTGGCAAGGATACTTCCAGTAATTCTAAATYTTCTGAGAAGCTTGAGATCAGATACTTCTGATGTGGCGGCATGACAAAAGCCGCTCCTTTGTGCACATTCTGTGCCTCGTGTCCACTTGTTTGTAGCTCCATTTCTCCCTTCATTACAAAGGTGAAAAGAATATCGGCATCATGGCTTGTTTCTACTTGTTCGGCGCCTGGTTCTACAGCTCGTGCTACATGAACCGAGGCGATACCTCCGGTTGCCTGGCTGATGTTCGTATCTCTGTACTCAAAGCCTGCTATGCGCCATGAATCCCATTTGGCCTCCTTCAATACATGATGACAAAACCTTTGTCCCTGGAACTCACGGTCAGGGTGGTGTTCCCCAGTTGGCAGTTCCATTTCGTGTTCAATGGTGGTCATATGTTCTGCCGGTACACCGATCTCAATCACCTCCAGGTTGTCGGAAGCTTCCAGTACACGATGTCTTATTTCCGGAGGCTGGGTGACGCAATCACCGGCTTCAAGAATAAATGGTGGTCCCTGATCTTCATATACCAGCTTCACCCAGCCGCTGTAGCAGAAGATCAACTGAAAACCAATGGTATGGTAGTGTACTACATCAGGTACCGGGCCACCTTTAGGAATTCGAATATGGGAAGCCATAATGCTACCGCCAAGCCGATCTGGGATCAGGTCCCGATATAGCATGCCCGCTCTGCCAATTACCCATGGATCGCTGTCCTCCAGCTTTCGCACTTCAAATTTATGTTGCGTCGGAGGCGTGTGGAGCTGATAGGATTTGGGAAGCACCAGGAACTTTGTCCCCCCAGGTGCTGTGAATTCACTTTGCCCATTGCTAATGTCCTCCGGATGGTCGGTTAGGAGGTGTAGAATAGGAGGGGGGACGGTCGCATTCTTGTCTATTCTAATGTGCATGCCATGCCCTGACATTATTGCCACTTGCGGACTATCATCGGGAAATATATTGTCCAGCCTAAAACCCAGATCCGTAAAACAGGCAATTTCTTCCGCAACATCCTGGGTAGGTGCCAGGACCTGGGCCTGGACGTCGATAGCATCTTCTTTTCTCATTTAGTATTTTTTTGTTCCGGATTCAATTCCTTTTCAATTTTCTATAACGGTTACCAGAAGGGTGGAGTTGAACATTTCAGCCGGTGAAATTACCTGCTCTTCCATTGGAGCTTCTTTTCCATATCGCTCCCTCATTTTTTTCTTTACAGTTTCATGTGTCAGGTCAAAGTCCCTGAGTTGTCCCAATTGTCCAATTTCTATACCCGTGGCTTCCTGGTATATTTTCCAGACCAATTCCGAACAGTAAATCCGCTCGTCTGACCATTCAAAGTAGATATCGTAGTCCTTGTTTAGATAGGCCTCACCAATACCCTTCATTTTGTTCAAAATATCCGGAGTTAATATGCTATCCGCATTTTTAAGCCGTTTGGCGACGTAATGTCCGTTTTCTCCTCTCTTTATCCAGTCATCCAGGGGTGTGAACTTCACTGGTTGAACAGCCTCATAAACAACAAGCTCGTTGTTCAGGTTGTACACAATTCCCATGTGGCTGTATTTTGAGTTTGTGGCGAGTTGAATGGCTTTACTTTGTTCTGATTTTGAAATATGGAAAACAATGTCCCCATTTTGCAGTTCATTCTTGAGAATAACAACGTTCTCAGACTCTGGGCTAACACCAGAGCATGCTGTTAGAATTGCCAGGGTGATCAATAGGTTAGTACTACTTTTTATTTGTGCCATTGAAATGGTTTATCGAAAGTGTAATTTATTGACAATCCCCTCTTGCAATTACTTCCTGTGCCGCACTGAAACCGCATTCAGCTCCCTTTAAAAAGTCTTCACAGCCACCTTCAAAGTCCTGGTTTACATACTTCAACAGCCCTCTGTTATAATATGCATACCCAAAGTTGCTGTCTAAATTGAGGGCCTTGTTATAGTCATTCATTGCTTTATCATGTTGTTCTGAATCATAGTATGCACGTCCCCGGTAGGCATAAATCCGGGCGTTATCTGGTTCTAATTCTTCAGCTTTATCATAATCTGCAATTGCAAGGTCGTATTTTTTTAAATCGACGTAAGCACTTCCCCGGCTGATGTAGGCTACGATAAATGTGCTGTCAACTTCCAGTACTTTGGTGTATACTTCGATAGCTCCATCCATGTCTTGCGCATTCTGATCCGTATATCCCTTCCAATAGTAATATTTGGCAACAACGTATCTGGGTCCTTTTATGAGCATCAACGCTCCAATAAGAACTCCGAAAGTCAGTAGCGTTCCAATAAGAGGGTTAAGTATTCTACTGAGCTTCATTTTCCAAAGCGTCTGTTATGGTCTTTTTTCTCCAGAGAAGAAATCCAAGTCTCCCCATTTGCAATATTCGATCCGGGCTTACTTGGTTTTTGTGCGCCCATTGTATCCATTTTCTTACGGAGTACGCCCAATAGTACCATCCAGCCAAAGTACCCAGCATCAAAGAGATTAGATAATCCAGGTCGAAAAGTTTCCACAACCCAATCCACATTGCCAGGATTATTATGGTGGTAGGAAGATTTACCATCAAATATCCCTTTGCAATCAGACCCGATGTTGATATTTCCTTCTCGTTGGTCATTGAGTGTATTGCCTTCACATGAACGATCCTTGGATTTTCAAAGTTAAGCCTTACATATCAAATCAGGTCATCTGGCGTTGGGATCATTAACCGGGCCTGTATATTTCTTATATTTGGTGATATCAAACTGTCTGTCTTTGACGATAATTATACCATTATGAAAAGAATTTATACCATGCTCTGTCTCCTGTGGGTTATGTTGATGGGAGCAATTTCCGCCAATGCCACTATTCATATTATTTTGGCTCAGGGAACTACGCTACCCACTGATATATTTGTTCCCAAAATAACATACGCGTTGGTGGGGGATACCATAACCTGGGTTTGGATCGATGGAGTACATACTACCGAATCTGTTACTTTGCCTCCCGGTGCAACTTCCTGGAACGCTGACCTGGATAGTGGTGCGGATACTTTTACCTATATCGTGACAATTCCCGGTACTTATTATTTTGATTGTCATGCATCAATTGGTGGTCATGGAATGGATGGCTTTATTGAAGTAAGTGTGGTTGGCGCGGTGAATTCAACCGGGACCCATTTTGCTGGATCTGCTTTTCCCAACCCCTTTAGTGACCAGGTTACCTATGAAACCCGGAATGCGGATGAGATCAGGGTGTATAACCTGGTAGGTCAGCAGGTAATTTCCAGGACAGTGTCCGGTAAGCAGTTAGAACTTAATATCAATACCAAAGCGCTTCCCGCGGGAATGTACTTCTTTAGCTTGGTGAAAGCAGGGCAGATWRWSMWTWYKAAGAANNRSTWYKSWWGAMMYRRYACYRWYCACTTTACCCYAATTTACCWGCWATAAAACCCGTTGTCCAGGCGGATTGRAAATTATATCCCCCGGTAATTCCATCTATGTCCATTATCTCTCCGGCAAAATAGAGATTRCTGCACRCGGTACTTTCCATTGTYTCAAAGTTGATRCTTTCCAGGCTGAYCCCACCACARGTGACAAACTCYTCTTTAAACGTGGTTTTTCCCTTKACCGCATACACGTCATTGCACAGYGTRTTGGTCAATTTGTTCAAGTGCTTCTTYCCAACTTCGCCCCACTTCTTGYCTTCGGGCAAATTGCTTCTCCCCAGGAGGTAAGACCATAACCTTTGAGGCAAAGGATAGGGCTTAACATTGGAAAGGATCTTATTYGGTTGCYTGKCGGCAGTACTCCTCAAGCRATCCATGACCWGCTCGCTGTTTTTTTCATTTAYCCAGTTCACCTGGATATTGAAATTGTACTGGAGGTCACTYAATATTCGAGCKCCAAAAGCTGAGAGCTTCAAGATGGCCGGCCCGCTCATTCCCCAATGYGTGATCAAYAAWGGACCTTTTGATTGCAATTTGGTTCCCTGRATRCTTACCRAAGYYTTCYCGGCTACAACCCCCATRAGTTTTGTAATYGATTCTTTGGGCATATTGAATGTGAACAGGGACGGAACAGGATCTTCAATCYGGTGTCCAAAYGATTCCAGCCACTCAAGGCCTGATCTTTTAGGGGAACCACCGGTGGCTATAAYGACCTTRTCAAATATTCCCGGCTTGAGRCTTTCCCTKGAGAATGAGAGCTCAATCTGCTTTTTGATCTGTTTGATGGCAGTTATTCCTGCACCCATTTTAATTTCAATACCCAAATTTTGAGYCTCACTTATAARACAATCGATGATGGTTTGTGAATTCTGAGTMGCGGGAAAAACGTGRTTGTCTTCCCGGGTRATCAAAGTCACCCCCCTGGTCTCAAACCAGGTCAATGTATCCCGAACGTTAAATACCTGGAAGGCCTTTTTTAGCTTCTTTCCWCCTCTGGGATATGCSTCGGAGAGCTYTTTGATCGAGAARCAGGCATTGGTGACATTGCATTTTCCACCTCCTGAAACTTTAACCTTGGYCAACAGYTTCTGGGTCTTTTCAAGAATCACYACRGTTGCCTCSGGATAGTTCTCCTTAGCCGCAATAGCCGCAAAAAATCCYGCTGCTCCACCTCCTATTATTGCAACCTTCATGTTAAYGGTCAATTGYCCCNTTCCATTATACCTGGTGTAGSCYTCAATATRYTYCTAATGYGGTCAGTCAGMTCRACAAAYGCTGTGTYGGTTGTGTAGGKTTTCATAAYAGCCTGTTAATCRGATGCTRAAGGAGYATTTAGTTTTGATATAAACKTATAATGSTCTCCATTTCACGRTACCACTCCATATAGGCACCGTCCGGCTCAAATTTGAGTTTAAATTCTTTGAAGCACGCTGCCGCTTTTTCATTTCCTGATATAGCGGCCAGCATTAGCTGGTTGGCCAATTGCATTTTATCTTCACTGTATCCCTCATAGCTTGGTTCACCCTGAGTACTCCACTGCGTTGTATCATAGCTGTTTAGGGTCACATTAATTTGCTCATCCGTAAATTTAATRGTTCGGTTCATGTCGATATGGGTGTTGATTTCACCCTCCTTAAAGTAGATTACATCGGTGTAGCATGGAAGCTGCTGAAACTCAAAGTTCTCCCCAATAGCGAACGGCTCTAAGACATCAATTCGTAGTGTGTCCTTTGAAAAGCTAAAGACGCATTTCAATGTTGCATCCCAAAAGTCAAATACCTCCATRGATTTGCAATCTGACAGGATAAATTCAGAAAATTGCTTTTGTCCGTCTTCATTGTTTTCGACATATCCACAAATAGAAATCGATTGACCATCGGAGAAAGTGAATATCGTATCAGGTATAGATGCTGATGTGGTGCCAGCCATGATCGACTTCGGACATTTACATTCAGAATCCTGTGCCGTTGCCSCGYAAGGAGATAGGGCAATTAACAGCAGCAGTASAAAGAGKTTCARTCTYATCGGCACTGGTTTNAATTTTTACTKACRAAGATCTTAGCAACCGTCAGTAGAAGGCGTTTGCCTATAGGGCCCTTGCCGCCGTTTGGCTTCCCBTTTCGGAATCCGTCGAACCACCACATGACATAGGCAGGTGCAAAGTAGGCACATTTTCTATGGTTGAATTTCCGGCCYGCGCATTTGGACCTTACAAATGCTGCGTCATTTTCATTCATCCATTTTTCAGTTACCCGGGCATTGCGCCAATTCACCTTTTTGTCTCCTTTGCAGTAGCACATCAGGAGCGGTTGATTCGGTATCCAGCTATAGAGATTATTGTCTTCCAGGGCCATTATAAATTGGTTCTCCGGATCGTTGATAAAGCTGTTCCACACCTCTTCTTTGATGACCAACAAGGGGTCGGGGTCACTGGGAAGCATTTTTACCAATTCGGGATAGTGGTGGGTACCATCAAACATAGGCGGTAGCAAGGTGTCAAATGGTGGTAGAAAGTAATTGGAAAAAGAATCCGTAAAGTGATAGATCTTATTGTAAGCGAAGATCAAATAGGAGAGGTACCCGACTTGTGAAACTTTACTCGCGCCAAAKATAAAATCAGTTTGCACTCCRGACATATCATAAACTCCCGACATTGGGGCAGAYGCGGTTACTGTAAACTCATCAGAAAAGTCTCGTTCAAGAACCATTTGGGCAGCCATAGTAGCATGYGCTCCYTGTGAATATCCCGTTAAGTAAAGCTGTTTGTTCAGCTCTATGCCAAATTCTGAAGCATTGGCTTTAACTGTCCGTATCAATCCGATCACCGCATCAGCTTCAGTTACGGCATGCATATAAGGGTGGAAGCCCTTGCTCAAACCCAACCCCAGGTAATCAGGCATGGTCACCGCATAGCCATCTGCAGCAAAAATCATCGCAATAGCGTATTCACGTTCAAAACTAATGGATGGTGCATCCTCTTTGGCCAGGTTTGTACCATGCTGGTAGCTCAACAGGGGTAAGGGTTTGGTGCTTCCCTGTGGCACCAGAATCAGTCCCGAGACTTGTGYAGGCTTTTTGTCGAGACCTGGTATCTGRTAAAGTATGCGATAYACATCTATTCCGTTRTTGGCGGGAATGATTGATTTTYTCAAYCCAAGGTTATCAAARTARAYACGTACTTCTTTCTGGTTATAAGTTTTAACCTTTTCAGARGAAAGGAAGKTRGCCATCGYGSAYAGGCTGGAAGTAGTGAGGATRAAAAGCARCAGTATGAGYCTTGATATWTGCATTTCCAGTTTGTATRAGTCGRGTTGCCTTCAGAAAAACGCCAGCATTTTKTATTTGTCAATGCTACTTTGATTTATATGCAAAGCTCTGATAWTTTTTTCTWYYGGGTGCTGAACTTTYACATTAAGTGGSATGTTTAAAATAAAATCGGGTTCYCGAGAAGGKGTTGGTCATTCACCCGRGAATTAGATAAGAATTCAGGTGACGTGTTTATAAAGTACTTTTGCACCAAACAAAGTGATCATACATTGGAGAATTTTGAAGCGTTAGGAATACACAAGGACCTTATCAAGGGCTTGAATGAGCTKAATATCRTCACGCCAACTGATATACAGGCAGAGGTGATACCGGTATTGTTGAACACCGTGACGGATCTTGTCGGTCAGGCACAAACAGGKACGGGAAAAACTGCGGCGTATGGYTTGCCGTTGTTACACAGGATAGATCCCCGTTTGAAAGAGGTACAGGGACTTGTTCTTTGTCCTACCCGGGAGTTGGGCCAACAGGTGGCAAAGCAACTCTTYAAGTTCACAAAATACACGGAGAAGATCTTTACAGAGGCAGTTTACGGTGGTCCWCAGATTGAAAGGCAGATAGAGGCCTTAAAGCGGCCAACACATATTGTAGTAGCAACACCTGGAAGACTCATTGACCTGGTGCACAGAAAAGCMGTAGATATTAGAAAGGTAAAAACCCTGGTTTTAGATGAGGCTGACGAAATGTTGAGCATGGGATTTAAGAAAGAGTTGGACGAAATCTTTGGTTCYTTACCCAGTGTAGAGTGTAAATGGCTCTTTTCTGCAACAATGCCTCAAGGAATAAAGCAAATTGTGAATGAGCATTTGTCGGCYGATGCACACAGAATTGAGGTGGCCGGCAGGAATGTGGTCAACCAAAATATTGAACATCAATATCTCATTTGTGAAGAGGAGGACAAGCTAAATATCCTGATGCAGTTCTTGAAATCGGAACAGCAGACCAGGGGGGTGGTCTTTTGCAGAACGAARGCGGCAACTCAGAAATTGACAAAGCAACTCATTTCCMGGAATGTCGCYGSCGATGGTATTCATGGTGACTTGAAACAGATTGAGAGGGACAAGGTAATGCGTGCCTTTAAAAAYAAACGCTTGCAGGTGCTGGTGGCCACGGACCTGGCAGCCAGAGGCATTGATATTGAAGGACTCGCCTTTGTGGTCCATTACCAATTRCCTGATAAAGAAGAGTATTATAYSCATAGAAGYGGYMGAACYGCCCGGGCTGGRAAAAGAGGTGTTTCGCTGTGTCTCGTAACTTCTTCTGAAAAGAAGTATATCTACAGTTACGAAAAATCACTGCGCATTGGGTTTACGCAAATCAGGCAGGTGAGAAGTGCGAAGTCCTGATTTCAGTGGACAATACTTTTTTGATTTTCAAATTATCTTTGTGAAAGCCCTTTAGAATTCTCTTAAGAACTCATCAACCTTTGTTTGAGCCTTTCCTCGAAGAATGAGTGCAGGGGAAAGATCATGCCCGCTATAACCGCATTGAATCCAAGTTTTAGAGCCGGTGCACCTGAACTGTAAGCTTCTATATAGGGGTCCAGGAGTACCAGGGTAAATTCAAAAACCAGTAGAAAAGAAAAGAAGATCATTCCCTCTGCCAATCTTATAGGAATATTGAACCKGCCTACGAAAAATACACCYRCRAARAGCAATACSATGRARATCARWATTCCWGARTAYTGYAAGTTGTCYCYCCKGGTTTTTGCTTCAACCTCGTTCTTTAATYGCAATTCTTCKGCGCGCACACTTTCCGCYTGAGCAGTTTCAAATTCGTAACCRGCCTCCAGTCTCCCCAGRTCCTTGCTTTTCTCTTCATTGAAYAAGGTGTCCTTTGCYKCSGYGTAYAATCKGTARTATTTYAGMGCCTCTTTGAAGTTTCTCATCTGGACATAAGARGYYGAAAGACCATCGTATGCGTCCAYTAATCGATCCAGTGCACCCATCTCCGTAGCAATAGTGAAGCTCTTTTCGAAGTACAGAATCGCATCTGCGGGCTGCYTTACTATRTTGTACAAGTTGCCGATGACRGAYAGAGAATAGGTCATTCCATTTTTGTCACCTAATTCTTTCTCAATCTTCAGTCCTTTYTGCAGATAAGCGAATGCCCGTTCAAACTGGTTCTCAATACTGTCGGGGTTGTGTAGGAACTTTAGCTGTTCAGCGTAMACGCCACCGATATTGTTGTAAGAGGYRGCCATTTCTTGTTGATTGCCYRTGGTTTTTCTTATGKCSAGGGCTTTGTTGTAGTATTCCAATGCCTGGGAATAGTCTTTGKCTTTTTCRAAGAGCACGCCTATATTGTTATAACCRGCWGCCATAGCYTGSGGGTCTTYCAGTTCCTCAAATAARGCCAGGGCCTGGGAATAATAGGTAATTGCCTTCTCTGAGTTGTTTTGGAAATAGTAAATCGCTCCAATATTGTTATACGAGCCGGCCATGCCACGCTTCTTACCCAATTTCGTGTCTATAGTTAGCGATTTCAGGTAATGTTCCAGGGCTTGSGGGTAGTTGCCCTGCAGTCGGTATATGATGCCGATATTRTTGTAAATATTGGCTTCACCTTCAAGGCTGTTTATGGACTGATATATTTTAAGAGATGCGGTRTATGAGGCGATGGCCTTTACATATTCTCCAAGAATATAATGCACAATACCAATATTCTTATGTGCTTTGGCCAGGTYTTCTGACAGGTCCAATTGCTGGGCCAGGGCAATGGCTTGCTCTCCGTACTTTAAGGCTTTATCAGGAAATGAGTACCTATATTCATAACAGAGTTGATTGAGCAGCAGGGCCCTGCTGGTGTCATTTTGCTCAGCTTTCAATAATGCGGCAAGTGAATCACCCTTGGTTAATTTAACCTCGATCCGACCATAGATGCTCGTACAATTTGCYATGCAGATTGCAGCGATCAGTACYACCTTGAGTACTYGATTTRGGGCCTGTTTTCTCCTGGTTTTGATAACCTTCAAATCCGTCTGTCCTTCAACTCAATTAACGTBGATTGCCCCGCTGCGCAGAGTTTTTCGGTGTCATCTTTCAACACATATACTTCCGATCTGCAGACGGTGAGTGTTTTGCCATATTTTAACACATGGGCTTTCCCTATAAGTTTCTCTCCATCTCCCGGCGAAAGTAGGTTTAGCTTGAATTCCACGGTTAGAATGGTAGAATGTTCTTCCATCAGTGACAAGCTTGCATATCCTGCAGCATTATCGGCCACGGTACTGACTACGCCAGCGTGAAAATAACCGTGTTGTTGAGTGAGGGTAGGGTCGAAGGGCACGTGAATCTCGCAATACCCTGGCTGCACGTCAATCAGTTGCGCATGGATTAGMTCCATAAAGCCCTGTTTTGTAAAGCTCTCCCGAACTTTTCGCTCGTAATCTGGAAATGCAGGTTCAAAATTCATATGCTCTAAATCAYCCCGGTGGTAGCTATACCGATAAATATCTTCTCCATTGATTTCATCTGATTGGGTTYGGGTTAACGGTTAACACCTTTAAGCGTGAATTGACAAAGCAAGTTAACACAATGCTTTATTTTTCACCAACCTTACCTTTATTTCCACTTCTAAGCCTACMGCTAWTGCAGATNCCTGSCRGAYMGAGRRCAKCSRRTGATAWGATTRKGAGAGTTTGTAGAGRGTGATTGTTAYTTRAGCAATTCAAACGCTATTTTTTCAAATTCATTACCATTAATTATCAGGGAAAGTTCATGTYTGCCCGGATGAAATTTTCGTGTGGTAATTTCCCTGAAAGGTTGTTTCCGATTAATGGTTGTRGTTGAATTTTYGGGRTAATTTCTTTCACTAATCTTRAATACCTTTTTCGAYAATGATCCGTTTGCCTTTTGGTAATAAAGCCCATATTCCAATCTTATTTTGGAGGTTGARTCACYMGTATTCTTAAGTTGAAATGTAAAAGACAAGGCTTCGCCCAATTTAACTTTRGGCGTCTGGATTTGAAAGTTGTCGATTTTAATATTTTGGATAGAYCCGAAACCAAACAGTTCCATTACTTCTGAATTTCCCTGTTTCAAAAGGGTCCTGCACCCATGTTTGATTAACCAATCCGTTTCCTTTGTTTTTCCTTTCCAGCTCCTGGTAATTGCAATAACTGTATCCGGATTATCCTTTGAAACATCGTTTAAATTATTGGCTACACTTYTCCTTACAGATTCGGATTCATCATTTTTGAGATTTTCCAAAATAGGRATGATCGATAGMGGGCTTTCCTTTAAATGTGGGATTGCCATCGCCCAGGGTAGTCTCGGTCGGCAACCCTCTGATGAAAGGCGCCTGACCATKGGGTGTTCATGCRTTGACCACCGAAGCATTTGCTCCATCATCTTTTTTGGGTGTTTAATRATGAAAGGACGTACACCGAATTCGCAACTGGTGAATTGCGTAATTTTCTCTAWAGCATTGACGGATATTTTATAGTGATCCAAACCATAGAGTTCAATAAAGTCTGGGAAAAACATATACTCAATGACTTCYTCWCGAATGCCATTTTTTTGTAAATGTTCGATGATTCGGATTACGGTGTTCACATTATCACTGTAGTCATCAGATAAGTGCCTTTTTAAGGTCTCGGCTACATGCCTCATCCTTTGCTTTAATTCCCTGTTTTCCCATTCATTATCRTAGATATGATTTAAAAAGGAGGCCTTGTCRAAGTCAGGGATTACGACTAAGAGCGCCTTTGTAAACTTCTCAAAGAACTTTTGGTTGTAAATATTCTTAAATGGTTCCGCCATCTGGTCTAGCTCAGCGGTTGAAGGTAGATGTTTTAGAGGACACCACCRTYWAMTCCGGCYAAATTTTCMACATATGCACCTCCCCACTCAACTACRGAAAAYCCYTYCCGGGTGAARGATGGAATRGRYTGCMCGCBCGGTGGAACRGTATCATCGYCCTTAAACTCTGACCAAAGCATGAAAACACGGAAGATATTATCTGGTTTCGGTACAATRTCCARCGTRGCGATKGCATCATATTCCWSAGTGAACATGAAATGCACATAGGTGTTTTTGTATTTACTCATCAGYGGACCCCAATAGGTAATGTAGTCTTCGATCTCATGRGAATTGAGCCCCATTGCRGAMAGCTTTTCTTCAAGGAACARTACCAARTCKGMYTGGTTTACGACAAAGCCTTCATTCAAATTTATTTCSYTCAGRTTGAGRTYCGCAGTGCCATCCCARAATAGATAATGGTGTTTCYTRTCSYCYWGYTCAAGSGTTCCRTCTGGGTTGGCTGTGAATGTCCAGCCGTTGTTGTACGCGGGATAGGTGAAATCCAGTTCACCGTTCAGGTCTAACTTGATGCTCACTTCTGTCCTTTCAKKGGGATAAACATAAATAACAGGCTTTTTGGTRCAMACTGTTCKCTTTGATGATCGGAACATTACTTTCATCTGGGATCGATATCCGGGGTTGATSGGTATGGAATCTGTGGTGATCTCATAATGRTTTTGATTGTAATAGAAGTTRAAAATGTATTTACCCGGAATAACCTYRATTAAAATATTRCCRTTTGGRTCTGGRTKGAKGGTYYGGRTMACWCCRTTGCACGAAAAATTGAYCTCTYGTTTATRGTCCAGTGCKATACCCATTGCTGTAAAGCTSAGTTCAAATAAAGCTTSGTTTTGAGACAATGACGAGTCTCTGAATGAYAGYTCYGGATAAGTTGGGCGGTAATACTGCATTTCCTTTCCAATATTGCCTGTATTTGCCAGCAGTGGAGCTGAAAACAAGAGTGCTACTATGAGTGATTTTAGTAYWGTTTCCATTGCATTTATCTTTAAARGGGWTTTTGAACAATGACRTTCARCANTTAAGATGAATTKCAGRYCTTCATTCCATAAACYASCCACTTAGATRGTCTSTGATCGTTTAGGTYAATCTGYCTYWGRGCTRCGTGTCTACGTCAGGTCGGGACATTRATTTGAATTCCATTCGCGTATCTTGCCASGTGAATTACSGTYGATGTACAAATSKTYMGCTCTTCAAAAATGCGTTACAGCCTSGCCATAGTGTTATTCTTCCTCGCAGGASCTGTACWGGCAGAKGACGAATTGCTGAAGAGCRGATTTRTGACATTTCRGTACGACAACGACGTCTTTCTTGGTATTGACCGGTACTATACACAGGGAATTCRATTTGAATATTCAGCTCCTTTTCTACAGAAGTCGCCGGTTAATTACATACTGCCCACGATCTCTGATGTGGCAGATCGCATTTCGATTTTTGTGGAGCAACAGTGTTTCACGCCAACCAGTATCAATACTTCWGATGTGCAGTTGGGAGACYATCCCTATGGTGGAATCATGMTATTCGGACAAAAACGTGCTTCGCACAGRSCTTTGCAAYACCAAATCCTATCATCGGAATTTATTCTKGGCGCACTCGGCCCCTGTGCGAAATGTGAAGAAACTCAAAAGGGCATTCATAGGGCGACAAACAACGATATRCCATTGGGGTGGGGGAATCAGCTGAGYAATACCTTTGTTATCAATTATAACCTGAGCTATGAACAGGGGATMATCAATTGGAGATGGATGACGTTTTCTGCGCTGACGCGGGTTCGSCTTGGCACTTTGCATGATGATGCTCAATTGGGTGCAGGCCTGCGATTTGGCAAGGTGAGTGGGGCCTTYGCAGTTCCYGATCAGGAATACAGCCACAAGTTGGTATGGAGCGCTTTTGCTAATGGRAATCTYGAAATMGTAGCTTATAATGCGACCCTGCAAGGCGGYTTGTTTAACAARGSGGACATCTATTCTCTGTCATCTGAAAACGTGGAACGAATTGCATTTGTGGGGAAAGCYGGGGTRMGGTTGGCTTATTGGTCWCTTGTKYTTGAATTGTCTCTGTCGGTCAAYAGTCCGGGATTCTCAGGCGGGTTGGATCATCGGTATGGACGGATATTTCTGCGGTATTTTTTCTGATTGTCCCCGATGAATACTTACCTTATTCAATGATCACCTTTTTAGTGAGTACTCCCTGCTCCGTCACCAATTGAAGGCAGTAAACACCAGCGCGATATTTGTTCAGGCTTATTTGCTTTTTGTATTTACCTGATGAATGTGTCAGATTTTCGCGATAAACCACCTGCCCCAGAATATCGGTTATCTTCAGTTCGGTATTCACTATTTCTGTTCGGTTGAACTCAATCATGAACAGTCCTGAATTAGGGTTGGGAAATACTTGGAGTCCACTGATAATATGACCTTCTTTAATACCCGTGCAGACACTCACATCCACACTCAGGGATATGCTATCCGTATTACCACCCGGGTAGGTGAAGGAATAGGTAATGGTATGACTTCCAATACCAGCGCCAGACGGGTCAAATTGGTTTCCCGTAATACCTGTTCCCGAAAACGTCCCTCCCGCCGGCGTTCCGGTTAAGGTCACCACTGTGTCCGTTGTGCAATATGTTGCATTCAAACCAACAAAGCTAACGGGAGGCAATGCACAACCTGTTGCTTGTAAATTTGATTGAGACCACAACATAATTCTGGATGGCAGACTTAAAGCCGCAGTCATGCGATCAACCTGCCCTTGGGTGAACATCTTTTTGCAATCGTGGTTATAATCCATGTAATTCTCCCCGTTGGTAGAAACACTGCAACTTTGATCATTGTTTAAACACCCTGCAAGTTCTATTGTTCCCCCGGTTGTTGGCGGTGTGTCATCCACATAATCTCCGGGAAAACTGCAACCGTTTTCAAAAGTGTGTCGCAGATTGATCCAATGTCCTACCTCATGCGTTCCTACAGACGCCCAATCCTGGTCAAGGGCAAGTTCTGAATGCGTTCCATAGCCCCAGCGTATAGAACTGTAAAAAATACCATCTGTATTGTTATTGGTATTCGTGGTACTTGGATAGTACGCATAGGCGGTAAAAAGTGAAGGGCTGCCACTTGTATACTTT
>NVRW01000055.1 GCA_002400975.1 Flavobacteriales bacterium | reverse complement strand
TCATTGTAACTGCAGCGAATGTTTGAAGAAGAGGTCTTTGTGCCAGATCCATCCCTGGCCCGTATGAAAAAACAATACGATATCCCACGGAATATATTGAATACATACTCTAAATCAGGTGTGGTATTTTCCAATTGGAAGGAACCACCATTTTGACTGACATAAATGTCATATTCCGCGACACCTGTAGGCCAGTCAAAATATCGGGTCCACTCAAGGGTAGCCCGACCCCCACACGTGTCCAATTCGGCTTTCAATTCTATCGTTGAATGCCCGCTGATGGGAGAGCTTGCATTACCACATGTATCAATGGCATATATTAGCATGCTGTCACTGGGATTCAAATTGTTGAATAAATCCAGATAGAATGTAGTGCCAATCCCATAGACGGTATCAACATCGTCAAAACCCAAATTCTGAATATTATAGATAGTAATAACGTATGCCATAACATCGGCTGCTGCACTCATTTGCCAACCTATAATAACAGATCCAGTGACCGGGTCAATGCTAACAGAATCGATTATTACTATTGGAGGTGAACTAATATCCAGCCCCAATTGGGCGATGTTTGAAGCACTGGTACAACCCGAAGAATCCACCATGAATATCTGGTAATCCACTGGGTCACCACAGGTGGTAAAAGTGTCAGAGAAAGCCTCAACCTGATAGGAAGAGTCTAAAATCTGCAACAATCCCGTAATGGTATCCTCCCTAAACAAAAGATACATCTCCGTGTTTGTTGGAACAGAGGGGGTATGCAGATTGTTCCAAAACAGATCAGCTGTTCCCAAAGCAGTATTACCAATCGAGAGGAACATGGTCTCTATGGTATCTGAAAGCGTATTCGGGCATAATGAGCTGGATTCAATATAATAAAACCCTGAACTTTGATCAGCATTGGCTCCAACATGATAATATGTTGTGACAGTGAAACTGGCAACGCTGTCAATGAGCACATAAGGACCAGCGGAGGAAGGAGAAAAGTAGATGTAATAGTTGAAGAAAGCGCCGCAGTCGCTTGAAGGAGCCTGCCAGGTAACCTGCACATTGCCTGTAGCATCTACAGCCAGGCACTTTAAAGCAGGAGCTTGCCCAATGGCAGGCGTCGCGGAAGACAACAAGCACACGGTTAACCCGAGAAGAAGTACCCTCATAAACATATCACAAAATTAAAGATCAATATGTGCATATCTGTGATCGGGCATGTCTTTTACAAACAATGGATACGTGAATATCTCCGCCCGATGGGTATATTGCTGTGGTTTCATCAGATTATTAAAGCATCTATAGTCCTTGCTAAAATCAAGCTTTTATGCAAAAGCTTAACGCCGGTTTCAGTATTATATTTTACGAACTAAAATTCGAACAACTTGCAGACAACAACCTATATACCAACACGGTGCAAGTTCTATCTACAGGCAATTATAATCGAATTGACGAGAGCTCGCCAGAAAGCCGGTTAAATTCTTCCACTATATCGCTCACGATATCAGAAACTGGTTTAATCTGATCAATTTGAGCCGATATCTGGCCTATTTCCAGTTCTCCTTCTTCCAGATTCCCTTCAAACATGCCCTTCTTTGCACGTCCTTTTCCAAGGAGGTCCATAAGTTCCTGTTGGGAAGCTCCGGCATCCTCCGATGCCTGAACAGCTCTGTAGAACTCATTCTTCAATAAGCGAACGGGGATGACCTTTTTCATTGTCAGCTTTGTTGAACCTTCTTTTGCCTCAACCACACTCGCTTTAAAATTGGCGTGGCCCGAACTTTCGATGCTAGCGGCAAATCTGGATCCAATCTGTACACCATCRGCTCCAAGAGCCATGGCCGCCAACATGGAAGCTCCMGTTCCTATACCACCSGCAGCTATMACMGGWATRCYAACYGCCTTTTTCACCAATGGAACCAAGCACATTGTTGTYGTTTCATCTGCACCATTGTGCCCGCCAGCTTCAAATCCCTCTGCKACMACYGCATCCACACCKGCCKCCWCAGAYTTAATTGCAAATTTRCTRCTSGAKACCACRTGTACGACSGTAATTCCMGCACTTTTCARRTGCCCTGTCCAGRTCWTTGGGTTCCCCGCGGAAGAAAAAACGATCTTTACACCCGCATCYASAATGATCTTYARKATATCCTCKATTTGCGGRTAAAGAAGCGGMACATTGACRGCAAAAGACTTATYCGTAGCTGCCYGACACTTCTCTATATTTTCCTTCAATACYTCCGGRYGCATTGACCCTGCTCCAATTATYCCCAGTCCCCCGGCATTGCTCACAGCAGATGCTAATCTCCAYGAAGCATTCCAAATCATSCCCCCYTGAATAATTGGGTATTGAATTTGCAAAAGATYGGTAAGYTTGTTTTCCATCTCAGATAATTCGYTYTTTACAAAACACAGTTAATAATTTYACCATTTTNATAYAATTCTGGYATAACAAACKTGCTTGTTTTGCGTATAAATATGTAAATTTATAAAAGACATTTTCATATTTTTTCTTTTTTCGGGAATTGAGTACTTTTGCTAGCSATGAATAAACGGAATTTATCTGTTTTARYKRTGMTATTRGCAKTGGGSTTTTTCGTGTGGCCCAACTATGCGAATGGTCAATATAATCTTGACTATGGCGGGGTAGCGGGTGTTTCCAATTATCTGGGAGAAATTGGTGGCACAAAAAAAGCTGGCAAAGGAACTCCCAGAAAGAACTTTGTCGCTGACATGAGGCTTGACCAGACYAAGTTCGCTGTRGGTGGGTGGATTCGCTATAGAGTGCATCCCCTGATCTCAGCAAAAGCCGGTYTGACTTTTATAAGAATTGCSGCAATTGACAGCACCTCAGATTACGTAAACCGACGTGTTCGGAACCTAACTTTCAGAAACGATATTTACGAGTTCAACCTGCAAGCTGAGTACAAYTTTTATTCYGTTCACAATATCTCGCCCCGAGGTAAAACCGTCGTTGATTTTGCAGCTTATGGATTTSTTGGTGGAGGTGTGTTTTACCATAACCCCAAGGCTAAATATYTGGGCAGYTGGGTAGCCTTACAGCCACTTGGYACCGAAGGACAGGGACTTAACGGAACAAAAAAGTACGGTAGATTTCAGGCTGAGATATCCGGCGGACTTGGCTTTTATTACACGTTCAAAAGGAAGTGGCGTATAGGATGGGAGTTTGGTGTGAGAAAGACRTTTACGGATTACCTGGATGATGTAAGTACRGTCTATGTTGACCCTGCTCTTCTTAATAATGGAACASCAACYGGGGCRATGGCAGCGGCACTTTCTAATCAGACCAATAAACAATTGGCGGYTGATAATAATATACCGCAAGCYGGACGAATTGGKGGYGTYAGGGGAAATCCGGAWAAGAAAGATTGGTATATGTATACCGTTGCAACRGTWGGCTATGTRATAAGGGGAAAGAAYTCCTTTTATAAGGTGAAATATGAAATGCGCACTGGRAGCAGACGTAAAAAGCGYAAGACCAGAGCGAAGTTCTAAGAAYCAGGCNAKAAAYAAAATAWCAAGCCCTTTCAAATTATTTGGAAGGGCTTTTTATATTTCCTTCAGCCTGCGTGGCATTTCCGGAAGATCTTTCAGCAATTTATAYGGAAGTGTAGAGGTTGGAAACAGGATCACCCAAATCGTCAGAAAGATAATCTTCAAATCTACCAGGGTAGTAGCGTGYATTCCATACCARAGTTCCAGGGCACCTTTATACGGTGCGATATGTTCGATATAGAACTCCATAGGCTCTTGATCAACCGAAGACATCATGCGCTCTTCATCTCTGAATATAACCGAGCCAATTCCAGTTATACCGGGTTTTCTATCATATACTTTATCCCGTGCTTCAYCGGGATAAGCATCATAGGTAACCTGTGCCAATGGGCGTGGGCCTACAATTGACATCGTTCCCAACARGACGTTGAAGATTTGGGGAAGCTCATTGATYTTTGTTCTTCTCAGGAAACCGCCCATCACGGTYACTCTTGGATCATCTCTCAGCGTAATGTAACCACCCTTCATATTGGGGCTGTTCAATAACATTGTGGCRAATTTCCAGATCATAAACGGATGGTTTTTATATCCAATGCGCTTTTGATAGTAGAAGATGTGGCCTTCCCCRGTCAACTTTAGCCCRATCATTATMGGAAGAAGCAGYGGTGATAATATCGASAGCGCAATAAATGAAGTTAAAATGTCGAACAGTCTTTTGAATATTTGATACATGWYCAGATTACATTTTACTGTCCAGGTTCTTGCCCTTATCGATATACTCGAAATTGGGAATCAATTCTTTCATMAGCATYAGCACTTCCTCTTTCCTRACAAYGGGTTGATCAAAAACTGAACTAATCCTWSCCATGGTCTCATTCAAATGATYCGSGTCAATTGTTCTKGCATTTTTTATCACMCCCARYGCCCGAAAAGTTTYCATGTCAATTTCCTCACCCTCTACATAAAACTCCTCAAACGATTTTTCTCCSGARGTGTCAGAGTTAAAGAAATAAACCGGATACTCTGTACTSGAAGGGGATATTTCRGAAGCAGCTTGCTTTGCCTCTTCTTCACTSGAGCATTGCTTTGCAGCCAGTCCTTTCTCTTTTAAAAATGCTAYCGCTATCTCGGAAAAGGTTTTCATTTCATCTTCACCTAATTTCGGRAAGAAGATATCACCAGAATTACCCAGWACGCATGCCAGGGCRCAAAGCTGTCCGGATTCTTCCGGAGAGATGAAATATCGTTTAATATCKGATGGGCTTGACAAAGGYTGCTTCTTCATCATGCGCTCAACAAATCCGAACARCAGACTGCCATTTGAAAAGGCCACGTTRGCGAAGCGGGCWGTCGAAATTTTCATTTTGGTTGAATAGGACATGATCAAATTCTCCATCAATTGCTTGCTCGCGCCCATGAGATTTACAGGGTTGGCTGCTTTATCTGTMGAYACRCAAAAAAAGTGCTCTGGRGGATTCTTCAGGAGCATGTCTAAAAGCCCACGTGCTTTGATTACATTGTTYCTGAACATKGCTTCAATCGAGTAATGRTCTTTCTCACTTCTCACGTGTTTGTGAGCTGCAAAGTTGGCCACGATATCAAAAGGTCCCTCGTTTGTAATTATTTTCTCAAASACTGCATCACCAAAGTCAATTGGGTACGATTTATACTCATCAGGTACRGTTAGGTCSGTCCTGCTTCTCAGATCCCTGGTTAGCTCYGTTAAACCATTCTCGTCATTRTCTATAACAAAAAGGCTCCTGGGATCAAATTTGAGCATAGCCCTGATAAAACTTGAACCAATYGTTCCRGCTCCACCAATCACAAGGAGTTTCTTCCCYTCGATATTGGCTCGAAGCACCTCAGCATGATTCTTTATATCATCTTCAAACATGGACCTCGACCGCCCYGTTATCACCGTATTTATAAACTCTGAAATATAGAACATGGAATCWGTACTATTCGATTAKCTGCTCCCTTCTACCATAGAAGCGAAGCCTTCCTGKGTAGTGTAAGGATTGYGAAAGTTAAGTCGTTTTTTGGTATCGTCATTGTCAAAAATGAGCGATTCAAACAACCTGGATTTTAATTTAGGYGCTGCCCAACCCAGTATACTTAGAAAAAYACCSGGYATCTTAAACATGTTTCGCCYTTTTTTAAGAGCATCCCTTATCATGCCCACCGCATCGCYCGTTGATACGGGATTGTCATCAGCRGCAAGAAACACACCTGCACCTTTTTGCTCYATAATCGCGTCAATTAAKGCGATCAGRTTGTCYACAAAAACCATGGTCCGCCGGTTGTCAATTCCCTTAAATCCCAAAGGATATGGAGTCCTGGCCAGTTTGATCAATCGCTCCATATTTCCTTTCACYCCAGGGCCGTAAACCAGAGGAGATCTTATTATACTGACTTTGAAGGTTTCCGACTCCAGCGATTGCAAYGCGTTCTCYGCGTCTAACTTGCTTTTCCCATAGGCATCTACAGGATTGCAGCTATCCGTTTCGGTGTATGGTCTYCCCAAAATATTTGCCTCCCCATAAACCTTTACCGTACTCAAAAAAACAAAGTGCCCCACTCCACCGGCTTTCGCTCGCTCTSCTAATTTCCTGGTAAGYTCAAAGTTAGATTTATTGTATTCTTCATCTGGGACAAYATCCATTCTRTGATTYAAAGCTGCCAGATGAACGACAACTTCAATTCCTTTAAAGGTAAGACCTGCATCGGACAATTCCCCCCAAGGGACCGTTATCATCGCATACTTTTCACGATTGAGATGCTGAAACCGACTTCCTACAAATCCCGAAGCTCCTGTAAGTAAAAGCCCCTTATCCATCCGATTGCGTTTTAACAGGTCGCGGCTTCCTGAGTTCCCTGAATTTATTAAAGTAYTTGCCAAGGATCTTGAGCCATCCMGTTTGAATTCCATTTTCACGGCAAGCTCTTATTACCTCCTTATTCAGGATATAATAGCCATAAAGGCTSGAACTGGTTCTTCCACCCAGCCTCATGGTAACCATATTCAATTCCAGATACCTGGCTCTCAATTTCTCCGTTGACAGAAATCGTATGAGGAGCTCATAATCCGCAGCAATATGATAATCAGTTTTATAGCATCCCAGCTTCTCATAAAACTTCTTGTATGTATAAAACGTGGGATGCGCGGGCATATACCCAAATGCAAATCCTTCCGGTTTGAAATTTTTTGAAGAGTAATACCGAACTATCTTATTCGTATTTCTTGGATTGACAATAGCTACATCACCGTAAATTGCATCAACAGACTCATCCTTCAGTTCTGATACAACTTTACTGATGATTGAATTTGATGAATAGAAATCGTCGGAGTTCAAGGTGCCRATYACATCCCCACTTGCCAGYTGAATGCCCTTATTCATCGCATCATAAATACCGGCATCMGGTTCAGAKATATAYGCRCCAATYYGATCTTTGTATTTAGCAATKATTTCCAGGGTTGCATCSGTAGAACCWCCATCTACCACAATCAACTCAATRTTGGRGTAATCCTGAGAGAAAACCGAATTGAATGTCTCCTCAATAGTAGCAGCACTATTGAAGCAAACAGTGATGATGGAGACCTTCATTATTTACGAACAACGACATGATTACCCATTACCAACATGTCCATTTTCGTACGCAAAAAGCAATCTAGCGCTTCCTCTGGATTATTTACAATGGGTTCATTCTCATTAAACGAKGTGTTTAAGAGTACCGGTACWCCAGTAGCCTKGTAAAATCTCTCAATGAGTGTATAATAACGATCTCCCYKGTCCACTGAATGCAATCTTCCACTTCCATCAACATGTGTAACAGCAGGAATTAYKGAACGTTTCTCCTCCTTTATTTGAAATACCTTCTCCATGAAAGGTACRTCATCCACTTGTTCAAAATAGTCACCYACATGCTCCYTCAAGATTGAAGGTGCAAAGGGTCTGAAACTCTCACGTCTTTTGATTTTTTGATTTAGCAGTTCCTTTGCATCTTTCCGCCTTGGGTCCACCAAAATCGAACGATGGCCAAGGGCTCTTGGACCAMATTCCGCTCTTCCCTGGAACCACCCCAGCACGCCTCCATCAACAAGYGCGGMACATGCMACATCGTACAACTCATCACCCTCATATACCTCATAAGCAACATCCCGGTCCTTTAACGTTTGAGCTATCTGCTCCTCCGTAAATTTGCTGCCCGTGTAGGCATCGTATATCGGTGCCTGCCTCTCATTTTTGAGCACGTGATTGTAAAAATACAGCGTTGCACCCAATGAGGTTCCAGCATCATGGCTGGCCGAAGGAATATACATCTTCTTAAARGGGGTGTTCTTCAATATCTTCCCATTCGCAACAGAATTTTGCGCTACACCWCCGGCAATACAGATGTTATCGCAATTTGTTTTCGCRTGCAGGTGCTTAAGTATATGAAAAATCGCAAGCTCCGTCATSCGTTGAACTGAGGAAGCAATATTCATATGATGATCGGCCAGTTTTTCATCCTTTCCCCGAATTGGTCCAAATAACTCTATTAATTCATCAGAAAAKATCCTACTGGGTGTAGGATCATTATTTTCAAGAATAGACGTTGTAACTCCTATCTTTTGGTGTAGGAAACACTTCAGATTTAACTCAAATAAGCCATTGTCTTTCAACAATAAGATACGCTCCATTTTCTTCAAGTACGCGGGTTCGCCATAAGGTGCCAGTCCCATAACCTTATACTCATCTCCRTAGTTGTTAAAATTGAGATACTGTGTGAAGGCGGTATAAAACATRCCAAYTGAATGGGGAAACAGAACCGAATCAAACACTTCAATCTGATTATCCCTTCCAATACCCGTTTTAGTAGAACAAAAATCGCCAAATGCATCTATGGATAGAATAGCAGATTCYTCAAACGAAGAAGCAAAGAATGTGCTTGCCATATGTGTGGAATGGTGTTCMAGRTAATTCACTTCAGGTACTTCTTCAAGCCGTAAACCAAACTCAGCGGCTAAATCTTCCCGGATTTTAGAAACACGGGAAAGACTCTTCGACCTCTGAAGTAAMGCTTGAAAKGCWATSCGGTTCTTAAGAGCAAATAGCACTTTTTGTCTCCTGTTTACCTTGGGATTTCTTGAGATAACAATATGTGCTACATCYTTGATTGTAATATTTTGATCTTTCAGACACTCCCTAACGGATATGAATGGCAAACCCGCCCAATGTTTAAACCTCGTAAACCTCTCCTCCTCAAAAGCACATACTATCTTACCGTCTTCYAGCAGCGCTGCTGATGAGTCYCCATGATATGCGTTAATACCCAGTATATACATCCTATTCTGTATTTTTATTCATCCACTCCAGTGTTAATCCAATSCCTTCCTTCCTGGAAAAAGGAGGCTGCCCAGCCAATTSATACAAATCCTCTAACGGAAGTATATTATTTGTGGTCATGTTCCTTATYCTGAACGATGTTACCGGAAACGAGATCTTTACCAATTGTAGCATGTCCCCAATCCAGCCTGCAATTTTAAACATAAAAAAGGGCAGTTTAATGGGTTTATTGGTTTTCAACTCATCCGTWATTTCACCGGCCCACTCAGAGATAAATATMGGYGGCTGATCACCTAAATAAAATGTCCTTCCATTSGACCCCTCCRTATTCATGAGCTGTTCTATCTGATGAGTTACATTYCCGATGTAACCATAAGTYTTTGTGCATGCATGACGACCMAGATCAAAATACYTTCCATTTTTAACCATGTCAAAGAATGATCTATACGGYTGTTGAAACCWRGGGCCCCAGATTGAAGTYGGTCTTACAATTGTCCARTTCATGTCRTGGCAATCCCTCTTTATCAATTTYTCCATTTCAACYTTRCTCTCTCCATACACTGTATCSGGACAATAATCGTCATAATCCGCCGGAATATACCCTGTYTTACACACCAACATGGATGAGGTGAAAATAATCTTACCAAKMCCYTTTACCTGACGACACGCTTCGATCAAGTTTTGTGTTCCCTTAATATTCACTTCATAGTACTTCAAATCTTTGCCRTTGAGGTCGGTGATAGCGGCMAGRTGWATRACTATATCAGGAGAGAATTCAACAAACAGCTYAGYAAGCGCTTCACGCTCCAGAAGATCAACACRGGCCCAATSRTTTTCAAATTCTGCCAACCGAGGTTTCTCCRTATCTACCAATAGAAGATCGTATCCCTTTGCTTTGAAATCAATGGCGACATTACAACCGATAAAACCGGCCCCTCCTGTGATCAGAACTTTYTTRCTCATRATTAAAGACTTAGCTCCCTACTGGSAAACCCGAAAAGATAMGCMGATGAAATGCAAGTGCCWCATGTGATAGCTTTGCGTGKATATATTACTACCGCCAGTTGCCRTGTTTTTTAAAATCCATTGRTANCAGCATGRTAAAAATACGTTTTCCWTCYCAAGCCCTCCTTTAAGTTGAGAGACCTGGCCTCAACAATTCCTTGCTTTGCTGAATACTATCATTGTTCTCTGCATAGCTCTTTGCAAATTTCCATGCGGAAGAAGATTTCTGATTGTACTCATCCTGAYCCATSTCAACACAGGCTTCAATGGTTTCAATAAACTCCGTCTCCAGCCCCAAATCAATATCATAWCCTACATTGCTAATTTCCAATTTTCGCCAGGGGGTTTGATCACTTATGATAACGGGACATCCACATGCGAGTGATTCCATTATGATATGCCCGAAATTCTCCCCTTGTGATGGCAAGAACAAAAAATGACTTCTCTGAAGCAAGGGAAATAATTCCGATCTATTAACACCTTGATGCACCGTGATAGTAATATTTTCCGGCATACCATCGATCAATTCTTTGCAGGATTTCCAATACTGCTCGGCATAAACCCCTCCATAGATATCGAACTGTACCTTCCCTTTAACCCTCCTGAGAATATTTAAGGCGTACAGCAAGTTCTTTTCAGGTGAGATCCGGGCAACGCTTACCAGATTAACACTTCCAGCTAGCTTTYCCCGTRYMTCAKCSAGTASATCYGGCACCMRRGCWGGRATATTRGGAGCAAATTTAATTGRACTGCYACTRCCRAAAACCACTTKTAAATCCTTGAYCTCCTGYTCTGAYGTRGCCTGAAAGCGRATATYCCTGAAYAAACCCAARGCRGMACAAATGAARAGAAATACSCGCTTTCTCADGGGYTTAATRCCCAAGGCRCTCSYGGCYAACATTCCCCTCGGCGCAAGTATTATTTCCTTSCCGCGYCCCCTTARTATCCAAAGAGGCAGCARCGTAAAATAATACGAAAACATGCTGTTGATATAAAYGATATCATATTCTYKYTCYAAAAGGAKTTTSCGRAKGTTRGMGTAATTGAGYTTTSCATTAGATATATATYGCAAYCTAAGCCTGCCCTGATCRATCCATTSRTCAKATACCAAATYGGGATAAGGTTCAGATTGGAGRTAGTCRGTATTCCTGGTRACAATAGAAAAYYTGAAYYCGTCAMYCAGGTTCTCAACMAGATTKGCCARTGAYTGAATAGGTCCTCCCGCTCTGTACCCAGGCAAGTACCAATCGATTAGAACAAGTACTTTGGTATTGCGCGCATTATCCANANTTCATCGAAGATTATCAAGGGTTGAAGRTTGACCAGGTTAACCCGTAAGTAGCATTAAAACGGTTACTCCAAAATGAACCGGGGATTTTCAATGATCTTTCCCAGCCCCTCCTCTATGGGCATTATTTGCCTGTCAATAAGCGTTTTCATTTTTGCRATGTCCGGCTTTCTCCTGGACATATCGCCAACTTTCAGGGGTGGAAGGTTTACAATTTTRGACTTGGTATTGGTTAAATCCACAATCATTTTCGCCAGATCTCTTATTTTCACCTCGATATTGGAACCAATATTAACCACTCCATTAACAAATTTCTTCTTATAAAACGCATTCACGCAAGCGTCAATATTGTCGTCTATATAGCAAAACGTTCTAATCTGGGAACCATCGCCATATACGGTTATATCRTTGTTATTTATCGCTGCTTTGATAAACTTAGAAACCACAAAATCAGCACTTTGTTTAATGCCATAGGTGTTGAAGAACCTGAATATTGTATACTGCAATCCGAACTCCTGGTAATATGATTTCAAATAGGCCTCCCCAATATTCTTCACTACMGCGTATGGGAGYGTSGAGTTCAGCGGGGTAGTTTCTTCGTTTTGCGGAAGCGTTACTGTTTCTCCATATACCTCAGATGAAGAGGAATAGAATACGCGTTTCACCTCAGTGTTTTTGGAGAGATTAACGATATTCTTTATTCCTGAGATATCATTGAGAACCATATCAGGGTTTTTCAAGGTTCGCTGTACGCCTACCARCGCGGCATAATGAAAGACATAGTCAAACCCATGAGAATAGAATATACTTGAAATACTCTCRTAGTTATTTACATCACACCTGATAAATCTGATRTTYGTATTCCCMKCCAATGGAAGTTTATCTCTRCTYCCGGTTAYAAAGTTATCTACGATKACAATGTCATTGTCCTCGTTCTCCGAAAGTTTTTCTGCYAATGCACTGGCAATGAATCCAGCGCCGCCCGTTACAAGAATTTTAGCCATCTACCAGGGGTTTTCCAAGTCTGATGCCTTATAAGTGTGCTGTCTAACCGTAAAAGTAGACCCWCCCTTATTCTGCAATTTCAGTGAYCCTTCATTAAAAAGCCGATAGAGCACAGCTAATGGAAAGAGAAGTAAGAAAAAGACTAYASWGAGGATGACCCKGGACATAACGTACCCCATACCCTCCGCTAACTTAAACCAAAGCCAGATRATTTTGGCACTGAGCCACTTTGAAATTAAGCCCACCAACATCAAGCCAAGCGCGATAGGAACRAGCACCTGGTCATTCYTTTCATATCTGATATCCAATATGTAATGAATAATCARCAACGCTGCTGCAATGGTCAATATGGCCTCAAGTACTTTGCTTCTCTTCATTAGAACAATGTATATATGAACGGTGCTACGSYTGAGCTACCTCCAATGACTATTAGMACCCCAATTAGTAACAGGACCATAACAATAGGTAGCAGCCACCACTTCTTTCGCTCCTTAAGAAAGTTCCACAAGTCTATCAAGAAATCCACAATCCAAGATTACGCATAAATCCCATCAATCTAAAACAAACTCCTCCTGCCAGTTATCCGTTTCCAACCATTTTGGTTGRTTTGCCTTGCTGAAMAAGTAGTTGCCCATTACCAGGTAATCCATTTCCGTTCTCATCAGGCAACGATAMGCGTCTTCCGGAGTGCAAACAATTGGCTCCCCGCGAACATTGAARCTTGTRTTKACRAYYARACYRTATCCKGTAAGKYTYTCAAAYTCMSYAATAAGYTTCCAATATTYATARTTGGTYTCCTTRTGAACMGTYTGDATYCGYGCMGARAARTCWATATGSGTWAYAGATGGGATATCKGARCGATTGAAATARAGCTTATCASTRATAGATAAYTGGTTGTAATTTTCGGGYAGRKCCTCTCTYCKGCKTTTCACCACCGGTTGCACGACCAGCATGTATGGAGAGTCACTGGCAAGATCAAAATACTCRCYGGTCTTTTCACTAAGTACRGAAGGYGCGAATGGCCTAAAGCTCTCWCGGTACTTTATTTTCATATTGAGCTTTTTTTGCATCTCTTTRTTGCGCGCATCACCCAGGATACTTCTGTTGCCCAAAGCCCTGGGGCCAAACTCCATCCTACCTTGAAACCAACCAACGGCGTTACCTTCGGCAATTGCAGAAGCTGTTTCCCTGGCCAGGGCTTCAAAATCTTCAAAATACTCATACTTCGCCTTGAACTTCCGGGCAGTCTGTTCAATGTCCTGATTCGAAAACTCCGGCCCCAGATAGGCCCCCTTCATACTATCAGGTAATGTGATTTCCCTCTCATTGCCAAAGTAAATATGATGGGCTGCCAATGCCGCACCTAAAGCCCCCCCCGCATCACCTGCCGCTGGCTGTATATAGATGTTAGCAAAAATGTCCTCATTGATCAGTTTCCCATTCGCCACACAATTCAAGGCAACTCCCCCCGCCAGGCACAGGTTATTTGAACCGGTAAGTTCCTTAATATGTCGCGCCATCTTAATTACAATTTCCTCCGTAACCAATTGGATGGCAAGGCCTAAATCACAGTGACATTGCTTCATTTCAGATTCAGGGTGCCGCTGTTCCATGYYGAAAAGCTYTTCCCATTTTTTCTCGCGRACCATTGTCAGRCCCGTGGCGTAATTAAAATAGCTTTGGTTCATCCAGAGRGAACCGTCATCRTTAATYGYAATTAATTGTGACTTGATAGCGTCAACATATYTTTTGACYTCTTCACYGTCSGCATTACCATAAGGAGCCAGCCCCATTAGCTTATACTCCCCGGAATTCACTTTGAATCCCAGAAAATASGTRAATGCCGAATAGAGYAAACCCACAGAATGCGGAAACTGGAGCTCGTGCAAGATTTCAATCTCCTTACCTTTCCCATGACAGAAGGAAGCTGTAGCCCATTCACCTACCCCATCAATGGTTATTATTGCGGCCTCATCGTATGGGGAAGGGTAAAACGCACTKGCYGCGTGTGACAGRTGGTGTTCCGGAAACAGTAACTTCATTTTCTYAGGATCAAATGTCTCATCCAACCCCGAGAGTTTTTCTTTGATCAGCCGCTTTAGAAACATCTTTTCGTTCAGCCAGACTGGAATTGCTTTGATGAATGACTTGATTCCYYTTGGTGCGAAACCATAGTASGTCTCCAGCAATCTCTCGAATTTCAGAAGGGGTTTATCATAGAATACGACAGCATCAAGTTYATTGAGATCCAGGCCGGCATAATTCARACAATARGACACTGCATTGGAAGGAAAGGAGGCATCTTGTTTTTTCCTGGTAAATCKCTCCTCCTGTGCAGCWGCRACAATTTCACCGTCAACCATTATGGCTGCMGCMGAATCATGATAAAATGCCGATATACCCAGAATATTCATGGYCTGAAAAGAAAAACAAGGAGGAACACCTKAAACRCAACAATTGCAAAAKGTGCAAATCTAACGTTTTTGCRCTCAAACYGAATCAGAAGTTYCATYRCRTTCACCTGATTCAAGCTCCYTRTAAATGTCGACATATAATTGYGCTATCGCAKGTKSCTGATATCGCAGTTTATTGACCTTGCCATTTTCTATCAGSTTRAGCCGGTATGGCTCATCMYTGCAAATYCTTTTGATCCCRGCMTTTATCTCYTCAACGCTGTARGGGTCCACMAGGCAAGCCGCGTCAGCGSCKACTTCGGGCATAGAAAGAATATTGCCCGTAATTACAGGCTTRTTCACTGAATTYGCTTCAATTATCGGCATACCAAAYCCTTCATAAGTTGACACAAATGTYACRATATCGCATGCCTGGTATTTTTTAACGATCTCTTCAT
Organism: Flavobacteriales bacterium; assembly: GCA_002400975.1. GTDB lineage: Bacteria > Bacteroidota > Bacteroidia > NORP154 > NORP154. The sequence continues at coordinate 3,707 of NVRW01000055.1, read as the reverse complement.
CMGAGATTCTCACCGMRTTCACATACTCTATGTTATATTTTTTCAAAGCCACTTTGTGTTCCTCTGTGAGTTCCCCGACAATRTCCAATCGACAYGGAATATCCTGRATCGCTTCAAATAATCTGAGAATGTTCTTATTTGATTTGGTTCCAATTTGAAGAAGYGTCGGTTTCTSCGCRTTAAATTCCACTGYATTTTCYGCYTTAAATGCTTCAGARAYAAATACRGGAACRACCCGRATTTTATCAGGGTCACAKMCCACRTAYTTCARCAACTCATCYTTTGTAGCTTGYGAAATRACAGTGACGATCTGCGCATTCCTAACWGGYARCTGCAACCATATCTTCTTAAATATRAAACGCTTAAATRAAGAYGAAGTAYTCATCAATCCRCAGTCYAAAACTGTGAGAACGCTTCTCTTTTTYTCGAATAGCAAATTAATGAAATGGATATCKCCCGTKACRTGGTTAACCTGCCCCTGTTTACGGGCWGCCYGAARKGTCATYTTAATCCTGTTGATAACCCCATTGCTGCTGTATTTGGCTTGCTCGACTCTCCAATTGATATTCTCWGGCAGGTTTTTGCGAACAGCATCAAAATAGTACTCGACGCTGAAATTGGMTTTRGCCCTGGGTTTACGATGGAAAAAGACAACCTCCACTACTCWAGCAAGTRTTGCTCCTTCCCKGCCCATTCCATAAATTCACGTTCATCAGCAAGTAACTGCTCTATGAGTTGATCGACRGTGAAATTATATTCCCAATTTAATTCATTCTTTGCCYTACTGTTGTCTCCCCACATTTTTTCMAGATCAACRGCCCGATACAGCGACGTGTCAATTTCCACATGATCATCAAAATTCAGGTTCACTTGCTCAAAAACCARAACAACAAAATCCTTCAGGCTAATATGTGAGTTGGAACAAACCAGGTAATCCYTTGGCTCSCCTTGYTGCAGCATCATCCACATAGCTTCCACATACTTAGGTGCATAACCCCAATCCCTGGTCACGTTCAGATTTCCCAACYTCAATTTATCCATTTCCCCACTGGCAATCTTTATAGCACCTTCAATAATTTTCTTTGTCACATAATTTTGTCCTCTCAGGCAAGATTCATGATTGAAGAGGATACCACACACGGCGAACATATCATAACCCTCCCGATAATTAATAGTCAGCCAATGCGCGGCAGCTTTTGATATTCCGTAAGGGCTGGAAGGGCGAAAATATGAATCTTCCCTAACAGGCAATTCATTGATGTTACCAAACATTTCACTACTGGAGGCGTGATAAAATTTGATTTGCTTTTTGGCTTTTCTAACGGCGTTTAACAAATAAGTAACGCTGAGAATATTACTCTCAAAAGCGCCAATCGGATTTTCAAAGGAATAGCCAACCGAGCTTTGAGCTGCCAGGTTGTAAACCTCATCCGGGGCAACTTCCTCTATTAGCCTGGTCACATCCTCCTGAGAGGTAAACGAGCATTCAAGCACTTTTACCCTATCCCGAATACCCAGGAAAGACAACCTGTACAGATTAATAGAATCAAGGGTTCTTGACGTTCCCAAAACGTCATAGCCGCGTTCCAACAGCAACTTAGCTAAATAAGCACCATCCTGCCCCGAAATACCCGTTATTAATGCWGTATTCAATAGATCTGTTTTTCAATCCCGCCAAAGATAAAGGTAAATTGGAAGGTTGCATGAGATAATTTCCAATCCGTATCTGCTTTCTCTATAGATGATACCTCATAAAAGAGTATTTATGATGCCAGAGATGATTTTTTACCGRGAATCAATAAACATCCATAAAGAAATGCGTCGTTGAGCCTACATGTTATTTAATCTTTGGTCATGATCCTCCTGAATCGATGTTTGTTGAACCAAAAAATTATAAAAACAACYACGGAGCTTTTTGTAAGAAAGTTTAAGATCACCAACAATTCGTTCTCGGCGCGCATCGCGTAAAAAAAGACAAATGGTATCCATAGTACCAACCCCGGGTAGCGCCAGGATATTCTGTAAATCACCACCAGTATATAGTTCAAAAAAAGTCCGAAGGCAAACATAAATRCCCACCCCCCGGTGGATCCAAAATTCACATAGGCATCACCCAATATACCTATTGTCATCCGGGTTCCCCTTATCAAYTGCTTGCCRGTAAATCGATAGAATTTATCCGCCCCTTGTRCTCCCCCAACCAGTGCTTTATTTGGATCCAGGATTCTCGGCACTAYTGCAGATCTGATATCGTGCATTACCGTTTCTCCCTCGGTAAAGGGCTCTTTGAAAGGTACATGTTTCAGCACTTTAGCCAGTATCCAACCCTGATTTAGTCTTGAAATAAAATTACGGTAATTATCATGTTCATACAGCTCTTCGGTATTTTCTGCCCTGCTCGYWGCCAACTYCAAAAARATCTCYTGYCTTGTCATYGTTCGYGAGYTAAACTGGCTTTGTTCCCCYTCCCAAATTATTGCYCTATAYTCYGTTTTAAATGACTGAACAAAAAAYGCAATAAAAATGCCCCCAATAAACAATACAGTTTTGAKCACCAAATTGATCCTATAYTTRAAGGAAACTATTATGGAYAACAGGAAAGTCCAAATRAACATGTTTATAAAAAGTCCCCTTCCCACGGTCTCATAAATCARCATGSCATATACCAAYGCCATCCATARGTACTTGAACCTAAYACTGGAAAAAAACAGRTAAAAAGCACCGACATACTTGCAATTTYCCAGYAAGAAAAACAGAAACTTCAGGGCTCCCGGAATAAAMGGCTCCRYCWAGCCAGAGATAAAACCAATCRCAATAAGGCCRATTCCAAACCTCCCATTTTGAATTGTGGATAACCGGAGATTTTCYACAATGAATTTGCCATCAATTTTTCTCTTTTGYAGGGGGATGAACAARCCAGCGATAAAGCACACAATGCTGTAAAAAACGAATAKCATGTATTCCTTCTCGTCAAYCTCCATGGGGTATCGAACATCATTATCCAGATTATTGTAAACAATGGCCGGAACGGCAATCATTTGAAGCAGCATGATCATGGCTATTAACTCCTTGATAGGRATTCTTTTACCCATTCGATCCAGAAAGAATAATGTTACAAATACAAATAACATTAACCCCAATTTTGAATAGATATAGAGGTCRGTAAATACCAACCAACCGGATATAAKCATCCCCAAAAGRAATACGAYCATGCCGCCAGGCATCTTTTGTTTGGTTACCGCAGCCATCCGCAGGTTGTTTATTTTTCTATTTGCAAGTGATCAATTTCAGAGACCTTTTCATAACGACCTAAATACGGTTGCAAAAAATCCCCGGTCTCCCTGATGTAGTATCTCAGCAACCCTACTTCCCTGATYAYATTCTTAACACCACTTCGAAGTGCTTTCGTATTTAAGAAAGAGGACCTGATCAATCTAAATAGGTCGGATATGCTCAGCCTTCCATTATTGGAGCTGTGTATCCTATATCTGAGCACCCAGGATTTGACRCACTTTTCCCTGGTAATCCAATAGGGACTTGTTCTTAGCTCACATCCCCCTTCAACTTTCTCATTAWSRWWSWYCWGKRCACCGTAAAATATATCAAATGCGGTACTCTTCTTACCATCCAACATTAAGTTATTTACAAATCGTGTAACCAATTTGTCACTAAACTTTGGGTCTGGAAGTAATACTCTCTTTTTTGCT
>NVRW01000054.1 GCA_002400975.1 Flavobacteriales bacterium | reverse complement strand
TTGCCTGCTTGAAATGACCAAGAACCCTTAACTGTCTTCGCCCTGGGGTTACTGTAGACAATCGTGAACTTTGAATTCTTCTTTAATCTAAGAATCACACTTTTACCGGCTCCTCCTCTGTAGTACTTATCACTGAGCATTTGGGGTGTTAAACTATCCGCATTCGATTGTGCCAYACAGTGCATGGATAAAACTGCAARAAYKAAMGTGRTYAMTCTTCTWATCATTTTAGAATCAGTGTTTCTTGCAAACATGGGTCACAAATGAAAGAATTCCACAAAACGCTATGCTGATGTTTTGAGGTACGGCTACAAAGCCGTTGATGTTCTATTCCCCCTTTTTCAGCCTATTTACTTTTCTTGTTTTCTTCCCATTCTCGTAAAAAACGCTCTTGTCAACAAGAGTTTTGTTCATATCGCCACCTCTGACTATTTTATAATTTACCCGTGTTAACTGACCAGATGAATTATAGTATTTAGTCTTGGTAGCCCACCTGCCACAGTCCATACAAGCCCYTGTGAGTCTTTGGTCACTTCTCCAGATTACYTTACTAGTCATCGTGCCTTCACTGTCATACACTTTAGTAATTACACAGACTCTATGCTTTACCCTCATCAAACTAATGAACAGATATTGCTTCTTGACTTTTTTTGAATTATCTGCCGATGAGTATGCCACATTGCTTTTAGAAATCCTTACTGGAACCAGAGGTTTTGAGAATCTACATGACAAAAAAGATGTCAGGGTTAAAACAAGAAGTATGTAGCCAAAGGGTTTCATATTACCACTCACCTTACGGCATGGCCGTCCCTTCGGGACGAGCCTGCCTGCCCCAAAGGTCCCAAGGTACATAGTACTCCTACGGAGACTCCCTCGGAGGATGCCTTCGGCACCGGTAGGCAGGCTAAACGTAGAAAACGTTAATTAATGGATTTTAACTCCACTTGTTAAGATCTTTCTTTAGTTGACTATCTAAACATTCCTTGAACCTGAAATTCACTAATTTTCTTCTCTGCAATCAGGTAGTAACAGTTGAAGTAACAATCACCACCATCCCTAACAGTCACCAGCCTTACCTTCCAACTTCTTAATCTTCTCTTTTTATGAGAACCAAAGCCATTTACATAGATATACTTATTCCCTCTATAATCTTTCACACCAAAGTACTGCCGAGTGTACGTATACTCCTTTAATTTATTTTTCCGAATAGCTTTGGGTAACCGCTTTTCTAGTTCTTCTATATTAGCTAGAGTCGGCGTCCAAGGAGTCCAATTCTGTTTTTTACATCGATATTCGATAACATTTTCAACAACCTTAACTTGTCCTAGATATTCGTCGTCATATGTAAAATTGGCTCCAAACAGAATTCCGTCATATCTGGATGATACGATGTAAGTGGCGCTGTCGGAAAGAGTGTCGTTTTGGGAATAGATGACCTGTGTCGAACAGAGAATCAATATAATGGCGAGCAAAAGGTTTATCGGTTTCATCACTGAAAGCACTTACGAGTTAAACGTTCAAAACGTTCTGGTTGAGATTGATACTGGGAATTTCAGTGGTTTGTTTTTTGAAAAAAAGGCAGCTTGCCTGCCTTTGCCGGTTTACCCGTCTCCGGCGGGCCTTCGCCTAACCAAGGGAAATGAGCAAACGGCGGTAAAATCAGGATAATGGTTACTTTTGTATCTGCTATTTGGACATCTTGAAATTCATCTTTTATACCCTCCTCATTTTAAACATAATTTCTCCCATCGCTGATGCTTTGGGAGATGATCTTGTATACTCTGCARAAATTGCAGCTYCYGGAGCTACARGGCCGGAATTGTACAAAAGGGCAATTATCTGGGTGGAYAGTACTTTTATGAATGATCCCTGGGGCAACGAAATTGTTGAAATTTCAACAGATGGAACAAGTATGATCAAAGGGAAGATAAGACTTCCTATGCGGGGCTCCCTTCTTCTTTATTCTCTTTACGTTCTCCAACGAATTACCTACGAATTTGAAATAACAGTTAGCGATAATAAGTGGTCTTACCGATTTTGGAATTTTGAGCACCAACCCGCYTATCCCACATACAGCTTAGGAGTCTTTACAACGGCTCCGGAGTGTCCAAGAGAGATACCAAAGGTCAAAGACAAGAATGTAAAAGCCCGATGGGAGGAATGTAAGGAGACAATCGCTATGCAAATGGAGATTAAGATCACTGGGATTAACGAAACGATGGCTACTGGTTTAACGCTCACGGACAGTCCCCAATTGATGGAGCCAGTGGTTGATGGCTTCTACRCTGATTACGCAGCTTATAAAAAGAAGGGGGTAATTCCGATAGACTATTTTATATCACTTAGGGTAGGTAGATCGTCTAAGATTGGATATTTAGATGAAGAGAAGAATTGGGTCAGGAAAAAACTTAGCGACACCAAGTACTGGGGTTGTAGGATTTCAGGTGTTGATTTCCGGTTTCACAATGATATGGCTCTTAGAGTGTATATTCTTGGAGCAATCTCGATTTATGCCTAYGGGCCCAAAGCAATAAGAGATAAMAATGGTAATGCAGTTGCTACGGAAGYCTATTTTGGGAAGAGCATCGAAATGTTTATGGTCAATAATAATGATGTCGATAAACTGCAACTTAAAGATTTCGGTGCTTTTAAAAAGTTTGCGGAGGATTCTCCAGAGTTAGTGGAGGAATTTAAGCGGGTGACAAAAGATCATAGAATTAGTTATCCTGAGACCGGGGGGTGGCCAACAGATGATGTTCTCCGATTGGTAAATAAGTACAACGAAACACATTAGTTTGTAACCTGCGTTCGATTCTAAAACACAGCTGGCTGATTAGATTTTCCTGGCCCTGCTCGCCTAACGGGGGTTTTTCAGCGTTTAGATCATGTAAGATTGTTTGCAAAGGAGCCTTTGAATCTAACCACAATTTGCTTGACCCACCAAAGAACGACTCCAAGCACACAGCCTATTCCGCCCCATAGAATCCAATTTGCCGGGCGATTGACTTCTAAGTGTCCACTCGATCGATGGTAGAAGTAACTACCCACCACACCTAGTTTGTCATTCAAAGGTTCATGATAATCACAGGAATTTGTAAAGAGATAGTTGACATAAAAGCCACCAATAGTAGCGAGTACAAATCCTATTAAGATAAATAAAATGATTTCTCCCCCTTTTCTTTTTTGATTCATGGATATGTGATCCACTAGTGTTAAGTATCACATCTATAACGCGGTAAATGTGCAAAACATTCCTCCGGGTTTCACAAACTGAGATTCCCGGTTATTGCACGAAGCCATTGTTAGCGGCTTTTCTTACTTGTCAATCACTAATTCAAGCCAAACGCTTCTTGTTCCATTTGCTCTAGCTCTTTTTGCAATGGAAAATTTCCTCAAACTCCTCTTATTATCAAGAAAGACATAAATATTCATGGTTTGTGATATAATGTCATTTTTCGAAACTTCTTCTTTCGGAAACTCTTCACTTTGCCAGCTATCGGTATCAAGTACCGGCTGAATCTTTTCTTTATAATCTTGTCCTAGATCTATGTTAATCAGATCGAACAAGTTATTCAACACCAAGGTATCTGTAGAAAAATATTCAATGCCCAGATAGAAATAGCGGCGTGAATATTTTTTGTCCATAAAAGAAATTATACTTCCCAATCCTGATCTTATCGTAGCAGAGTCTAATTTAGCAAGCTTATCCTGCGGATACGGCGTAGTTATATTTCCAAGGTAGTAAGATGAGATGGTTTCCCTGGATGCAAATCTTTCATCGTTCTGTAAAATTGAACAAACCTTTTTCGGGTTTTTAAAAAAGGGTATTTCGTAAAACCAAAATCCAAACTTCTCAGAATCTTGTGCAGAAAGATCAAAGCCAAATTGTATGATTAATATGATTAATAAAAATTTGCGCATTTAATTGCTCCTAATCGTCCGGCTTTGCATAGTGCAAGTGCCCCTGAATGGTTAACCACCTTACGGGCTAAACCTACAAAACGTTATAAACTGAGCCAGTTACATCGGAAATTCATCTCACCTGCGTCCTTTAAGATTACGGTAGGTAAGAGGGGTTGAAGGGTAGCCTGAGTGTCAGCAAGAGTAGCTTCTCAATATTGCTCTATTCCCCTGGTCGGCTAAACCGCCTCCTCCCGCTGTATCCGCAGGGGAACCTGCGGACAACAGTTGGGGTAAGTTCGGAAGAGTGAAAGAGGCTTTACACATCTTTGTACTTTTCCATTTTTAAGAGTTTCTCCAAATCTGGATTCTCTTCTCCGGTTTCAATATAATGTTTGCAAACAATTAGCGCTTCTCTTTGTTGCTTTTGTAATTTTCCCTTCATCAAGCCGGTTAAAAACGATGGTTTTAAACGGTAATTTTGAACTTGATAGAGAATGGTATTCCCGTCCTCATCCTTTTTCACACCAAATCCAACGAACATTTTCTTCAAGGGAAAATTAACCCATTCATATACCTCGTATCGATAGTACTTTCCCTCCTCTATTTCGGTAACCCGTTCCTTAATGTCAATTCTTCGTTTTCCATCATAAATAGTGCAGGATCGTTCGCATCCCATTGTTACCTCATTGCCGCTGCCACCGATACTACTCGATTCAGCAACTATGGTGTGGAATGATGCAACGTTGCCGTATTTTGCCAGTACATCCCAAACCTGTTCAGGAGTTGCATCCACTTTTAATTGATAGGTAAGCTCTTTTAGCTTTATTCCATCAACTTCCTTTAATTCTTTCATATCGCTTTTTATTGGTTTGTCCTCTTTCGGTTCTGAAGCATTGCTCAACAAAGTTGTAGCTGTTAGAAATGTAGCCAATGCCATTTTCATATAACTTTTTGCTTTCATGATCTTTCATTTTGGTTAATAGTTCAGGGCAAACATAGCGTTGGTTCCAATGCCAAAGAAATAAATGGGGGAAGCGCACCGGTGTTTGTGGTACCGGGTAATTTTATGTGGTGTACGGTCCTGTATGTGGTGAACGGGAAGCTAGGGGTGGAATTTCTTATAGTGTTCTATGACCATCTTTGCTTTTGGTCTTGAAACCGGAATTCCATAAGGACTCAATACAGATTTGAATTTATACCCTTTGGCGTTACCGCTTATGGTATAGTCTTCCTTTACATTAATGATAAAAGATTTGTGACACCGGATTATGAATTCAAACTCCTTTAGTTGCTTTTCCAATTGATTGAGCGTTACACGCAATAGTTTTTCATTCAGTCCGCTTCCGTCTTTCCAGAATACCTTAGCGTAGTTATCATCTGCCTCCACATATAAAAGGTCATTTGGGTCCATCAACAGTTTTTCACTTGTATTTGAGACAATTTCGATAATGGAAGGTTGCCTGGCATCGTTCAGTTCTTCCGGGAAAAGACCGCTTTCAGCTTGAATACAGGTTTGAAATAATTCGACAAACCTCTGTTCCGACTTTAGTTCATGGAAAACCGGATTACAAACCAACTCCGCGACAATGATGCCCAGTCTGCTTTTTATGCTGTTTTCGATGTTCCTATAAACTGCGTCGTAATTTCTCAAACCAATATTTACCAAAGCACATTCAAATTCGATTGCTCCGGCAGTAGATCCTTTTTGTTTGGACTTTATTGTTTTCAAACAGTCATGGCTTTCTTCTATAAATCCGGCCCGGGCATACGCAAAACCCAGCCCTGATAGACTTTCTATGCTGTTGTTTGATTTAGCTTTATAATCTTCGAAGATCTCTATTGCTTTATCAAACTCTCCTAAAAACACATATACCCATCCTTTTTGGTGAAAGGCCGGCAGAAATGAGGGGTCAATTTCAAGCGAACCATCGCTCACGGTCAARGCCTCATCATATTTCCCCATGGAAGTRTATATTCTAAWGAGGTTGCCATGATAGGTAAGGACCAKTGGGTCAAGTTCAATAGCCYGAAGTGCAGCTTCTTCYGCCTTCATYAATTGCCCATTCAAAAAGTAGTATTTGCAAAATGTGTCGTAGATAGCTGCGTGGTTCGGATTGAGTCTTAAGCATAAGTCCAGGTGTTTTCTTGCCTTGGCGAGATCCCAGTCATAAAACAGATTCACCCATGAAAATGACAAATGTGGCTCGACCAATTTGTTGTTGAACAACAATGCTTTTTTGGCAGCTGCTTTCGCCTTTGGAAAAACAATATTTGCCTGGCTATAACCCATACCTCCTAAAACGATGTAGGCCTTCGCCAATCCGGAATGGGCCAGTGCGAATTTGGGCTCAAGTTTGATGGCCTTGTTAAAACAGGCAATGGCCAGTTCCATCTCTTCTTTTGTGTAGCGGTACCAATGATAGTTTCCCTTCAAATAGAGGTCGTAAGCCTTGGAATTGCCAGGGAGCGACCTTGTGTAAGATGTATCGTCAAACACCCCTTTGAGTTGTTCCGAAATTTTCAACGCAATACCGCTTTGCACCTGAAAAATATTGTTCAGCTGGGTTTCGTAAACTTCTGACAAAAGGACGGTCTCGTTTTCTATTTCAATTAGTTGAACTGTGATCCTGGCAGCGTCTTCTGTTTTCCTGACGCTGCCTTCCAATATGTACTCAACCCCTAATGCCTCAGCGATCTCCCCAATAGTCAGGCTTTTGTTTTTTAGATAATAACATGAAGTTCTGGAAGCTGTTTTTACTCCTCTGATTTTATTGAGAGCGATTAATAATTCATCCGTGATACCATCACTAAAATACTCGTCTTCGGGCTTTTTACTGACGTTGGTAAACGGTACTATAACCAGGGTTTTTTTAGCCATCTGAAATTTCTTGCGCTCAGTTTTAAAGATAGGGACAAAGGTCAAATAATTTTGTGATTTCTGACTTGAATGGATTTTTCAGCAAAGATTAAAACGCTTGGTTCCCGTTTGCCCTTCAACCAGCGAAACGATTCACTCCTATTGGTCTATTGGGTGTAATCATGTTCTAGTTTACAGAAACCTGAGACCGGCAAACTCGGTTTGCTTTTCAGAGCATATGCCCAGGGAAAGAAGGACAACCTGGATCTGGTCTGATGGGACTACGTGATGTATGTAAAGCTTGAGTTGGCGGATTATTTCAAAATGGATGACGTCTCCGATACTTTCATCATGGGTTTAGAAACGCTTCTAACGCTCAATATTATCAGGCATCCTGTTACTGGAACAATCAGCAAAAATGACGGAATCGCCTTCTATATGTCTTCACAGTAAGTTCCTGGCTTTCTTTACCTCTGGTTCTTCTAACTCCTCGTCAGCCAATAGGTCATCGCCCATTAAAAGATCATTGGTTTGCCGTGTAACATGATCCATTTCATCAACGGCAGTTTTGAATTTCTCAAGCACCATCTTGTTAAAAGGATCATCTGGCTGGTCGTAATTAAAAACGTTGACAAGTCCCTGGATGGTGGATATAGGCCTTCTTAAGTCATGGGAGGTAATAAAGGCATACTTCCTTAATTTGAGATACTGCAAGTGCACCTTTTGTTCTGCCTCCTTGCGTTTCGTGATGTCAGCACTAACCCCAATTGAACCGATGACATTCCCATTTCCATCATATACAGGTGCACCGCTGGCGTACACCCAAATATATTCTCCGGATTTCTTCCTCATTTGCATTTCATATGTTCCCGACTCTCCTCTCAGACGCTCTTTGATCCTTCCAGCTATCTGTCTGCTGGCTTTTTTGTTTATTGAAAGAAGCGAATTGGTATTTTTTCCGATCAGTTCTTTCCGTTTGTACCCTACCATCTCACAAAACCGATTGTTTACGTACACAATATTTGATTCGTTATCTACTTGCATCACTCCCTCGTTCATCGTCTCCAGAAGCCGGCGGTATTTTTCCTCGCTTGCTTTAATGGCTTGTTCTGCTTGTTTGTGTTGGGTAAGATTCGTAGTCACTATGCCAAGCCCATCACCAACTTTGAAGGCTCGAATATGTAAATACATAATGGTACCGGTACCGGGGATAGGTATTTCATCCAATAAATCAAAAGGCTCTCCGGTTTCAATCACCTTCAGGTATTCATCATACCTACCCTGTTGCTTAAGTGTTGGTGAGAGTTCTAGAATATGCTTGTTTATTGCTTCTTCCCGTTTCTTGTTCATCCAGTTTAAGGTAATGTCATTTATTTCTGTAATATTCAATTCTGAATCAAGAATAACGCAAGAATCTGTTGTGGAGTTCATAAATTTAGAGAGTCTCTCTTCTCGTTCTTTAACGGCTTGTTCTGCTAAAACCTGGTGGGTCACATTCCGTTGCATGCCCCACAGTCTTAGTAAATGCCCATTTTCGATAACCCCCGTAGTGCTGTTTGATATATAGATATCATTGCCACCCTTATCCTGCTCGTGGGAGATGATTTCATTAGCCTTGAAATTACCTTTGATAAATGCCTTGGCCTTGTCAATTGCGGACTGCTCGTCTCCTTTTGAACCTGGTGCGAAAAGGTCAATCAATCTCTTGCCATAGAATGCTTCCGCTTTTTCGCATCCGAACATTTGTGCCATTGCATCATTGCACTCTACAATGGCTCCTTCATACAGCAGTTGTTTTGCCAGTTTTCCCGGGTTTTTTTTGATAACAAGAGGAGGAGTAAATTCCAATCTCCAGATACCTTCCTGACTATGCTCAATAAAATCATGGTAACGCCTTTCCGATTCCCGGATATCTTTTGTCAACGATTTTGTCAATTGTACTTCATCCGCAGATTTCCTTAACAACAATTGCACTTCTTCAAAGGCTTTGGCATTGGCCCGATGGCTAAATAGGAAATCATTAAACGAGTCATAGGCGGGAATGTCTTTGAGCGTGATCTTATTCTTGCAATGTTTGAGTAAATGATCAGGTCGGATGTTGCCAATGAAGATTAGTTGATCGGGGTCAGCTGATTCGTAAAATGCTCCTTTTAAAACGATATTGCCCTTAGTTGATTCAAGGTAAACCGATTCATTACAACTGTTAAGTAAGCAATCAAAGGTYGGTTCTTCTGGTAATTCGCGAATTGCAAAATGTTCAAATAACCGCYCTTTSACCGGATTGRTTGATAGCAATTTGGACACYARRTTTCCSGTYTGCAGAATTTCAAAATCACGGTTTATTARAAGATGAAACGGAAATAGTGCCTTGATCTGASYCTYTGTGAAGATAGGTTTCATGAGTAGTATACTGGTTARCCTTAATNATTTCCCCRGGAAATTTTAAAAGCACTTTTCARTRCTTYGYCATTCCTGKTCASGCATAYTYRTTTATYTCATTCGTTAMAATRMAGTYTAAAGAACWCAKKGTAAACTATACCCAAATTTATCCATGTTGCAGATTTCTACATATCAAACTTGGCCGAAATCCTAACGACGTAAGATTTTCGCTGTTTTTGGCCTGACCATTTAAGGTATTTGCACTTTCAGCATTATTGTGATATTTAACGTGCTTACAGGAAATCAAAACTGATGGACGGCTTCGATGGTTCGATGCTTCGACACTTCGACCGGCTCAGCGCGGCGYMGCTCASCACRGCGCTYSGCTCAGCGGCCATGCCGTRTGCCAGAGGCACATTNNNNCGGTTNNCNMWTTTCCCNTTKACCAACTTGCTTTTTAACCGTGCTTCAAAAAACGCGTGTAGCGGRAAGATAAGGGCAGCAATAGTTGCGTTGATCAATAGCTTCAGTCCTGGAGCACCSCCGGTCCAGTTATCSACGTATGGATCAGCGAGCACCAATATAAACTCAAAGAGGATAAGGAATGAGAAGAATATAAGTCCCTCAGCAACTTTAACAGGCAGTGATAATTTACCCAGCATWGCAACRAATCCACCAATTACCAATAGGCAAATTAACACGATTGAATACTGAAGATTGTCGCGCCGTGATGTTATCTCCGCTTCAATACGCGCCTTCTCTTTCTCTTCTTGTTCTTTAATAAGTTGTGCTTTTTCAAACTCATACTTGGTTTGCTGGCGAATAGTCGCCTTTTGTGTCTTTTCGTTATTGATAGAATCTCGCATCTGGAGATGAAGTTCATACATTTCCAGGGCTTGTTTAAAATCACCTGCTCTTCGGTATATTTTTGAGAGTAGTTTAGCCGGGTCTGTTATAACWGTGGGAAAACCCAGRCTGGTGGCCAATTCCAGGCTTTTTCTGGCGTGCATTGTGGCTTCACCAATGTCACCCATGTCCAGGTAAACAGCTCCAATATTATTCAATGAAAATGTCTGGCCAACCTTAAATCCTATCTCTTCGCTTACCAGCAGGCTCTTTTTATGGTATTCCAATGCCGTTTCCTTTTCCCCATTGAGATCATGGATTTTCGCGATATGTCCAAAAGAATAGGCCGCTCCTTTTTTGTCGCCTATTTCTTCTCTTATTTTTAAACTCCTGTGATGGTATGCTAAAGCCTTGTCYATGTTGGACTGGCGAATGGAAGGTTCSGTAGTCTGYTCGCCTTGCCTATRATAAAGAGCACCAATATTGTTCAAAGAATAAGACACCCCTTTTCTGTCGCCTATTTCTTCTCTTATTTTCAAACTCCTGAGGTAGGATTCCCGCGCCTCAGCGGTATCTCCCTGATCATTGTAGATGCTTCCAATATTGTTCAAAGCATAACCCATTCCTTTTTTAGCMGCCTTGGCYGTAGCCSCGTCGGGTGAGTTTCCAACCTCTTCCAATATCTTYAAGCTGCKGTGATAGTATTCCAATGCTTTTTCAATGTCACCYTGGTTTTCATAGATGGACCCRATATTGTTCAWSGAATAAGCCATCTCATTTTTGAACYTAATTAATTCSGATTCGTTCAAAATCGTAGTTCCGTCAACGGATTTCTCRCGAATKATCTTTTGGGCAATTTCAWGACCTTTGAGCATGTGCTCCAGGCCGCCTTSAACATCTCCCTTTTGCAGCATCAGATACCCCAGCCAACCGTGGCAATTTGCCTTTATTGCAATCAAATTTGCCCTGTTGGCAATTTYYAAAGCCAGTTCACAAACAATTTTGGCTGTATCYGGGTTGGAGAGGTAGGTGATGGTRGCAATATCCAAAAGTGCATTGGCCCTTGAACTGTCATGTGCYGCAYTTTCGAAAACGTTTTCCAGGGAATCTATSGTGGGYTGGTTTTGGGAATATRARCTCAMTRTKCCMMACCAAAACACMAATARAGCTATRAGGCATCKWRTTATCACGRTGCTAAGATAGCAATGCAATRTTASCTRCATGTGRGGTAAACAGTTTAAAGCCCTGTACCKGGAATAAGACTKCCTGATATTGGCMNAACGTGATTTTAGTTCAATAGATATTCTACACGCCGATTSAGAGCTTTGTTGTTTTCTGAGGTATTTGATACAATTGGTTTAGAGGCGCCATATGCTTGCCACTTTATCCGATTAATAGCCAGTCCTGCAYCRATGAGGAATTCCGCTACYTYTTTWGCTCTTTTTTCYGACAACGCCATATTGTAAATATTSGTACCGCGATTGTCYGTATGTGCGSMTATCTCAATCTTTAGATTTGGATGYCTGTTCATGTATTGAACCATTTCTGATAATTCYACTTTCCCGGAATCACTGAGGATACATTCATCGGTATTGAAATGCACCCGTTCAAAACGCCTGATTTCATTTATCGGAATATTGTTGCCAGTGATTGCBGATTCTTCAGGCAACGGCACTTTTTCCAGGTTCATCCTACCTAASAGTTGCTCAGCTTCAATAACTGCKGTTGGGTGTTGTTSGGRAGCGTTGTTAGAACTTAAATATACCAGGTTTTGATTGCCMCTCCTTTTACTCCTTGCTATACTGGATGCTCTTTGTTTTGTCTTTTTRCACCTCCTTTTTTTRCTCTTTGCCATCTGAGCTCTRCGCTTCCTGAYCATTCTCTTGYTCTTTCTCATTTCACCTGCAYTGCGCACACAGTTTCTGTTGAGACATACCTGGAAATATCCTTCATTAGCCTCTGTGTGKATTACAACTACTTGTGGTATGCCYAATTGGGCCACAGCSCGCGCATTTATGGTCAACAGAGAGAGAAATAACATGGGAACACGAAGCTTTTGCAAAATACATGGGAATATCTCCGGGCATTTTTGTGTAAACATGGGTCGTTTGTCTTTTGGTTTTCGATCTCTCCTACAGGGTCGGGTTCAAATCACTCCTGTAAATCRCCGGTCTCTCTTAGAGTAATACACCAAAGTGCTCTTTTGGTTCAAATKAATTTTCAATTGAACCTGGCGGGTCTTCGAATTTGTCTGTGTATAGGATSGGGTCTGGATTGGCGAAATAGCGAATATGGGTTTCAACACCAATCAACGAATAACGGAAATGGAAGCGCACCTGAGATTAAGCACTCATTCAATGTCGGAATTGCCTCAATACACTCACGCCCTGAAAAGCCCACGCTGCTACAAAGTGACCGCAACCCAATTGGTTCACGGTCTCTGTTCCCTGTTTTATTCGCCTTTGTTGAGTAAATACGAAACATTTAATACGAACGTGGGKCCATAAATAAATGTGTCGCCTTCATCMGAAAGYGTYCTCTGGTGWATAGGAAAGCGGTAGCCAGGCGTTATGGAAAGGCCGTTTTTKAGTTTGAACGTTGCCATAACGGTTCCGTTAAAAGAGACCAATCCACTGTTGGGATCATTTATGCCATCCCACTGSGCTTGACTTTGTGAAAAACTAGCAAATGTTGCCCTGAYGGTYATCCKYTYTTTYARTCTATACCCCASGCTCATCCCCGTSGTGGATTCCAATGGTGCYTGATAYAAATGCTCATTGGCGTAAAACGGGAATTTGTTCATCGTGAATACAGCCAGCGATAGTYTGCTGGTCAGGCCKGTTACATAATGCAATTCCAGCAAAGGATCAAATGTGCCWGTWCCGAATTGAATATGCAAATGTTTGTTTCCTGAAACTCCGGCTTTGAGCGGGTCKGTTTCTGTCGCGCCTATCGGTAGTGAAGTTCCGAACGCAACATCTAGCCGCCCTTTGTCCCCAAGGAATTTGTTGAATCTGCGGGCTACAAACARYCTKARATCACTCAATCCCGTATAGGTTTCCTCACGGTGGTGAATATCCCTGTTGCGCGTGATATCCTCCTTTTCCTGCTCCGTAAAATCATCTGTAAATATGATGTCAGCGCGTTGCAATTTTATATCATATGGTATGCGTAGCCAGGCCGCCCAGTTGGTTTTGAAAGCGTATTCGAGACTCAATTCATTTCGGATAAAGTCCAGTGCCACTATATGCTCGTGCAGGCCACCTTCGGAAAGCTCGCCGGCAGAATTAAGTTGCGTATACTCCGGATGACCTCCCTGATAATTATACCCATTGGTAACATTCAATGTGATCCGGAAAGTTCCCTTGTGCAAGGTGTCGGTTCCAGCCTCGAGTTTTTCACTGCTTTGAAGTGCCGGGTTGCTGCAAGCAGGACATGCCTGTGCCAAAGCTTTTACAGGTAACATGCCCGCGGCTAAAACAAGCACTCCAAATACTGTCTTGTATGTCYCTTTCATCTTATTTGGARTTTTCCTTCACAATGGCTTGTACTTGTTTRATACGATTGCCCGGTACTGCACCRAGTAATTTACCCCCATCATCAAAGATCAGCGTAAACGGCAAAGCCGGCATKCCGTAATCTTTGGTCAGTTGCTTAGACACRGCRGAACTCCAATTCACGATATCCACCTTTCGYAACGCTGTATTGTCGTTGTTCTTRATCAGGTGTTCCAGCTTGGGTGTAAATACCCTGCATGGCCCACACCAATCAGCATAAAAGTCGAAGATGGTAATTTTGCCCATGGCCAGGTGTTCCCTGAAYCTGAGCTTTTTGCCYCCTTTAATAGTCAGGATGTCAAGGTATTCCTTTTCCTTGTCGGTAAGGGGCACGATYAACGATTGACCTTCAAAAAGCACCTCAAAATTKGTGYTCTCWGACATTGCMGCCKTAATATCAGTTTGAGTGATCTTACCAACCACAGTTGCTGTTTTGGAATTGAAGTCAACATGKGCACTTTCAACGCCWKCAATTCCCTGTAGTGTTTTAGTAGCCGTATTTGCACAACCRTCGCAGGTCATTCCCTCAACTGTGAAAGTGATGGTTTTACTTGCTTGTGCRCYGGCGAACAACCCTGCTGTCGCCAGGATTAATGTTAGGATATATRTTTTCATTTTTCRAGAATATTAAGCCTGTCTTTTGACAGACATTTTAATAAAAGTGTATTGAATATGGATCCATCGCCATAGCGATGGATCATCAGATTTARCCCTTTCAGGARTGGAAGGGCCTCCTGTTAAATCAGGAWGGACTGAAAGAGAATACTGATATCCCTGTACAATAAGGGCGGTATGTAATTGAGATAATCGCTTGACGATCTATCTGTATCCGGTAAAAAATMTCCGTGACCCGCAWATTGGATTATWGACATYGCGAARTCCGGACGTGCAATTTGCTCAACGCCTGAGGTCACTGCAGGAAAATCCGCCTTGTGATATTCAGTTTCTGTATGACAGCGACCTGCGGCTGCACCAGGGAGTGCACAGCAATACTCAGGGCTCGTTATAATATGTACGGATCTTAGCTGAGAGCCACAATAAAACCTGGTTACATTGAATCCGCTGGTGGCAAACAGAGTAATTGCCAAAACCACCAAGGTCGATATTTTCCTGAACACCATCATTTAATTAACTAAACGYAAAATTACATATTTATTGAGCTGCTAATGTCTGGRCGCYAACAAATKGGTGTTTTCATTRTCAGAAMCGGGGNTGTTTTTGCGGCATTRTTGGGTGTTTTTCCTGAGGTCACCGTRCAGCAGGTTACRGCAATTYAKGAGCGTACCCNTGAAGGGTAGACCYATATTTCTTATAATTGGTAAAATCCATTGMAAGCCRGYTGGATCYTGATTTKCGCAGGGCCAGGGCCATCKGTCTACCTGACAATTGCAGGGTTGGGTTACCAYGNTGTATTTTAGCGCMGCTATAAGGAGATCTCTAAACCGAAAAGAAGGTAAAGTAGTAAAGCCAACAAGGCGAACTGAGCGATAAAAACAACCAATTGCAGAACAGCGCTTARCACGATTACCAGCCAACTTTTCCTCTTGCAAAATGTTCKGCCCGTCCAAATAATCATCAAGGTGATTAATGCAATCAAGGAAAAGAAACGCACATCTATTTCTGTAAAATAGGTRACRGCTTCATAGAAAATTATCATGATAACWGTCCACAAACCAAGCAAGTAGATRTTGGCTACYGTATGTTCCARAAAACTGCGCTTTCTCCKGAKGTARGTGAGATAAGATGAAATGGTTAACATCACAAGAAAAAACACCAGGAAAAATCCCTGGGGGCTATCTGAAAAYGAAAGCCCGAAGATCAGGTTGTCGTTCACGATGATATGAACACCAATGACCAARGCAGCATAAACAATCAGCTTGCTTGGTGGCTCGTGGTATTTTCGGTATCCATTCCAATAGCTTTCTATAACATCTGTTGGATTCCTGATGAGAATTAGCGCCGTGGCCAGCCCCGACTTTTCCAATGAAAATAGATYGGACATCAGATCATYGATAACCGTTAGCAGCTTTAGCTTTTTGCCAGTATTCCTCTGGCCGCARTGCTGACAGTATTGYCCCACYGTTTCTGTGTTACAGATGGTGCACRTTTTATTGGCAGGCGTGGTCATGTGGTACGGGGGCTTTCTMTAMRATTGACGTCAATGTGTAYGTTGTTTTACGRCRGCTGAATACYTCTTATCTGCCAGATGGACATKCACAGTGATTTTCCAAGATAAGCAATTTTCRATACGCGGGTTTAAATTTCTTGCCATTCGGGCGCTCAAGCATGTGTAAATGCRAAATTCGACARGCAATTGARWATGTGYGGTTCATCTCACCMATTTTACCACTGAGYCATACTAAACTATTTAAAGCCCCGTTATTGTCTGCGTACCTGCCTATTTTTTTCTAAATTTGCCGCTTCTTGCTTCACCGCTATAGCCCTGTCCGATGGCAGGTTTAGCACGCGCGGTAGGTGAAACCGTAAAAAATGGAGTACAAAAAACTGAACAATATCCTGGGRTGGTCYACATTCCTGGTAGCCGCTTACACTTTCCTTTCTACAATTGAACCCACKGTAAGYTTTTGGGACTGCGGTGAATATATTGCTACAGCCTATAAGTTGGAGGTTGGCCATCCACCTGGAGGTCCTTTCTTTCAAATGCTGGGTAGGCTAGTTACCATGTTCACACCTAAGGAGCAAGCTGCATTGATGATCAATGGTTTGTCCGCGATGTGCTCTGCCTTCACGATCTTATTCCTGTTTTGGTCCATTACGGCCTTGGCTAAGAAGTTGATTGAACGAAGTGGAAGATCAATGGAAGAATATAAATGGGCTGTCCTGGGATCTGGTGTCATTGGGGGATTGGCCTATACCTGGTCTGATACATTCTGGTTCTCAGCAGTTGAAGGKGAGGTTTAYGCGATGTCATCTTTCTTTACGGCTTTCGTGTTCTGGGCCATTCTCAAATGGGARACCATYCCYAARGACCAGCATCCTGATCGCTGGATTGTGCTRATYGCCTATCTGATGGGCTTGTCAATTGGCGTSCACCTYTTGAACTTATTGACCATTCCTGCAYTGGCRTTTGTRTATTATTTTAAGAAGCAYGAGGTGAGTACTAARGGYATTCTCATTACKGGRATCCTTAGCTTCTTGATCYTATTTGGTATACAGTATGGTATCGTGCAGTACATGATTAAAATTGTTGCGGTATTTGAGTTGAGCTTTGTTAACGATTATGGATTGCCTTTTAACACTGGGGCACTGGCATTTCTGATTTTATTGGTGGGCTTTTTAGTATCTGCCCTGGTATTTACTCATTCCGGGAAGGAAAAGGTTTTTATGATTTCTTGCGTGGTGCTGAATCTTATCCTGTCGGGGGGAGGTGTGATGTGGGCTATAGCAATCAATGCCGGATTCTTTATTACCTACTTCTTAACAAAGCAAAACCCATTGAGAACAGCTATTATCTTCTATCTGGGAATAATTCCGGGGTATATTGTTTGGGAAATATGGTTTAGGGATAAGGAGAGAGGGGCATTAGGCACCCCACTTCCGGGTTTGAATACCGCATTGATGTGCTTCGTTGTAATCATCATAGGCTATTCATCCTATGGCCAAATAGTAGTCCGTTCAATGGCGAATACGCCTATGGATGAGAACAATCCTGAGAACGTTTTTTCATTTATTTCCTATCTGAGTCGTGAGCAATATGGCGATCGTCCCTTGGGAAGGGGACAGTACTTTAATGCTCCTCTGGATAGAAAGGAACCGTATAAAGATGGTACTCCAGTGTGGTGGCCGGATCCGGAAAAGGGAAAGTATATAGTTACTGATGATAAAAAGCAGTCCATCCCCAATTATGATGATAAATTCAAGTCGGTGTTCCCAAGGATGTACAGCGATAAGAAAAACCATGTCAGAGCCTATAAACTGTGGTCTGGATTCAAGGGTGGTAGTAATAAGAAACCTTCGTTTTTACAAAACCTGACCTTCTTCTATCAGTACCAGATACATTGGATGTATACGCGCTACTTCCTTTGGAATTTCGCGGGCAGGCAAAACGACCTTCAGGGTCATGGCAATATTCTGGATGGCAATTGGTATACCGGTATATCGCTCATTGACGATTACCATCTTGGRCCTCARGATAATCTGCCTAAGAGCATGACGAATAATAARGCGCACAATAAATTGTATGGATTGCCCTTGATCCTTGGATTRCTGGGGCTTTTCTTCCATATGGTTATGGATAAAAAGGGRTTTTCSGTRGTRATGATMYTATTCCTCCTTACKGGTCTGGGGATCATTGTATTCCTGAACCAATATCCYTATCAGCCKCGGGAACGTGACTATGCCTACGCSGCATCCTTCTAYGCCTTYRCTATTTGGATAGGACTGGGTGTGATGGGYYTGTTTGAATTACTCAAGAARTCTTTACCYGGMGCGCGCGGGKCCCTGGCGTCAGTGGCAATTGCRGCGGTGGTTCCGGTTATAATGGTTTCGGAAGAATGGGATGACCATGATCGTTCCGGCCTCTATACGGCGAGAGATTTTGCAGCCAATTATTTGAACTCTTGTGAGAAAAATGCCATTCTCTTCACAAACGGAGATAATGACACTTTCCCCTTGTGGTACGCCCAGGAAGTGGAGGGTATCCGTACGGACGTGAGGGTGATGAATCTRAGCTTGTCCAATACTGATTGGTATATTGACCAAATGAGTCGAAARGCCTATGACTCGGATCCGGTRCCCTTTTCTATGAMGAGCGAMCAATACCGYCAGGGAACRAGGGACTATGTGCCGTTCTATGAAAGGGAYCTGAAAGGTTATACGGATCTCAAGGAGGTTTTGGATTTTGTCAAAAGTGAAAGTCCTCAGGCTAAGATCAAGACACAGAGTGGRAAATGGCTCAATTACATGCCTACCAGGAARTTTTCGCTTTCAGTRCCCAAGGAAAAAGTGTTGGCCAATGGAACGGTCAAAAAGGAATTGGCRGATAGGATTGTTCCRAGCTTGCAATGGGAAAAGAAAGGAAATTATGTCTTAAAGAACAGTTTGATGCAGCTGGACCTRTTGCAAAACAATGACTGGGACCGTCCSRTRTATTTCGCAATCACCGTTGGKGGAGACGCYTATTTGCARTTGGAAAATTATTTCCAGTTGGAAGGCYTGGCCTAYAGGCTGGTGCCAATTAGAACCAAAGGMCAGGGWGGCCAAACSGGAAGGGTRGATACAGACATYATGTATAATAATGTGATGAACAAGTTCAAATGGGGAGGTATGGATGGAGATGTCTATATGGGAGAAACGAATATGCGKATGACGTATAATTTGAGAAACAACTTTGCACGACTTGCTGATGCTTTATTRAGAGAAGGCAAGACGGACTCTGCCATAATGGTGTTGGACAAGTGCATTGCGGTTATGCCTGATCACTCTATACCCTATAATTTCTTTATGACCCCGATTGCTGAAGCATATTAYCGGGCGGATGAGGTGGATAARGCAAATGCACTAATGGWAAGRCTTGCAGAAATTTATGAGGATGATCTGGATTACTATTTRTCAATTCGGGGAGAYAAAGCAAAGAGCATTTCTCAGGAAACTCAGCGAGCTATGTCTGTGTTCCAGCGTTTAATTCAGATMGCTCGWGCTTATAAGCAGGARGCATTYCTTAARGAGYTSGAGGATAAATTCRTAGTCTTCCAGGCTGACTACCAATACGCTCAGGGYCAGCAAKGAGCCACGTCTGGTMGATAAGATAGACCGCTKYGCTKWAAGATCGCTTCGCTRTAAGAGCGCTTTRCTKTAAGAKCGCTACGCTRTAAGAMCGCTTTGCTGWAAGACCGCTTTGCTGAAAGACCGCTTTGCTGAAAGATCGCTTCGCTGTAAGATCGCTTTGCTGAAAGACCGCTTTGCTGAAAGATCGCTACGCTGTGAGAGGTAAGACAATTCACTGCAAGGCCAGACGTACATGATTTCTTACAG
>NVRW01000053.1:14105-20289 GCA_002400975.1 Flavobacteriales bacterium | reverse complement strand
AAATCAAGAGAAGCAGGAATAGCGAAAAGAAGCAGTGTTTTTTCACATGGCTAATATAGCCATTCAGGGGAGTTTTGAATGAGAGGGGCGATCATCTTGAATAAAGCATTTTAACTGCTCTATTTTTTATTGCGAACAGGTTATTGCATTTTAACCAAGCGATACAGCCATTAGGAAAGGACCTGCCGGGAAGTAAGGGCGTCGTAATCTCATGTAACAATTAAGAGTCTTACGAAGATCCAGGCCCTGGATTCTGGAATGCAGCTCTATCAATCGCCCGCTGTTTCCGCTATTCGTCCTCAGACAGCGTATCAAATTCTTTTCTCTTATTTTCGAACCACTCTTTCATATCCTCAGGRGATTTCATAAGCTCTTGCATTTCATTCATCGCCTTAAGATGCACTTCATCACCTATTTGGTACATTTCCATGCCATGCTTTTTGCTTATTTCTGCCATTTCCTCAAARGTGCTGGCWTGAAATTCTTTATCACATGCTCCGCCCAATTGTTTACAAGTCATTGTTTTCATAAYTATCCGTTRRTTRGRGTTAATAATTACMGCTATCGGTGTGAATTTTCTGAGCCTRCCGCCCWAATTTCWTKGWRCTAGCCGGCRAACTCAATGATCAGCACCTGCACCACYCCRACAATAAATCCTACGATCGCCCCTACCCACTCAATAAACGCGAATTCCGTAGCGAGGATACCTTGAATGAGTTTCTCAATTTGTGTRGTTGAGAACTTTGAAACGCGTTCTTTAATAAATTGCTCGATATCGAGGGAGCTTTCTAAGTTGACAAACGCTTGCTGCATGACCTCCGGCCCCATTGTCTCCATTTCCACCATCATCGCCTCTTTTATTTTTCCCCGTGATTTATCTCCAACAAAAAAAGACAGCATCGGGTAYTTMTCRGGAAATGTATTGGCCAGATAAAACTCTAATTTATCTTCGATCGTTTTATTGATCTGAGAAACATTATCCGGTTGGTTGAGGATTTCTTCAATRTCYTTCATTGACAGTAAATCATCCGCCACCAGTTTTCCTATGCGTTGGGCCAAAACATCYTTCTTTTTCGGGAAGATGCCCTGGATATCAAAAAAGAGGATTCTMACCTTCTCCCTGGGATGAAAAAGCATCTTGACTGCCAGGAAGTTTGTGAACCAGCCGATCACCGCAGCTACAAATGGAAGTGTATATATCACATKCTTGRTTTAATCGGTACGAAGATAAGGACATTGTGACCTTTTTATACTTATTGATGGCGTAAACCYCTTTTTCCCGATTATTTTTAAGAAATTTGYACMTGCCTGCCGACAAAGGCAGRTTTCTAATCAAAYCACCCACGAAATGCTGATACCCAGTCTAGTATTAAGGCAATTATACACCAACGGAAGTTTAACAAAYCTGGACTCAGGCGTAAAGTTCAGTCTGAAAAACAGGYTGAAGGATTCTACGCTAACAGAGTTGCGACACGTCAAAGTAGCAGGTAAGGATATCCCCTTRTCAGGTGTAAAGCTCGATTTAGGTGATGGCAATGTCATCGAAGCTTTGTCTATTACCAAAGAGAACTCCGTACARTTTCCACTGAGAAAGACGCTTGATATAATAGCTGACACYGACAGGCTYCCYGTGGGAAAGCACGAGATAGAGATTGCGTTCAATGCTTCSTCTTTTGGAAAGTTGAAAATCAAGGTTGACGATTCCATTGTGGACGAAAAGCATAAAGTAGTTCGCATTCCACGCTCYGAAGATGATGACTATTCTKTRGAGATTATCAAGSAACGTCAGGATTATATCGCCAAAGAAACGAATACCGACTTACACCATATCAGGCAGTACTCTTTTGACGCCGATATGTTACACGGAAATATTGAAAATTTCACCGGCGTCGCTCAAATTCCAATTGGCTTTGCTGGCCCGATCACCATCAATGGTGAACATGCAAAAGGAGACTTTCTCGTGCCGCTTGCTACAACGGAAGGTACTTTGGTAGCATCGTATAATCGAGGGATAAAAGTCTTGAATTTATCAGGCGGAGCAACTTGCTCGGTAGTTGGGGATGCCATGCAGCGTGCCCCYGTATTTGAATTCAGCAATGCAAGGGAGTGTAGRGACTTTATCTATTGGGTCAACGATAACCTGGATAAAATCAGGGTTGAAGCTGAACAGACATCCAGCATTGCGAAGCTGCAGTATATAGACCCATTTCTTGCCAATAAATTTGCATTCCTCAGATTYAACTATTTCACCGGCGATGCKGCKGGTCAGAATATGGTAGGGAAGGCCACTTTCAGAGCGTGYAGYTGGATCCTGGATAACTATGAAGGAGTGAAGCACTTTTACCTGGAATCAAATTTTGCAACGGATAAAAAGGCTTCRCAAATAAATGTTATGCGTACRAGGGGAAAAAGGGTVGTTGCAGAAGCAACAATAAAGCGGGAAATTCTRCTTCARCATATGCGSGTTGAGCCAGAGAGCTTATACCACCATTCCAATATATCTGATATAGGATCCTTTATGTCGGGGGCAAATAACAATGGAGCACATTCTCCAAATGCCATCACTGCTCTGTTTATTGCAACAGGACAGGATGTAGCAAACGTGTCTGAATCATCAGCCGGTATAGTTTATACCGAAATGACACCAGAAGGAGACCTGTACATCTCTATTACAATACCTTCCTTGATCGTGGCAACGTATGGTGGAGGAACTGGCTTGGCGACTCAGCAGGAATGCCTGAAGCTGATGGGATGCTCTGGAAAAGGAACCGTTAAGAAGTTTGCAGAGATCGTGGCTGGTGTGGTSCTGGCAGGAGAAATATCGCTTGCTTCTGCAATCTCATCCTCCGACTGGGTTTCAAGCCATGAACAATTAGGCCGAAATCGCTAGTAMGTAACCTGAATTCYGGATRGGGCTGGCAGGCAGATTTGCAAATTCGCATAGATTCCTGATTAGTGGTGTTTRACCCCGYCAAGAATTTRACTCAAACTCATGTTATTAAAGYAAATAGTGTTAAATTGGTAGCACGATATTGGTAGGAATATCAWATCGCTTTGTCGAAAATTCTGCTCAGACAAACGGATCATGAATTTTGATGCAGAATTATGCTTTTTGACRGAAAATGATCGATTTCGACATTTTTTGACACATCTTCGACAHATTTGGACACATAATTACACATAATTGCCGTATCCGGTAATTATCGTCCACWCCATCCWYCGCAAAATTTCTTGCTTATTTGTTATGCGTGCATAATATTTTTCTATATTTGTCGTTTAATAAGTACCAGCAATGAAACCAGAAGACACAATTGATTTTCACATTCGATGGGCRTGGCACGGAATAGCCAGAATGTACAACATCGAAGCAGCCAAATACGACACAACAATGTCGGTTGGGCAAACACTCCTCAACATCGATGTAGAAGGTACGCCCTCTACGAAATTAGGCCCTAAAATGGGGATGGAATCCAGGAGCCTGACAAGGATTCTCAAATCGATGGAGGAAAAAGGACTCATCTACAAAAAGGCCGATGCGAAGGACAAGCGAATGGTCAGGATTTATCTCACCGATTTCGGAAGGGAAAAAAGAGAGGTGTCCAAAGAAGCAGTGATCAAACTCAATGCAGCCATTCACGAGAATATTGGCAAAACCAATTTACAGACCTTTTTTAAGGTGATAAAAAAGATCAAYCTTTTACTGGACTCTGAAGCATTTAGCAAGAACGGTACAGAAACAAAATCAACCAAATAGCATTTCACAGACAATGGAGAATTCACTTACGACCAGAAGAACGATAAATAATGTCGCCGTATTGGGATCAGGTGTCATGGGATCAAGGATCGCCTGCCACTTTGCGAATATTGGGGTAAAGGTACTCCTRCTCGATATTGTACCCAATGAACTGGACGAGAAAGAGAAAGCCGCTGGAAAATCCCTGGAAGATAAAGTTGTACGCAACCGCATTGTGAATTCAGCKCTTCAAGCCACATTGAAAGCCAATCCCTCCCCCATCTATAAAAAAAGCATGGYRTCCCGCATCACCACGGGCAACTTCGACGATGATCTGGATAAAATMGCAGCTTGTGATTGGATAATAGAGGTGGTTATAGAGCGTYTGGATATCAAGCAAAAAGTATTTGAAAACGTTGAGAAGCACCGAACTCCCGGTACTTTAATTACATCAAACACCTCTGGCATTCCTATTCATACAATGCTTGAAGGAAGAAGTGATGATTTCCAAAAGCACTTTTGCGGAACGCACTTCTTTAACCCTCCAAGATATTTGAAGTTATTGGAGATCATTCCAAGCCCAAAAACGGATCAAAGCGTTATCGACTTCTTAATGAACTACGGTGATCTATACCTTGGCAAAACAACTGTGTTGTGTAAAGATACACCTGCCTTCATTGCCAATCGCATAGGCGTTTACGGTATCATGTCTCTCTTCCATTTGGTGGAGGAAATGGACTTGACGGTCGATGAGGTAGATAAACTGACCGGCCCGGTYCTCGGAAGGCCCAAATCTGCGACATTCCGAACGTGTGATGTGGTAGGTCTGGACACVCTTGTGCATGTTGCCAAYGGSYTGGAGGAGCATTGCAAGGARGATGARGCCCRTCATTTATTTACKATGCCTGATTATATCGCCAAAATGGTTGATAAAAATTGGCTCGGATCTAAATCAGGCCAGGGCTTCTATAAAAAAGAAAAGGATGCGAAAGGAAAGAGCACYATCCTGTCATTGAATCTCAARACACTTGAGTACGAGCCTAAGCAGAAAGTAAAATTTGCCACAYTGGAACTCACCAARTCSATTGATRATTTAAGGGAGCGTTAYAGGGTTCTRCTCAGCGGTAAAGACAAGGCKGGCGAATTCTATCGAAAAGCATTTTACGGTCTGTTTGAGTATGTTTCCAATAGAGTCCCSGAAATATCRGATGATATTTACAAGATAGATGAYGCACTGAAGGCTGGATTTGCCTGGGAGTTGGGACCTTTTGAAGCATGGGATGCATTGGGAGTTAAGGARACCATTAAGGCTATGGAAGCCGAAGGCAGGAAGCCTGCCCAATGGGTGTACGACAYGGTGGAGTCAGGCACTGATTCATTCTATAAATTGGAAGAGGGTGTCAAGAACTACTTCAAGAACGAGGAGAAAGCTTAYGGAAYAATTCCRGGWAARGAAGATTTCATTATTCTGGAAAATGTTAAAGCCAACAACACGGTCTGGCAGAACAGCGGTACCACMATTACCGACATAGGCGATGGTATCCTGAATGTCGAATTTCACACCAAAATGAACACCATTGGTGGAGATGTAATTCAGGGAATCCACAAGGCAATTGATCTGGCAGAGAAAGATTTCCGHGGATTGGTAGTAGCCAACGATGGCGCDCATTTCTCAGCTGGAGCAAATGTBGGAATGATCTTCATGTTTGCCATTGAACAAGAATATGAYGAGTTGGATATGGCGGTACGCCTGTTTCAAAGCACTACCATGAGATTGAGATATTCATCCATTCCAGTTGTGGTAGCACCGCATAACCTTACACTTGGTGGCGGATGTGAAATATGCCTGCATGCTGACAAAGTTGTTGCTCATGCTGAACTTTATACTGGGCTGGTGGAGTTCGGTGTAGGCCTTATTCCAGGCGGAGGTGGGACAAAAGAATTTGCGGTGCGTTTCTCRGATGAACTTCACGAGGGTGATGTGGAGATAAATGCGCTGACAAACAAGTTTCTGACCATTGGGCAAGCGAAGGTGAGCACTTCAGCTTATGAAGCGTTTGATCTAGGTCATTTGAAAAAGGGTCGTGACACCGTTACCATAAACAGAGATCGATTGATTGCAGATGCTA
The DNA here is from genome assembly GCA_002400975.1 of Flavobacteriales bacterium. Lineage (GTDB taxonomy): Bacteria > Bacteroidota > Bacteroidia > NORP154 > NORP154. The sequence continues at coordinate 14,427 of NVRW01000053.1, read as the reverse complement.
AAGAGAGTGCCATCCTGATGGCGGAAGCTGGATATACCCGACCAATTGAGAGAACTGATATCAGAGTGCTGGGTAAATCCGGAATGGGTATCGTATATGTAGGTGCCGATACCATGAGGGCCGGTAACTATATCTCAGAACACGACAAGTTGATCTCCGAAAAATTGGGAAGCGTTTTGTGTGGCGGAAACYTATCGGCGCCAACAAGAGTATCTGAAAAATATTTGCTCGACCTGGAAAGAGAAGCATTTTTATCTCTGTGTGGCGAGCGAAAAACGCTTGAGCGYTTGCAGAGCATTATAAAGACTGGGAAAGTGTTGAG
>NVRW01000053.1:0-14100 GCA_002400975.1 Flavobacteriales bacterium | reverse complement strand
ANANATTAGATTTTAGCTGTCAGTATATAGACAAGAAAATTGAGATGCATAAGCTTAAGGAGTTGAAAATTTAGACGAAATACAGAGAATGAATTATAGTCTTAAGAAAAGACTGACACATTAACCGAGGTGAGCGGCGTAGATATCTAATATCTAACAGTCTAACATCTCACATCTATTACAAATGGACGCATACATCGTAGCAGGATTCAGATCTGCAGTAGGAAAGGCACCAAGGGGAAAATTCAGATTTACCAGGGCAGATGACCTGGCAACRAGYGTTATCAAACACCTGRTAGCMTCGGTTCCCGAATTGGACAAAGRGAGGATTGAAGACGTAATTGTTGGCAACGCAATGCCTGAGGCTGAGCAGGGACTCAACGTTGGTCGAATTATCTCTCTTATGAGCCTGGATACAGAAAAGATTCCGGGAATGACCGTAAATCGCTATTGTTCATCTGGACTGGAGACCATCGCGATTGCATCGGCTAAAATTCATTCCGGCCTCGCCGATTGCATCATTGCTGGTGGCGTKGAAACCATGTCGCCGATTCCAATGGGTGGATGGAGAATTGTTCCGAATCCAGATGTRTCTGCGGCCCATCCGGACTGGTATTGGGGAATGGGCCTGACRGCYGAAGAAGTSGCTAAGGAATTCGACATTAAACGGGAAGACCAGGATGAGTTTGCCTTTAACTCTCACAATAAAGCATTGGMGGCGGCTGAAGCTGGCAAATTTACAGARGGGATCGTKCCAATTACYGTCAAGGAAGAGTATCTGGACGAGAATGAAAAAAGACAGTCCCGGGAGTATGTSGTAGAYGCMGATGAGGGCCCRAGRGCRGGTACATCAGTGGATGCRCTCTCTAAACTCAAGCCYGTTTTCGCAGAYRRRGGAACAGTYACCGCWGGAAATTCATCACAAATGTCGGATGGAGCATCTTTTTGCCTGGTGATGTCAGAGAAAATGGTAAATGAGCTCAACCTGAAGCCMATTGCRAGAATGGTCACTTATGCRGTGGCRGGVGTVGAACCTAAAATCATGGGAATCGGCCCMATTAARGCTATYCCATTGGCACTGRAAAAAGCGGGTATGAAGAAAGAAGATATCGACCTGATTGAACTGAACGAAGCTTTTGCTTCCCAGTCGCTGGCCGTGATCCGTGAAACTGGAGTGAATCCAGATACGGTTAAYGTAAAYGGRGGCGCCATTGCGCTGGGACATCCATTGGGATGTACAGGTGCAAAACTGAGTGTGCAGTTATTYAATGAGATGMGGGCYCAGAAGAAGAAATATGGCATGGTRACCATGTGCGTGGGAACSGGACAAGGTGCYGCGGGCATCTATGAATTCCTAAACTARAATRTTTGAATAGAATTTTATTAAACCAAAATCRATAATCACAATGGCAACTGAAGACACAATGACAAAAAAAGCACTTAAAGGAGGCGAATTCCTAATTGCTGAAACAGATGCAAACAACATTTTTATCCCWGAAGAATGGGATGAAGAGCARCAAATGATTGCTCAAACCAACAGAGATTTTATCGAACAAGAAATTTGGCCGATCCTGGATAGAATAGACAACCAGGAGGAGGGCCTGTTAATATCACTGCTCGACAAAGCTGGTAAACTCGGACTTTTAGGCATATCTCTGCCGGAAGAATTTGGTGGCTTTGGCAAGGACTTCAATACCTCGCTATACGCAACTGAAGCCAATGGTTCTGGTCACTCCTTTACCGTGTCAATGGCCGCCCATACCGGAATTGGAACGCTGCCAATTTATTATTAYGGCAATCAGGCACAGAAGGAAAAATACCTACCMAAATTGGCGTCTGGTGAATGGAAAGCAGCATATTGTTTGACAGAGCCGGGTTCTGGGTCCGATGCCAACTCTGGTAAAACGCRRGCCAAGCCCTCCGCCGACGGTAAAAGCTACACCATCAATGGKCAAAAGATGTGGATCACGAATGGAGGGTTTGCGGATATCTTTATTGTATTTGCCAAGATTGAAGATGACRAMAACCTMTCTGCTTTTATTGTAGAGAAAAATTTCGGTGGAATTGATCTAAACCCAGAGGAACATAAAATGGGTATTAAGGGATCATCGACACGTCAGGTGTTCTTCAATGATTGCAAAGTGCCRGCTGAGAACTTGTTGGGAGATCGTGARCTTGGATTTAAAATTGCATTAAACATCCTGAATGTTGGAAGGATAAAACTTGCTGCAGCCTGCATGGGCGGGTGCAAGAATGCCGTCACACTTGGTGCAAGGTATGCCAATGAAAGGGAGCAATTTGGAAAAAGTATTGGTAAATACGGCGCCATTCAATTCAAATTGGCAGAGCAGGCTATACGCACSTTTGCYTGTGAAACGGCYACTTATCGATGCGGACAAAACATMGAGGAATCCATTAAAAGCTATGAGAACGAAGGACTCGATAAGGGAGCAGCAATACTCAAGGGTGTTGAAGAATTCGCTATCGAGGCWGCTATTCTGAAAGTGYTGGGCTCAGAGGTACTGGACTATGTCGTAGACGAAGGCGTACAGATCTTTGGAGGAATGGGCTATTCAGCTGATGCTCCAATGGAGAGGGCCTATAGAGAYGCGAGGATCAATAGGATCTTTGAAGGAACCAATGAGATCAACAGGATGCTTATTGTGGATATGATCATGAAGCGTGCGATGAAAAACGAACTGGATCTTATGGGCCCTGCCAAAGCAGTTGCCGATGAGCTTATGTCAGTTCCATCTTTTGACGATCCGGACACCTCCTTATTTGCCCAGGAAAAGCAATATGTTGCAAAATTCAAGAAGGCAGTACTTATGGTAGCAGGCGCGGCCGCTCAGAAACTGATGATGGAACTCGCCAAGGAACAAGAGGTTCTTATGAATATTGCTGACATGATCATTGATGTTTATGCAGCTGAATCGTGTTTGCTTAGGGTTGAAAAAATGGTAGGCATTAAAGGAGAAGAGGCCTGTGCACGGCAATGGGATATSGCCCGGGTGTTCATCAACGAYGCTGCTGACCGSATCAACAAGAATGGTAAAGATGCCCTCAACGCTTTYGCTGACGGTGATGAGCTTAGGGTTATGCTAATGGGAATCAAACGATTTACCAAGGTGGAGCCATTCAACGCTAAGGAAGCGAGGAGACGCATTGCAGCGGAGATTCTGGAAGCAAATGAATACTGCTTCTAGTCAGACAGTAGTATAAGGGAACGTTGTGCGGCTATATAGCCATCGCAGAGACGTTGHCGTCCCTAACGGGAGGTAAACACAACCGTCCCTACAATATCTAATCWNAANWMAAMMSMRWWCMYCRKYCAKCTGGCWGATGAACGGGGNTTTTTTACCAGGTAATTGGATATTTACAGCACCACCAACCGCTCGGTCTTGCGGATTCCATTCGCCGTTATACTCACAAAGTAASTTCCAGCCTTGAGGGCAGAACAATCTAAATCCATTGTGTGCTTTCCGGTGGAYTGCTTGCTGAGATCAATAAGCTTAAGCCGTTTGCCCGTAATGTCGTACAAGGTAACCTCTACATCCGCAAACTCATTSAGCGTATAAGTCASCATTGCAGAACCATCTGYAACCGGATTTGGATGSAGYCTAAGRCTCATRTCRAAGTTGCCAGTAATTGACCCGACRGATACAKYAATGGGTAGCTGGCACGTCGTTGTATCCTGARGTGCTTTRTAGTYTTCYGAYCTCCARATCCCTCTACCATGMGTRGCAACATAAATATTGCCTTCCACAGACATTCCACTGCAAGAGCTATTGGCCATCGTTTTTTGTATTACCATGAAGACCGGAGTCCTSGGAAAGCTATTGTTTTCGYTCGTCCAGGTAACATTTCCTCCCCAGGCATTGTCCGTCGCCCARACGCCATAATCTGTACCAAYAATAATGGTATTTGAATCTCCCATCTCAATTATGGCATCATAGCARGGCATRGCAGGYAAATYACCYTGTATYGARCTAAAGGAGCCAACACCAGTTGCKGAAGCCGCATTACTGCTCACRTATACGTGATYTGTATTTCCATARCTCCCCAGGGTTATAACCACATTTTCCGCATTGTTGGGGTCRACTCCAAYACCSGTAAGATACTGTGAGGCTGTAAATAARGAYGYTTKAGACAAGCAAGMTGGAACWACMGCAKTTCCAGGATCATCTGTRGTCCAATCATTCGGTCCCAGGCACARCAGYCCYGAAACCCGGKTTARTGWTCCACYWCCACCAGGKGTYGCCTTTCCAAGATATACAATGTCRCCATYTGCAGAAAAKGCAGCYGATGTMATTCCTGTTAAWKCYGAGATYTTRTACCARGCAGGATCTGTCGMAAARTCCAACACATTCTTRCACATCCATGTACCTTTATAGGTRCYMACCAAAAACTTGTTTTGCACGATATCCTGGATCATAATTGTATCATTAACTGACAGCGGAACCGGRGTGRTATATTCGAATGGRAACTTGTCATTTGCAGACTCAATTACTATCGTAGCCCCTGCATTGTGCGCTTGTTTTGCAAYAAATCGAACAGAGTCCTTACTSGMAAGRTCATTGAAACTCTCCCAAATAACCATKGGMGTTACCCATGGGCCTTCATTGGTRCCYTCATTACAYCCGCCARTGCACATSTYTKCGTGAAAGAAGCCACTCGAACCYGAYCCYTTTTCCGGAGATCTATTTGCCGATCCACCYTGWGACTCCCAGAAAAATGCYGAAGGATTGATGACTGAGAACTGCATATAGCCACCRTCACCACTGGGCAAGTTCYGCACCTCTGACTTTATTGTATTACCTGAAAAATCGATGAATGGATTGCCATTGTCCTGTGTGCCTCCAGCTACCCATCCTTCCCTGGAAACTCCCATAGCATAGAACTGCGTAACGTTRTAACCACTATTGCGCTCAGTGTAGAACTGGCCACCATTAAACGCKGCAAAAACACCTCCATCACCTCCAATATAAAAAATCTTRSWSGTRYTATAATCCGGCGGRAAAGCAACGAYGTGCTTGTCAGCGTGCACATATAAGCCYTGCGCGAATTGCTGTGTAAGGGCAATCAGGTCCCATGTATTTTTTGTGCCATYGAGYGCCCACAGTTCRACACCCCCAACRATTACGTGTAATGGATCATCCGGGAACACCGCCAGGGCCATATCATAATCRGCTTGTCCGTTAAAAACTCCAGCATTTCCTGCAGGTACCTCCTGCACCCAACTATCACCTCCATCAAGCGTTTTCCACAATCCGCCCATCACCCCTCCGGAACCGGCCACAACSYAGATAATATCCGGATTYGAAGGTGCAATTGCAAAYTCAAACCTGGACCCACCCGTGAAGTGGCTTGAAATGSTYACAAAGCCMGACGTRTCRGGCTTTTTYAGAWATGTCGWCCCRCCATTGGAGGCAACAATAACTCCATTCGATCCAATCTTAACGTCCTGAAAACTTCCCGTGTTATATATTTCCGWTCCMGGAGTTGTKGGACAATTAATACAGATTGCATTGGTCCATGAAGTGCCACCRTCATTTGAATAGTGCAAMCCATTATTTGTAGCCGCATAGATGAGMTCATTGTCAAAAGGATCAGTGGCACAGCGATTCACGAAAGCCCAGGCCGAGCCACTGCTATTCGTATTGGTAGGTACAGTTGACGGAAGTGAGTCAAATGTAGTTTCATTAACCAATTTTTTAAAAATACCCCGACCAAGAAGMCCAGGTGTTCCGACCGTACCCTGGCCAYYAGTACCCACAAACGATTCCCCGGTTCCTACATAAATATCACCATCCTTAGACTGRCAAATACAACCTATCGCCAAACTGTTCATCTTGTCATTCACAGGMGACCAGRCCAATCCCGCRGTGTACGAGATAAAAAGACCTCCACCTACTCCACCCGCATACAGTTTGGMCGAATTGAACTTGTCCACAATAAGTCCACGCGTGCGGCCACCAACATTATCYGGYCCCATTTCTATCCAATTCAAACCMASGCTGGCCTGTKTGYTGGCCWGYTTGCTVRYCTTTCCAAAATTGGCAACAGCTCTGTCCGCCTTRAGCATRTCAGCKATCTCAATTTTACCGGTTTKTACATTTTTTCGTCTCTCAATATAGTATTCCATCGCACCGGCAATACCATGCAGATTATTGTMATATGTMTGATCAAAATGCTGAACTCTTGGCGTGTATTGAGCTACCTCATCCACCGTAGAAAGGTTCTGCATAACCAAWGTYCCAGAACCGACCAATATAAATAATGCAACCAGCGTTTTTTTCATCTTCATTTTTGCGTTTTTTAGATATTCCTTTTATCCGGAAATCAGCCAATTTATAAGTGGCACAATTTACGACTTTTTACAATACAACAATGCCMASAGAATAAGATTTTTTRTACACACTCCACTGRCTCCTCCATCYTGTTCYCWTATGATCCCTAAAAACAGACTGATGCACATGAGAACAATTCGCTTGACAATTATTMCAAAACCATGGATTGTCTTTCWCTGTACAAAATAYGCCMTTTAGACTCCCCWWWATNNAACAGGSCTTWYRMWWNTGACGRCTTTCAATTNAGGTACTTGAATACTCAGAGCACCASCAAMCGYTKYGTYTTTCKRATTCCATTTGCCGTTATACTCACAAAGTAAGTTCCAGCCTTMAGRTCAGAGCAWTCCAAATCCATTGTGTGTTTTCCCGTAGATTGCTTGCTGAGATCAATAAACYTGAGCTGCTTTCCAGTTATGTCGAACAATGTGACCTYAACATCCGCAAATTYATTCAGGGTATAAGTTACCATGACTGAACCTTSTGTAACTGGATTCGGATAAAGCATAAAGCTCATATCAAAATTACYGGTAACAGACTCAATTGCTAAAGTAATCGGTAGTTGGCACGTCGYTGTATCAGCTGCCGCTTTGTAGGTTTCTGATCTCCAGATCCCTCTACCATGCGTAGCAACATAAATATTACCCTCTACSGTCACCCCGGTACAKGTACTATTGGGCATCGTTTGTTGTACTACCATGAAGACMGGRGCCCTGGGAAAGCTATTRTTTTCGTTCGTCCAGGTAACGTTTCCTCCCCAGGCATTGTCGGTAGCCCAAACCCCATAGTCAGTACCAACAATAATGGTATTTGAATCTCCCATCTCGATAATAGCATCATAGCAAGGCATYGCTGGCAAATTGCCCTGAATTGAGGTAAAGGAGCCTACACCGGTTGCTGAAGCTGCATTGCTGCTCAGGTAYACGTGATTGGTATCTCCATARTTTCCCAGGGTTATAACTACATTTTCCGCATTGTTCGGATCTACACCAATACCCGTAAGATACTGTGAGSCCGTAAACAAGGATGTTTGTGACAAGCATGAAGGTATCTGGTGAGGCAACAGATCATCCGTTGTCCAATCATCYGGTCCAAGGCACAACAGTCCTGAAACTCTGTTCAGYGTACCGCTTCCACTCCMCGTTGCCTTTCCCAGGTATACGATATCACCATCTGTAGAAAAAGCAGCGGATGTTATATTTGTTAACGGCGATATTTTATACCAGACCGGATCRACAGAAAAGTCTAAAACATTCTTGSWCAWCCAGACACCRTTGCTGGTACATRCCAAAAATTTGTTTTGYACGATATCCTGGATCATAACAGTATCATTAACCGACAGTGGAACAGGCGTGATATATTCAAATGGGAACTTGTCATTTGCAGACTCAATGAAGATCGCTGCCCCAGCATTGTAAGCTTGCTTAGCAATAAAGCGCACAGAATCCTTACTTGACAGATCATTAAAACTCTCCCAGATTACCAAAGGCGTTACCCACGGGCCTTCATTGGTACCCTCATTACATGGGCCATTGCACATTTCGGGGTGAAAAAAGCCACCGGAACCTGATCCTTTTTCCGGAGATCTATTTGCCGATCCACCTTGAGACTCCCAGAAAAATGCTGAAGGATTGATGACTGAAAACTGCATATAGCCACCRTCACCGCTSRGCAAATTCTGWACCTCTGACTTTATTGTATTRCCCGAAAAATCGATGAATGGRTTGCCATTGTCCTGKGTGCCWCCWGCTACCCAKCCTTCYCTKGAAACYCCCATRGCATARAACTGMGTRACGTTRTAWCCRCTATTGCGTTCARTRTAAAACTCRCCACCATTAAAAGCCGCAAAAACGCCRCCATCGCAGCCTATGTAAAAAGTCTTGCTCGTATTATAATCAGGTGGGAACGCCACGGCGTGCTTGTCRGCGTGCACGTAAAGGCCCKGRGCAAATTGTTGTRTGAGRGCAAGYWTSCTCCAYGTATTTTTTGTGCCATTGAGTGCCCACAGTTCAACACCCCCAACAATTACGTGATTGGGGTCATCAGGGTACACCGCCAATGCCATATTATAATCTGCTTGTCCATTAAATACGTCCGCATTGCCCGCAGGCAGCTCTATCGTCCAATTATCGCCTCCATCAACCGTTTTCCACAATCCACCCATCACCCCTCCGGAGCCGGCCACAACGTAGATAATATCCGGATTTGAAGGTGCAATGGCAAACTCAAACCTGGACCCACCCGTGAAGTGGCTTGAAATGCTCACAAACGTTGTGTCTCCAGGCTTTTTCAGATAAGTCCTCCCCCCACCAGTAGAGGTAACAACAACACCATTTGATCCAATCTTAACATCTTGAAAATTTCCGGGATCATATATTGCAGAGTCTGGACTTATAGGACAGTTGAGACATATCAGTTTTTCTGTCCAGGTATCACCGCCATTAGTTGAATAATATAAGCCCGTATTGGTAGCTGCATAGACGAGCTCATTGTCATAAGGATCGGTAGCACAACGATTCACGAAAGCCCAGGCTGAGCCACTGCTGTTCGTATTGGCAGGGACAGTTGACGGAAGGGAGTCAAATGTTGTTTCATTCACCAATTTCTTAAACATCCCCCGTCCAACAAGGCCCGGTGTTCCCAGGGTACCCTGGCCATTGGCAACGGTAAACGATTCTCCGGTTCCGACATAAATATCTCCATCCCTGGACTGACAGATACATGAAATCGCCAAATTGTTCATCTTGTCATTTATCGGAGACCATGCCAATCCAGCTGTATACGAAATGAAAAGGCCTCCACCTACCCCACCAGCRTACAGTTTGGCCGAATCGAACTTGTCTACGATCAGTGCACGCGTACGGCCACCAACATTATCCGGTCCCATTTCTATCCAGTCTAAACCGAGGCTGGCCACCTGTTTGTTCATCTTACCAAAATTTGCAACAGCCCGGTCGGACCTGATCATATCTGCTATTTCAATTCTACCCGTTTTGATATTTTTTCGCCTCTCTATATAGTATTCCATGGCYCCKGCRATTCCATAYAGATTATTGTAATACGTCTTATCAAAATGTTGAACTCTCGGAACGTACCGAACYGTGGTATTGCTGGGTGGARGCTCAATCAARAATAGRCCGGCAGCAACTGCCAAAACYATGGATCCCAATATCCMRYTAGTTAATTTCATATTTAGAAACTTTGATTGTCCCTTCAATNYTDAHCAMTCNNTAAGCTAAATACGCTAATTGATCNGTNGAATANDAAWTCCHDGNTTACTATACGGTAGTKTTGACTTAGAATACGGTAAGAACTGACAAGAATTTGGCTACSGCTAATTTGGCCAATCAGTGGATATGCCGCTCGGCATGATAGGATGATCGAACCAAAGGGCTGCTCTCAACGAACCTGAATCCCTTTTTAATTCCGGCCATCTTGTAGCGTTCGAAAATCTGTGGCGTCACAAATTCGACCACCGGAAGGTGTTTTGGGGTCGGCTGCAAGTACTGACCGATGGTAACCACGTCAACAYCCACATTCCTCAAGTCATCCATGGTACTTAAGACCTCCTCTTCCCTTTCTCCCAAGCCAACCATTATTCCCGATTTTGTTCTCATGCCACCCTCTTTTAACGTCTTTAATACATGTAGACTTCTCTCATATTTTGCCTGAATACGCACTTTCTTTGTGAGTCTTGGAACGGTTTCCATATTRTGRGACACCACCTCAGGGGCSACGTCAATAATTCTCTGAATGGCCGCCACATCACCTTTGAAATCCGGAATGAGCGTTTCAAGAGTAGTCTGCGGATTCACTCTTCGAATTGCCTTAACTGTCTCYGCCCAAATAATGGAGCCCCCATCAGGTAATTCATCCCTATCAACAGATGTTATCACACAGTGCTTTACATTCATCAATCGCACTGAGTCAGCYACACGTTCYGGCTCTTGTTTATCTACAGGAAGAGGCCTGCCYGTGGCYACCGAGCAAAATCCGCATGACCTGGTGCAGATATTTCCCAAGATCATAAATGTCGCKGTTCCRGCTCCCCAGCACTCTCCCATATTGGGACAATTGCCACTYTGACAGATGGTGTGAAGATTGTTTTTTTCTACTACACCCTTAATATGAGCATATGCYTTGCCTGTTGGAAGTTTCACCTTCAACCARGGCGGCTTTTTTTTCCTGGGTGKACCTTCCCTTAMAATGGTTTCACTCATCTTCGTTATCTRCAGCTATTCTGGTCGGTGAAATTAAAGAAATTTGAGAATTGAAATTACCATCTCTTACCGAAGTTCAAACTTACATAGAACCCAAAGAAGAACATATTATTGGGGTCAAGATCATCTGATGTATCTATATCAGCCATGATAGGGGCATTCTTGTAAAATACATCCAGCATCGCTCCTACTTCCAGCGATCTTATCTTGGTTGGCTCATTGCCATATTCGAAGCTTAAGGCAAATTTTGCAAACCCACCAGGAAGCAACTTGAGATCGTCCATTCCCTTCAATGCAGGGGCTTTCCCGTAAATATTGAAGGTRCCATGYTTGTTAGGGTCATATTTCTCTACCACTATATCAGGCTGAAAGTTTGGGCCATCTTCTATAATTTTCAGATACACTGGCTTGAGAACCCCCATGGATACACCGGCTAAATAGATATAGCGTATTTCAATACCCCCCATATCCGTTTTTCGTGCAATGATTCTCTGCTCCCCGATAGATGCTCTGAATGTCATCAATGAGTTCATTTTTCCGAATATATATCCCTTACTCTCCTTAGTYGGGTTATATCGTTTATACTCTTTCGCATGCTTAATGGTAGCCACCTCATATTCAAATATGCGCTTTGTGTATCCAGTAGTGTTCTTTCCCCTTCTGTAGTTCATTCCAAAGCCATTGGAATGGGTAAAGAAACCWACAGTCATTTCATATTTRTAAAGAATACCTACATCATTGGTTTCTACAAGAGGAGTCTTGCCAAGCACCTCCCCAGTTCCCTTATCTATCGGATCCTGGGCCGCAGCGGTAAACGCAAAGCTGGCTAGTAAAAGATATAGAGAAGAGCGTATAATCAGTGCTTTCATAGTATAACAAAGATACGATTTTAGCGCTACAGAATTTCCTGACCCGGYGACAATACTATTAACGAGGAATGTTCTTATTTGTTACCCAATCCGAGTGATTCVCGAATACCCCTCATCGATATCAAATTGTGAGAAGAGGAGAAAACACACTTCCCATCTTTTACAATCAGAACCTGTGGTGACTCGTGTTGCACTCCATACATAGAGGCAATCTCATCAGAAATTTGCCGAAGGCTCAACAAATCCAGAAAATACGTTGGCAATTGATCATCGCTAAGATTCCAATYGCGTTCAAGTCGGTTAACAGCTACGGAACTTATGGCACATCTGGTGCTGTGCTTGAAAATAAGAATACCGAGAATATCGGGATTATGGGAGGAGATTTGGATTGCTTCTAGCTGCTCAGAAGTTCTAAGCYCTAGCCAATTCATCGATTAAACTGCCTTCTCTTCTGCTTTTTCCTTTACTACTTTTCCATAGGCTGGACATCGCTCATGTGATCTGCAAGATGAGAATAYTCCAAGCAAAAATACAGCTAATACGATATAAAGCAGTTTATTCATTCTTTCAAYCTATTTGACTATCAATTCAATMGAATATGCMGGACAATGCCCCAGTGATCTGCACGATGAAAAAACCATTCCAATWACCATACAAGCACAAACAAACAAAATAATTTTYTTCATTCTCTCTATACCTTTAATATACAGAACTGATTTGTTTTGAACGATTAAAAGAAAAAATAGTTACTAATTAATCCAAAAAAATAATCCTGCATCGGGTGTAAAAGTACTGAATAATATCAAATAACAAAGATTTCTTTTCCATAAACACTAACTTTAAGACGGAATCAAAAATTGCATTTACGGAGGAAGAAATTAATYAAAAAAATGGAAGAAAAAGCAGTTCAGGAACAGAAACAAGGGGCAAAATCYTCAATAAACCCAGCCATACATCCATCCTGGAAGGAAGTCTTAAAAGAGGAGTTYTCTAAAAGTTACTTTCTAAATATTAAAGCCAAACTGGTAGAAGCYAAAAGTTCWGGAAAAACAATATACCCGCCWGGTTCCTTGATCTTTAATGCGTTCAACTCCACACCGTTTGACAGCGTKAAGRTTGTGATTCTGGGCCAGGATCCCTACCATGGACCGGGACAAGCACATGGCTTGTGCTTCTCTGTGCAACATGGAGTTGTTCCTCCCCCTTCCTTAAAGAACATTTACAAGGAGCTAAATACAGATCTGGGATTGAACGTTCCCGCTTCCGGATGCCTGCAAAAGTGGGCGGATCAAGGAGTCTTTTTACTCAATGCCATCTTAACGGTAGAAGCACATCAGCCGGCCTCACACCGCAATCTGGGTTGGGAAGCTTTTACTGATGCAGCAATCAAAAAACTATCTGASCAGCGATCGGGTTTGGTTTTCTTGCTCTGGGGAAAATTTGCAAGACAAAAGAAGGCGCTGATTGACACCAGTCGGCACTCGGTCCTGGAGTCGCCCCATCCTTCACCCTTTTCGGCCCACTATGGATTTTTAGGCTCCAGGCAGTTTTCCAAGACAAATGCTTTGCTCAAAAGGCAAGGAATTGAGCCTATCAACTGGATGGTTTAGTGCATTGGGGCGAGTCAGCCTACTTACTCTGGAACGTCAGACGCATTTATTCTTATTGAATTGCTGATTATGTTCCTTTTTTATATCTTTGCAGCCCTTTAGAAAAACAACAAATAAGACGATGTACGCAATTGTAGACATAGCTGGACAGCAGTTCARAGTAGAAAAAGAGCARAAATTGTTTGTTCACAGACTGCCAGGTGATACGGACTCCAAGGTGAACTTTGACGATGTATTGCTAATTGACAACGATGGTAAGATAACACTGGGAAAACCGATTATTGATGGTGCAAGTGTATCTGCAAAGATTCTTTCGCATGTTAAAGGCGACAAAGTGCTCGTTTTCAAAAAGAAACGAAGGAAAGGATACCAGACWCTRAACGGACATCGCCAACTTTTCACAGAGATTCAGATTGAGCAAATTGCTGAAAARGGCTCATCTAAAGCAAGTGCWAAAGCAGDAGCCAAGCCTGAAAAAGCTGTAGCAGCAAAGACHGCAGCRCCTGCYRRCAAGGARACAGCAAAACCGAAGGCATCAGCTAAGCCTAAGGCARCAGTRGCCAAGAAAAAGCCTGCGRCYAAAAAGCCTGCAGCTAAAAAGACAACAAAAAAGGATCCKAAGAAATAAGGATCARAATCATTAGAAACCATGGCACACAAAAAAGGAGCTGGAAGTTCAAGAAACGGTAGAGAATCGGAAAGCAAGCGGCTTGGTGTTAAAATTTTCGGCGGGCAAAATGCCATTGCGGGAAACATCATCGTAAGGCAAAGGGGTATGGCAAGATGAGTAGATGGATGGCAAATCCGAAATTGTTTGTGGCACTGGCATTCACGCTGATGATCAGCACGGATTTGGGGGTAGCGACCAGCGGCACACCGGGAATGGCCAGCACATAGGCATCAACATGGGTGCCGATATGGAAATATTTGTCGCCTTCATACCGGCCAAGGCGCGCATCTATTGCTGTTTTTAGGGCAGCCTCCCAATCATCCGGATCAGCCTTGCGCGATAGTGGGCCTGCCTGCGCGGCATCTGCAACGATGATATTATGCC
>NVRW01000052.1 GCA_002400975.1 Flavobacteriales bacterium | reverse complement strand
GATTAACCTGGCTGCCAATTTCCGGAGGTGTGCCATCACCAAAGTCCCAACTCAACTGGTTGAGATCATAAGGCAGTGCTTGTACGGGGACTGTAATCCCGGAAGTATTCCATGTTCCTGTCCAGGGTGCACAGGCAGCTGTATCAGGTAAATTCATTCCAAATACTACAATAAATAATGTATCCGTTTGGTAAAAGCAAGTATCATCTGTTCCTTCGTCAATTACGTAAGCTCCATAAATGACAGGATAAACACCTGGATCCGTAAAGTTATGCTCTGGGTCCGTGTATGTGCCAGACGTTAAGCCACCATTGGTTCCAGCTGGTATATTACCAATACCCGGACCAACAGAATAGCCGTCTCCGAACGTCCACCAATAGAAATCAACCCCTGTAGTAAATGAACTGGTGTCAATGAAACTTACCGTTCTTGGTCCGCAGATGGTATCATTGGCCATAAATCCAATTTCTGGACCTGGGACAACAATCGGATCAAGTGCATACTGGAATGGGCAAACCACTCCAGCTGTATCCGGGGGGTCCTCAATGATGAGGACTGGATAAAAGGTGCCTCCTACCGTATAATTATGCTGAACAACGACAGTAGTCGTATCCGGATTGAATGGGTCCGCATTGGTAATTACAGTTGTGTCACTTCCGTCACCAAAAATCCACTGATATGAGTTTGCATTGAAGCCAACTGCCGTAAAAGTGACGGGATAAGGTGCACAAACACCAGTATCTACAGCGCCGGTATCAACCAGAATGGGTCCCCGAATCAATATGTAATCTATTTTCGTCGTATCACTGACACATCCAAAGGCATTGGTTACCGTTAGTGAAACGTCGTACAATCCAGGTAGTACATAAGTAGTTGAGACCGGTGGAGAAAGAGGGGAGGTGAAGCTGTTGCCGAAATCCCAAAAGTAATTTATAACATCGGTAGAAGAGGAATCGCCAAATTCAAATATTTTCGGGCAATTGGGGTCAATATCTATCGAATAGGCATAGAAGTTCGCTACCGGCTTCGAGATTGTTACTACCTGTGACACGGTATCCCTGCAACCATTGGCATCCATAACGGTCAGCGTTACCCTAAAGTCAGTTGTAGTATCCACATCGAATATATTACTGATCGTCTCGCTTGTTGTAATATCAACCGCAGTATCGCTTGTATCGCACCAATCCCATGTATAGGTTAATGGAGCTGTGCCTGTACTGGTGCCCGCATCAAAGAGTAGGGGAAATCCACTGCATATTGTTGTCGGCACTGTGAAATTTGCTATTGGACAAGAAGTCGCTACGAATAAGGATACCTGAGGACTGGCATTCTTGCAACCATTGACATCTATTGTTGTAAGCGATACCGGGAAAGTACCACAGGTATTRTACTGATGATTGGTCATCCAACTACAAGAGGTATCCATAGCCGTACCGTCGCCATAGCTCCAGATATAATACTCTACCCTGTACGGATGATTACCGGTGTCTGCTGAAAATACGACCTCAAGATTTTCCTGTATCAGATCGTTGGTACAGCCGGCAACTGTGTCAGCTATAAAGCTTGGCGTGGGATTGGGGAAAACATAAACTTTCTTTATTATTGAATCCCTGCATCCATACTGATCTATAATCAACATCTTAACCTCGTAGGTTCCCGAATCACAATAAACATGCTGGATCTGCTTATACGATCCTGTAGTTGATCCTCCCGGCTGGCATGATGATACATGCAGGTTTGCTGTCACCGGATTGTCGAGAAATGGGAAGGTTGGCGACACTGCGATGAACCCATCTCCAAAGTCCCAGATTCGCTGTACGCTGTCGTAGTTCATCGTTGTAACATCCTCAAACATAAAGGTGCCAAATTCACAATCGGTCGTATCMCCCCCTTGCARKGCGTTKATGGTAAAGTCCGCTTCTATYTKTGATATGTATACATCCATCGACGTAGAATCCAGACATAGGGAATCAGGACATGCAGCGCATATTTTCCATTCATACAACCACACTGTTTTGGTACCAGGTGTGAAATAAGTATGCGTGAAGGGTTTTGCTTTGAATCTAGCAGGTGTTATTTCTTCGAATGGAGGATCGACCGTAAACGTCTCAGGTACAAAGATTGTATCACATCCACCGGAGACAATGGTGTCCGCAGGTATTATAGTCGTATCGGGGGGTGTGGTGTCAGCCGGAACCGAGTCTAATCCCCAGTAATTTGTATCCGCTGGGAAAATGTAAGTTGTAGTATCTGTAATGATCTGCGCCCATTCAACATTGAACGTATCTGCCCCGATAATCACCTGGTTTGCTGTGCTGGAAGTGATTGGAATTCTTCTCGTAACACAAATTGAATCAGGTTGGAATGGCGTTGTGTCGTTAGTGGTGATAATATTGTCATAAGGCCCAAAACAGAGCGTATCTTGCCAATAAGGTGTCACAATATTATAGGATCCGGTCGTCTCAACATTAAAGGCTACATCAAYCTGATTGTAACACCCGAACAAGGTAGAACTTGCCTGAGTCGTATCATCTACTGCTGACATCACTATCGTATATGTCGGTACAATCAGTGTATCCATAACCGGGATTATGCAGTGTTTATATACGATCATCGTATCTCCAGGGGTAATGATGAAGGTATCTGTGGGCATTCCCAACCAATGCACTACATCGCCCTGAATGTGTTTGTCCTCAAATACGGGATTTGGTGGAGTCGTATCGGCATCAAAATACAATGTGTCACCCGGATTGAYCACAAAGAAAGTCGTATCACARGTTATGGTATCTCCMGCCTTGAARAAGAATGTATCAACTGCAAATATTACCGTGTCCGCATCCGTAAAAAGTGTATCGTAATCGAYCCGGAAGATCGTATCCATACCCAAGGCAATAAARGTAGTGTCGTTTCTCCAAACYACAAATGAGGAGTCATATATCGAATTCGGAATGGGCACGTTGATGGTGTTTTCATCACCCAGGTCCCATACCCACATATCGGGGTTTCCTTTGGAAGTATCCCTTATTTGTACTCTCCATCCACCGGTTAACAGGGAATCTTCATAACAAAAATGTGCATCGTCTGTCCAGATACTGTCCTTAAATGTTTTAATCAAAAACTCRGGCCTGGCAGCAAGYACCTCAATTAAGCTGTCTTTGAACATGGTATCTGATTCACARCCATTGAAGATGGCTATTTCCCAGACGTGGAAAAAGCCTAAGTCCTGAGAATATGTATAAGGWGGATCTTGTTGCTGGTCTGTTCCKCCATCTCCGAAGTCCCACGACCATTCATTCGCATAACTYGAGGACAGGTCCGTGAACTCTACCGCGAAAGGATGACACCCTACGGTATCATTTACTGCGAAATCCACCATTGGGACCATACCTGGATCTACTGTGCAAGGACCTCCAAGRAACTGGCACATRAAAGTTTCGTCCATCACTATGGTATCGTCGCAGCCCAGYGATGTTGTGATGGCCAGGGTGACSGTAAAACTACCCGTGTCWACATAGATATGCGTTGGGTTTGGATAGGTACAATGGGTCAAACAATCATTGGTAGTGTCGGGAATAGYGGTATCTCCACCAAAAATTGTATAACCGTCACCGAAATCCCACCACCATGAAACAATGCTRTCATTAATCAGCGTAGTATCATACGTGCTMAKGTCSAGAAAGTGTACCTGGAGCGGCACACAACCYTTAGCAACAAATGGCTGCTGTAAATTGCTAAGATCCATTATTGTATCCGCAAGAAAATCCGCAACGGGTTKYGTAATACAGATAAGCTCATCATACTTGGCAGTGTCAATRCAACCATTTGTATCCGTTACAATAAGCGATACATTATAACATCCCGTATCTGTATAAGTATGCGAAACAGACTGTGTGCCATAATCATTGGACCAGTCGTACCCYGGAGGGGCCGGAGGTGGAATATTGTTGTCAACATCCCATATCCATGATTGGGCRCCGGCAGTRGTATCYGTAAATGTTACCGTAAATGGAAAGTCACAGGATACCAGTGTATCBGACTCGAAACCGGCAGTKGGRCGCTCGTGTACAATTATCATRGCGGTATTATARGCAGTATCMATACATCCYGCKGCGTTGAWGCTTACCATCGCAACAGTGTATGAYCCYGGTGAAGAGTAGAATGTRCTTGTACYTGGGCCAAAAGTAGATTCTGTCATGAAYGARACTCCGTCATAAGAAAAATCCCATGCCCATTGATTCGCCGYACCTGCAAGGGATCCAGTGGTATCAAGGAAATTGACAATTAATTTACCACAGCCTTCAACACTGCTGGCCGTGAAACCGGTATTGGCACTGTGTTCATCTACACTTACCGTTTGAGTTATCGTGTCTGCACAGCCATTACTATCAGTTACGATAAGCTCAACCGTAAATGTCCCAGCCGTATTATAGGTAGTTGTGGGGCTRGGCCCGGTTCCCGTTGAAGGTGTKCCTCCCTGGAAGGTCCAATCCCAATCAGCAATGGCTCCGTCGCCCGGAATGGAARCATCRGTGAATGTTACCGGTTCTGTAGGGTTACATGCTACTATACCTCCAATAATTGCGGGTGTTGTGAAATTGGCTATTGGRCTTGAGTGGTTRTCRATGGCAGTGGCAACATTTATAGTATCATCAGCACAACCGTGTTCGTCAASAAYTTGCAAGGTCACTATGAAGGTGCCGATGGTACTTGRAGGRTAGGTATAGCATGGATTTGGATCTCCTGTATTGTTMGAAGCTCCATTSCCGAAATCCCATAACCAATTGGTKATCACGCCACTTCCTRCSGTAGAGRCATCTGTAAAGCACACCTSGAAKGGGCCACAACCCKCTGTATTGCCCASCACYGTGAAYGACGCMGATGGCAAAGGATATACRGTMACATYCAYTGTTTCTACATCACAATTTCCGGTTTGATTGGGGCCGTCACAAACGCTTAGCGAAACCGTGTATGTTCCGGGTCCYGAGATCAARTAATTATAGGTGGGGTTTGTCAAGGTTGAACTTCCAAGGCCATCACCAAAGTCCCATAAATAAGAAACAGCTCCAGAGCTACAGTCTGTAAAGCTGAAAGTTGCCTGATCAATACAAGCAGTATCAACCACGGTAAAACAAGCTGTTTGAGCGTATGTRTTAACCACACCACCCAATGTAAAGACCATTGCAATCAAGAGATGTTTGACCATTTGTGTGCTTTTAACCATTACTTTTCGTCTTCGGGTTCATCATCCTTTTTYTTCTCCTTTTCCTTCTTYTYCTTTTCCTTCTTTTYCTTCTTCTCGTCCTCTTCCTCTTCCTTKTCAAAAGGATCTTCAACCTCCTCGGGATCTTCATCAACAATTCCCATCAATTTCTTGCCCTTCTCCAATTTAATCACCATGCCATTCTTAATCGCCACAACTTTACATCTTTTGAATTGATCGCCACTTAATTCAACCTGTAGCTCAGTTGCTGCTTCATAGGTTGTGTTCTTGCCGGTAACAACATAGATGAACTCTTTCTTRGTCTTGTATTCTTCAATTCCGTCCATCCCCTTAAAGGACTTGGAGCTGGTTTTTTTCTGTCTTTCAGCCGAAAYTATCTGYACYTTGAAGTGTACCATCTGTYCTTCTGCCCCAGCYGTTGTACTMTTGTCAAGAAAGCGAATGGTTGCCCCTATGGTTGCGAAAGCAGTGTTTGCATAGCCGGCTTCAACAAAGAAKCCAAGATGATCATCATGCATATAGCGCAAACCAGCGAATATGCCAAAATTAATGCCCTTCTTGGAGGGTTCCAGGTATTTCCCTTGTCCTTCACCCAATGTAATGTCATTTCCCTCTGAATTGTGCGGAAGAAATTGCTCATTGTCAATAAAAGGATGTGTGCCTGTTACCAATGTATAACCCAGCATTGCGGTTACATAAGGATCAAATTTAGTAGGGGAAAGAATAAATGTGGGCTTAAAAAAATGATAGGACGCCTTYACTCCAAAATTYAAGTAAGTGTGCTTGTAGTTGGCCTTATTGGAGTTGAAAAACTCATTGCTGTCCAATAGCAGGCTGTCATTCACCACTTTCTCCAGGAAGTGACCGAAGTAMCCTCCCACACTTAATTTTTCGCTCATCACTTTTTCAGCAGAGAGTGTAAATGGAGCGGAGTATTTGTCAATACTCAAAAACGAAATGCCGGCGTTAAAAATTAAAGATTTGGGCTCGTTGGCAAGGABCATTGGCGGTGCGCTGTCCAACAATGCKATGTCCATTTCTCTAAATGACTGATTGAGAAGTTCCKSTTCAAGAGCCGAAGGGTCGGTATCYTTAAGYTTCATGGCATCTCTTATTCTTTGCGCCCGGATCTTCTTTATTTCTGCGTTCAACTCCTCCAGACTTGCTGTATATTCTGTCCTTCTTTCGTCACTTAACGTACCCTTTCTCAACTCCGATCGATAGAAGTCCTGAAGGTTCTCTTTCCTCTTTAAYAACTTATCAGCTTTAATCTGAGCCTTAGACGGTCCTGCATCCTTTGCCGGTTCAGTTGATTGAGCYGGGGYATCTGATTTAGTAGTAGGGTCYTCCGATCTATCCTGTGCATATATATTGGGCACGGAAAACGCGGCCAATAGGATAATGGGAAGAAATATATTTTGAATTGCTGCTTTCACTTTGGGTTTTTTCATTTCACACGCTACCTCTGAAGATCCTGTCCAAATTTGAGGATCCAAATATAGTTAAATTTTTTGTTCTCCGGATGTACGCGCTAAAATCCATAAAGTGTTAATTCCGCTTTAATAGACGCCAAAAGAAGTTCTAAAGTGGCTTAAAAGCAAGAATAAGTAGTAGACAGGGGATATTGTGTTGCGAAACCGGGGTTTTGGGAGTGAAATCGGGTTTGTTTTGATCTCTGCCTGATTGGTGGAGGAGGATTGGTTCACACGAGATGTGCGTGAAATGGAGGTTATTTGACATGAAATTCGTTCAAAAACCGGATAATKRGTAGGGACTGATKTGTTTTGATGCTGATGTAGTAWATAACGACGTAGTAGATGTTGATRTVGTAGATRTTGATCTAGYAGADAYKBAKCWWGYWRMKKYTSWWMWWKWWRASMYGNNNCATGCTACATCTCTACTATTATAACCKGCATGCTACRTCTCTAMRWTWTAATCCGCATGCTACGTCTCTACATTATAATCCACATGCCACATCTTCAATGCCTGGTTCATACCCGAAATAGGATCTTAATAACCAAGCTCGATAAGGGTGGCAGGATTATACCGGATTGAGTGCTTTATCAAATGCTTCCACCTGTGATTCTGAGATGGGCAGGAGCTCATCATCCTTCATGATAAGCTTATATTTAGATGCCCTGGACCTTATCTGGGCTATATTCACAACATAAGAACGGTGAATTTGCACAAAACCTGTGGGTAAGGTTTGTATAAAATCCTTCAGCGAGGTACGTTCATAGATAGAATCGGTCTTATCCCTGTCATGATAAGTAATCAGCACGTACCTGTTTTGGCTTTCTATATAGAATATCTTGTTTACATCGAGAATCAATCCAGAGCTATTTAAGGTGATTAAATGCGAATCAGGACTTTTTAATTGTTCAATTTGTTCTTCCAGGGTCTCCGTTTTATCGTGCTGCTTTTCCAGGTTTTCTTCTGCCTGGTCCTTCTGCATCCCTATCGTCTTGTTGCTGGCCTTCAATGTTCTTGCTGCTAAGCTTAAACTTGCGTTTTTTACAGAGAGTCTCCAGAGGAACAGCATCAGCGCTAAAATACCGATAGCTCCTCCTATTAACACGATCCGTTCATTTGCAGCCTGAGCCTTTATGATCTCGTTCTCTTTGTCCAACAGGACAATCTTTGCTTCTCTTGCGTCGATTTGATGTTTCGCCTCTTTTTGCAACACAGCGGCCTCAATCTCTTGTTTCAGTACACTGTCACGCATCATAATGTATAGCTCGTGCATTTTGAGCGCCTCTTCATAATTGTCTTCGGCTTTCAATACTTCACTCAGCAGTTTGGAGGCATTTCTGATAATTGGAGGATGGGCCAGTTCATTTGCCAATTCCAACGATTGCTTAGCCATTGCCTTTGCCGTTTCCACATCCCCGCTCTCCAGGGTCAATCGGCCAATATTGTTAAGGGATATGGAGATGCCGTGCTTATCTTCAATCTCCTTTCTGATTTCCAGAGCCTGGGTATAGTAGCTGAGAGCAGCTTCTGGTTCTCCCAGGTTTTCATAGAGATTGCCAATACTGCTTAAAGCGTATGCGGCACCTTCGAGATCACCAAGTTCCTCTTTTATGGCCAGAGACTTTCGAAAGTTGGGCAATGCTCTTGTGCTATCACCCTGTCCGCTATAGATTACGCCAATATTATTCAATGAAGAAGCCATTCCTTCTTGATAGTTGATCTCCTTATACATTTCCAAAGAGCGATTGTAATATTCCAGAGCAAGCGTAATATCATTCTGGTTACCATATATGGCTCCAATGCTCTTCAGAGATGAAGCCATTTTCTCCTTAGCACCGATTTCTTCTTCGATTTTGAGTGACCTTTGGTAGAATTCAAGGGCACGGGCGCTGTCACCTTGGTTGACATATAGGTAAGCCATACTGTTTAGGGCAGAAGCAACGCCTTCTTTCGATCCGATTACCTCCAGGACCTTAATTGCCTTATTATAATATTCCAAAGCCAGAGGAATATCTCCTTTAATATCATGGACATAGCCAATATTGTTCAACGCTGCTGCCAGGGAGCGCCGGAATGCACGCTTCTCAATTTCCCTGGTGGATGATTTTGCCAGGTTCCTGTCGGCAATTTCCATAGCCTTAATACTGAGATTTTCCAGCTTGTCTATATCTGATACATATAGAATTTCAGCCAATCCGACATAGGCACTGGCAATCGCAGTATCGGTTGAGCTTTGAGAAATAATGCGATTCAGAGAATCAATCTGTTTTTGAACCTTGGGACCAAAAGCGTCTTGAATGCTGAACGCCCGTGTTGGGGATACCAACATGAGCGAGTAGATTAGCAAAATAGCTATGCGGCACGAGGTTTTCACTAGCTGCAAAGTAGGAAAATTATTAGAGGTCTACTTAATGGCGGCTAGCTCAAATCTTGAGTTTCCTTAAAATCAGCGAGAGATTTTGATTTCCTTTTTCCCAGAACAGCCAATGCGATTTCTAGTTGTGCTGTTGTTAAGTTGACCTTACCTGAGAAAAGCCGGACTAATAATAGACGTGTAGAGATGTGTTAGGTTGCCTTAAGCCAGGAGCTCATGTGGCCGAYTTAATCTCCCGGTACGCAAAACAATCGGTAATATGGTCATTGATCATGCCTATGGCCTGCATAAAGGCATAACAAATTRTAGAGCCGACAAATTTGAATCCACGGCCCTTGAGATCTTTGCTCATCATGTCTGATTCTACGGAGGTAGCTGGAATTTCCTCAACTTTCTTCCAGCTRTTGTGAATTGTTTTATGCCCGGTAAATTGCCAAATATATTTATCGAAGCTGCCAAATTCCTTTTGCAACTGTAAAAACATTTGTGCATTGGTAACAGCCGCTCTGATTTTTAGCTTATTCCGCACGATGCCTTTATCATTACAAAGCTCCAGAATCTTCTTTTCACCATAAGCCGCAATCTTATGTGCATCGAAGTTATCRAAGGCCGCCCGAAAGTTTTCCCTTTTCTGAAGTACKATTATCCAACTCAAGCCAGCCTGGAACGTRTCCAGTAYAATGGCTTCAAATATTTGTTGGTCGTCGTGCAGTGGGCGTCCCCATTCGCGGTCGTGATARTCGATGTATATCTCCTTACTGGTGGACCATTCGCAKCGGTTCATTTGGTTGGTGGTTGTAGTTTTTGAGTATTGTTTTTGATTCTTTAGCTATATRAGTTAATTGTTCTTGTACYGTCGGSGCGGAATGCCTTCCGCYCGTACTTCATTATTGGTTGTGGTTTTTTTGATGGTCGAGGYTGGTAAATGGGTTGTTAGGTTGAATCGTTATTAACAGTAGCCCTTTTATTTATATTCGACTTAGAAAATTGCACTTACGTTGAAGCGATGCCTTGATTTAGTTGGATGCCGGTTCGCCAGGTYAGACTTTATTGCGAATGCTCGATGAGTGCTCATTCGTATATYCGCACAAAATGTGCTGAGCATAGTCGAAGCATTCGTAATTCGTAGATTTAATTCCCGAACTGGGAGATGAACTTTATTCTCACCAGGCGAACTTCTTCTTCCGAATACTCATCTTCGCCGAGTTCTTCAATAGCTGCTTCGATAGAATCAGATTCCTCTTCCTTAAAATACAGCAGAATCTCCTCGACGTGATCAGGATCCAAATTGCCGTCGAGATAATAATCAATATTTACACTGGTTCCAGATGATACTATACGTTCAATTTCCGTTATCAGTGCATCCATTTTCAGGCCCTTGGCTGCGGCAATTTCATCCAAAGCCAATTTCCTGTCAATATTCTGAATGATGAACACCTWAAGTCCTGACTTATTCACCACCGACTTTACCACCAGGTCACTTGGCCGTTCAATTTCGTTTTCTTCCACATATTTTTCAATCATTTCAATGAACTCAGCTCCGTAGCGAGAGGCCTTACCCGCGCCTACCCCAGATATTTGGTTCATTTCCTCCATTGTAATTGGATACTGAATGGTCATATCTTCCAGGGAAGGATCCTGGAAAACGATGTAAGGTGGAACGTCATTTTGTACGGCAATCTCCTTTCTCAAGTCCTTTAACATTGCATAAAGGGTTTCAYCAATACCTGCACCCTTGCCATCGTTCACAATTATGCTGTCATCTTCATCTACACCGGAATAATCGTGGTCGATTGCAATTTGAACGGAATAGGGCTTAKYAATGAARTCTTTYCCCTCTTTTGTGAGACTGAGCAAGCCATAGTTTTCTATATCCTTATCCAGGAAACCCAGGATGAGGGCCTGGCGCACTACGGCGTTCCAGTGTCCTTCTTCTTGATCTGCACCACTGTTAAAGACATCCAGTGCATCGTGTTTGTAAGATTTTATGTCGGCCGTKGCCCTTCCCAGCAAYAYATTCGTCACGTGCTTAGCCTTAAACTTTTCTTTGATCAACAGAATCGTATTTAGTGCCAGTACAATGTCATCCTTAGCCTCAAAACGCTCCTTCGGGTTCATGCAGTTGTCACAATTATTGCAATTGTCCTGCAGATATCTTTCCCCGAAATAATGCAGCAACTGTTTTCTCCTGCACATTGCTGATTCAGCATAAGCGACTGTTTCCAGTAGCAACTGCCTTCCAATTTCCTGCTCAGCAACAGGTTTTCCCTTCATAAATTTTTCCAGCTTTTCAATATCCTTGTATTGATAAAAAGCAAGACAGATGCCCTCGCCATCGTCCCTGCCAGCTCGCCCYGTTTCCTGGTAATATCCCTCCAGGCTTTTGGGAATGTCATTGTGAATAACGAAACGTACATCTGGCTTGTCAATGCCCATTCCGAAGGCAATCGTAGCCACGATCACATCAATATCTTCCATAAGGAATTTGTCTTGGGTACGTGCCCTTACAGCTTGCTCCATCCCCGCATGATAAGGGAGGGCCTTTATGCCATTCACCTGCAGCGTTTCCGCAATCTGCTCTACTTTTTTTCGACTCAGGCAATAAACAATACCGGATTTTCCCTGATGCTGTTTGATGAACTTGATAATTTGCTTGGCAGGATTGATTTTTGGTCTTATTTCATAATAAAGGTTGGCCCTGTTAAAGGAAGACTTGAATACGGTGGTGTCTTCCATTGCCAGGTTTTTCTGGATGTCTTGCTGTACTTTAGGAGTAGCGGTGGCTGTTAACGCCATGATTGGAACCTTGCCAATCGCCTCAATTATTGGTCGCAGTCTTCTGTATTCTGGCCTAAAGTCATGTCCCCATTCTGATATGCAATGAGCCTCATCAATGGCAAACAGGGAAATTCTAATTCCTTTGAAAAACTCAATATTCTCTTCTTTGGTGAGCGACTCAGGCGCAACATAGAGCAATTTGGTTTTGCCTTCAACTATATCGGCCTTCACTTTTGCTATTTCCGTTTTCGAGAGTGATGAATTCATGTAGTGCGCAATACCATCTTCAGATCCATATCCGCGCATTGCATCTACCTGATTTTTCATCAAAGCGATTAAGGGAGATATAATAATGGCGGTTCCATCATTCAACAGTGCCGGCAACTGGTAGCACATTGATTTACCCCCTCCTGTAGGCATTATCACAAAGGTGTCTGTCCCTTCCTGAATGTTGGCAATAACCTCCTCCTGTTGTCCCTTGAAAACCGAAAAGCCAAAATACTTTTTTAGCTCATGTTGTAGGGTCCGTTCCGCTGTAAGTTGCATCAATCTGGTTCTGTTTTGTTCCTGCGATTTTTTTGATTGTCCGTTCTGTATCGCGCTTATTCTAAAGGTATATACTATTTTACTAGAAATTGCACATCTTACTAGTAAATTTAAGAAAATTGCTACGAAACCCTTAACAAATTAGACGAACAGCATACCGGTGCCTTTTGAATAAATAGTTTTTAGCTAAACGTTTCAAATACGACATATTGTATTACCACGTCAGGCAGGCCTGCCTCTGCCGTCAGGCAGGCCCGAATTTCAGATTTTCCATCTTCGATTAATCCGTCTAAATTTGCCGCATGGGTGCAGAAGCTGAAAATGTTCAGGAGAATGAAGTGGAAATGTCATTTCTGGATCACCTGGAGGCGCTTCGTTGGCATCTGGTAAGGTCCGTTATCGCGATAGGTGGATTGGCCATTCTTGCCTTCATCAACAAGAGCTTCATYTTTGATACAATTCTTCTTGCCCCCAAAAATCCTGACTTTATTACYTATAGAGTMATGTGYRTGATCTCTGAWCGCATTTGCATTACAGAATTGCCTTTTACCCTGATGAACATCAGTATGTCGGGYCAGTTTACCAAYCATATTTTTATATCSGTWGCAGCWGGATTTATCATTGCCTTTCCCTACGTRTTTTGGGAAATYTGGAGRTTTATTAAACCGGCTCTRTAYWSYAAGGARASTAAGYATACGAGGGGAGTGGTTTTTTTCAGTTCTCTCCTGTTTCTGTCAGGTGTATCGTTCGGTTATTTTGTGGTCGCACCACTGGCTGTCAATTTTCTCGGTTCATACCAGGTTAGTGCTGAAGTGTCTAACCAGATCAACTTAGGATCTTACATCACAACGGTAGCGAGCATTGCCCTGGCCTGTGGGTTGGTATTTGAACTTCCGATAGTCACTTTTTTTCTTACCAGGGTAGGGCTGATCAATCCACAGTTTATGCGCACCTACAGAAAACATGCATTGGTGTTGACCTTGGTTCTCTCGGCAATCATTACCCCACCAGATGTGATTAGTCAAATACTGGTCGCAATGCCACTGTTGGTTCTCTATGAAGTTAGCATACGTGTATCTGCAGCAGTGATCAAAARGCAAGATCGGTAAGGGAATATRCAGCTTCAATRCTCGTCAACYTRYGAATGTTTGACGGGYCTGYYAGYAGGTCRTCAATCYYCACTCAACTCACTTTTTCCGCTCTATCGTGTAAAGAATCAATTCTTCCAATGACATTCTGGATTCATTGTCGGGAAGCGTCTTGAGTAAAGTTAGGGCCTCTTCCTTATACTYATGCATCCTGGCYGTKGCATATTCAATACCTCCATGTTTTACAACATRGTCAATCACCTCCTTAACCTTTTCCCGATTCTCATTGTGGTTTTTCACAATGTTGATGATCTTTTTYCGATCCGTGKCAYTTGCCGTGTTCAGCACATGGATCAGCGGTARGGTTAACTTTTTCTCTTTGATATCWATACCAGTAGGCTTGCCAATATCTCCATCCAGCTCATAATCGAATAGATCATCGCGAATTTGAAAGGCAATGCCAATTAACTCRCCCAACGCGTGCATTTTTTTRATTTGTTCCTCGCTGGCTCCTGTAGAGGCGGCACCACAGGCACAGCAGGCTGCAATAAGAGAGGCCGTTTTCTGGCGAATAATCTCAAAATAAATGGATTCTTCAATGTCGAGTTTACGGGCTTTTTCAATTTGCAGTAGTTCACCTTCACTCATTTCCTTAACGGCCTTGGTAACGATCTCCAGCAATTGGTAATCCTTATTTTCCATCGAGAACATCAATCCCTTGGAAAGCAGAAAATCTCCAACCAATACGGCGATTTTATTCTTCCACAATGCATTGAGCGAAAAATAACCCCGGCGCTCCTGTGAATCGTCTACCACGTCGTCGTGAACCAGTGTTGCTGTGTGCAGCAATTCTATAAGAGCTGCAGCTCTATAGGTGGATTCGTTCGTTTCTCCGCAAATTTTGGCGCAKAGGAATACAAAAATGGGTCGCAAYTGCTTCCCCTTTCTTTTGATAATGTAGTGWGTGATCTTATCCAATAGGGCCACATCGCTTTTCATCGATGCCCKRAAYTTGGGCTCGAATGCTTCGATTTCCTTSAGGATCGGGGCCCTTATTTTTCTTGTAGATTCATTGGACATACATGCGTATATCTGCGCTTTGCGAGCTAAATTAGTCCATTATCACCGAATCCCGATGCCTATCCGGACTAATATACTTTGAACTCCGCTTAAATTAATAATTTTGTCCCTTTGAAGACAATAGCGCATTGAAGAATAATTACGGACATTATGCAAATTAAGGACTTTATTGAATCTGAGGGAGAAGAGGCCACTGTTCAAGGGTGGGTAGCCAATAAAAGGGATAGTAAGACCTTGATCTTTCTCGTTCTGCGGGATGGTTCCGGCTTCGCACAATGCGTAATCAACGAGGAGTCGGTCGGATCAGGAGCT
Organism: Flavobacteriales bacterium; assembly: GCA_002400975.1. Classification (GTDB taxonomy): domain Bacteria; phylum Bacteroidota; class Bacteroidia; order NORP154; family NORP154. Next base: position 5,750 of record NVRW01000052.1, on the reverse strand, counting down.
TTTGAAACAGCAAAAACCTTAACCATGGAGTCTGCTGTGGAGTTAACGGGTTCTATCGTAAAGGATGAAAAACAGATTGGCGGTTATGAGATGCAGGTTTCTGGTATCAAGGTTATCTCAATCGCTGAGGAGTATCCCATTTCCAAAAAGGCACACGGTGTTGATTTTTTGGTAGACAAGCGACATTTATGGCTTCGTTCTAAGCGGCAGTGGGCAATCATGCGCATCAGGAACCAGATTATCTAYGCTATYCATAATTTCTTTCAATCGGAAGACTTTGTACAGATGGATGCGCCTATTTTCACGGGTAATGCMTGTGAAGGGACCAGCGACCTGTTTGAAACGGAGTATTTTGATAAAACGGCCTACCTGACACAATCAGGGCAGCTTTACGGTGAGGCCATGGCCATGGCCATGAGCAAGATTTACACGTTTGGTCCTACTTTCCGCGCTGAGAAGTCGCGAACTCGCCGCCATCTTACGGAATTCTGGATGATGGAGCCTGAAATGGCGTTTTATGACAATGAACAGAATATGGACCTGATTGAGAAGATGYTGGTCAGCATTCTRAATGATGTACTGRAAAAATGCAAGGCTGAGTTTGAGATCATTGAGCGCGATACCGACATGCTAAAAAAATCMATGACCAAATTYCCGAGGCTTACYTATGATGAGGCAGTGTCTATCCTTAARGGGGAACAAGATGTAGACGGCAAGAATGCGATCAAAACCCTGGAGGCAGACATAGAAGCGGTTGAGRCCGAGATGATCARGACAAAGGATGAGATTTCGGAGCGYGAAGAGAAAATAGCCCAACCGGGTATTAAGAAAGGTGAGAGAAACTTCAACCAAAATAAGATTGACCAGCTCAAGAATGAGCTAAAAGATTTAGAAGAAGAAGCGCGTAACATTCCTGGTTGGATAGATTCAGCAAGAAATTTCGAATACGGAAATGACTTCGGCGGCTCWGATGAAACCGTTATCACCCGATTGTTTGATGTGCCTATTATGGTGTACAACTGGCCCCATAAGGTTAAGGCCTTCTATATGAAACGCGACGATGCCAATCCAGAGTTGGCAAAAGGAGTTGATGTGCTGGCTCCTGAGGGATATGGGGAGATAATAGGAGGTGGAGAGCGTGAAACCAATAAGGARCTACTCATAGAGAAGATAAAGGAGCATAAACTTCCGATGAACGAATTTGAGTGGTACCTGGATCTTAGAAGATATGGTTCTGTGCCACATGCCGGGTTTGGCGTAGGACTGGAAAGGTTGGTTTGCTGGATCTGCAAGTTGCCTCACGTAAGGGAGTCAGTTCCGTTTCCACGGTGGTATGGAAGGTTATTGCCCTAGTCTACAAAGGTRAGTTTTGCAAAGCGGTGCATCTTCCTTTTGCGYCCGTGTCCRAAYAGRATCATTTCATCATCATTGGTTTGCTCACATGCCATCGGCCGGATCAATACCTCAGCTTGTTCGGTAGTAAACAGCARCTCTTTGGAGTAGCGGCCTTCTTCGGTCAGGGTAACCAAAATTGCTACCGAGCCCTTTCCCTTGTTGAAATTGCTGATCTTCTCCCCTGATTTGTAAAACAGGTTGGCGGGATTGTCGTTAAAGATAAAATACAGTTTGTCATCACGAATTGCCAACGCATAAGATGAATAATATCCCCCGTCGTTCGTGGTGACCTGCTTCTTGGGTATTTTTTCCGTCCACTCAATTTCTCCTTCAGGGTTGATATTAATTACAATGATATCATTGTAGTGATAGTAATAGGTGGTCGAGGTGGTGGTATGGCCATTTGCATCTGTGGATGTACGCGTAACCACCCGCACATAATACTGCTCTCCAATAAGGATAGCTCCTCCATCATCTTTTAAAACAATATCATCTAACTCGTATTGATACATCTCCACATTTTTTCCTTTTTCCGCTTTCTTTTTGGCCTTTTTAGCTTTATTTGCCTTAAAGTGCTGAGTAATAAAGTCAATCCCAAATTCATTGAAACTCCTGGACTTGATCTTCTTTGTGCTGCCATCAATTGAGAGGTAATAACTGCCYTTAATGCTAAACTTACCTTCATCTGAATAAAATCCCCCACATAYAATATCACCATTATCGGCGATTGCCAACTGCATGTCWGTGATAAACTTACCTGGAAGTTCAATCGGATAGTCAGCGACCGTATTGCCCTCATCCTTATATGAGATGACGGTGTATTTGTAGTTGGGTTCCCCTTTTCTTCGCAACTTTCTTTTGTCCTTATATATTAAACCCAGGATGTACACATTGCCTTGTTCATCTATTCTATATCTCTCYACATCAAACAACTCCTGTGCATAGGGTAGGGTGACCTTCTTTTCCCATARCTTATTCATGTCTTTGTCTAACACAGTGAATCCATACTTTTGTTTTGCCCCTTTTTCGAAAGGGAGGCCGTAAAAAATAAGTATTCGGTGTTCGTCTCTGGATCTGATTAGGGAGAAAGACCCTGAATTGTATTTCCTGTTACCGCTATAGTCAATCTGACCAATCTGATTCAGTTTCTTTTCAGGTTGCAGCGTTTTTTTATTCAGTTTCTGATAATAGAGGGTGTTCTTTTTTGCTTTGTTGTCCAGGTAAGAAGAAAATAAGAAGAGTTGCTCGTTACTGTGGACAATGTATTCATAACTCTTCTTCATATCATTTACCTCAAGATTCAGTTCTGTGGTGAGAGTCTTGGCTAATTTTTGGTCCAGGTGCTCAAGGATCAGATCGGAATTTATTCCATAGAGACCTTTCCTTCTGGTTTTGAGGATATATGTACCAGATTCATCATAGCCAACTACGTCGCCAAGGGAAATCTTTTTGGATTCCTTGGTTTCCATTCCCCAGATAATTTTGGCCTTTTTCGTGGTTTTTTGAGCCAGTATCGGCGTGACGAGACAACAGCACAACAATACTACAGTCCATTTCATAAACATATCAATCATATTTTGGTTGACGAAATATAGCATTTCTCTTTGCGTCTGGAAGATTGATTCTCCGGGAATTGCCCTTTTAGCTGCGTCTTTGGATTTTGTACAGACCGYTGGATTGCTTCCAGGTTCTCAAATCGAATGCCTGGCCCCATACCCAATATTTTCCACTTGGTTTTATGTATCAGGTCAAGCCTCATTTCACCTGCCGTGATCGTTTCCGGAAATCCATTTGTCACCTGTACAGAAATACTGACCTTCGCCGTGTCTCCGTTGAAAGAYSMMYCATANYKYGGTTNKMMKRARWWYMRMWTKWCYYYTYGSGTCTGGGTAAATTCCMGCYGCTTCGCAGGGGTCARCTAYTKGRAAAACCTCYGGYGATTTAAACGTGCARGYRYTCAKCATCAATAATATCCAGAAGAATGTGAATCTTTGCATAGGTCANTAAATTAGTGAAAGAATGGACACATCKTTAACAGTAATGGCCGGGTTGTACATCGTGGCYGGGCTCAATCACTTTGTGATGCCCAAATTCTATATGCGGATTATGCCACGGTACATTCCATTTCATCGCTTTATGGTGATTTCAAGTGGAATTGCAGAGATAGGGCTGGGGATTCTCTTGTTGGTGCCCGCCTACCGTTCCGGGGCTGCCTGGGGGATTATTGYCCTGCTCMTRGCCATATTTCCGGCCAATATCCACCACCTTACTTCCAGAAAACCCGGCAGCGGACCACCGSTGTGGGCRTTGTGGCTTCGTTTGCCAATTCAGGGCCTTCTGGTCTGGTGGGCATATTCCTACGTATAGTTCTGTTGGCCAATTCATTGCCTTTCCTTTTTTTGCATAATTCAATAATTTTTTTTCACGGCATTTTCCTGATGGCGCAAGAAAAAAGGTGGTTTTTTCTACAATAAAATTTGGTGAATTGCATTATTATATCGAATTTCGCATAGTACGAAAGTCGAACTATTTGTAAATCGAATAAAAAAACAATATGGAAATCACCGAAGATCGAGCGAAGAGATTTATTGGGGCAATGGTCAATTTACTTGGAATGATGAAGGCAAGTTCTGATGATTGTTGTGAGAAGTTTGGCGGAATGAGCCACAAGGAATTTTCCATTATTAATTATGTAGGACAGTTCCCTGACGTTCGAATGAAGGATATAGCTGAACACATGAACGCGCCCATTAGCACACTTACGAGCATTGTTGATAAATTGGTGGAAAACAATTACTTAACGCGGTATCACTCGGCGGAGGATCGGAGGGTGGTGATGGTAACGCTGGCTAAAGCTGGCAGAGGATTATTCGACATGTGTGTAGAAAAAACGGGTGAACTCGCGWCGATTGTACTGTCGGAGTATGTGGAAGCCGATCAGGATAAATATATAGATTTCCTGGAGAATATTCCAAAGCAGTTTGAAGATTATCGCTGCGAGAATTTCAAGTGATTAATACGAAAGTCGTACAATATATAATTGATAGTATCTGATAAGTAAAAAGAAGGAAAATGGGAATTGATTCGAAGGTAATGGCCTACGTAGAGTGGGTGATAAAGTGGAGATGGTTGGTRTTGTTKGGTGCAATAYTGCTTGTAATRGSTGCGGGAAGTGGAGSACGTTTYCTYGCGTTTAACAATGATTATCACATCTTTTTTGACGAGGGAAACCCTCAGGTGGARGCATTTGATGGACTTCAGGATAAGTATACAAAGGACGATAATATATACGTCGTTATTAGTCCGGAAAACGGAGAGGTGTTTACCAAAGAGACGCTAAAGGCGATTGMAGCACTTGARGAGGARGCTTGGTTAACRCCKTACTCYACCAGGGTTGAYGGYCTTTCCAATTATCAACATACMCGATCAGAAGGYGATGACATGTTTGTGGAGGATTTGTAYTCGGATATWGAGMRTAAATCYGAAAGGGAGATTGARCTGATCAARGAAATTGCGATGGGGGAGAAGTTATTGCGAAATCGCTTGATCAACGATGATGCATCCGTTACAGCGGTAAACGTTACCGTGAATATTCCGATTGATAGCATGCAGGGCCCTTTGGAAGTAGCCAATCACATGAGAACCCTGACAAAGGAGTGGGAGGCCAAATACCCCGGTCATAAGACCTACCTATCGGGAACCGTTATGTTGAATGCGGCATTTGCTGAAGGATCTATGAAAGATATGGCAACGTTGGTACCGCTGATGTTTCTGATAATCTTAATTATGGTTGTCGTCACAACCAGAAGTGTGAGTGGGATGTTCGTCTCTTTTGTCATTCTGCTGTTCTCCATTGCAACGGCTATGGGTCTTGCCGGTTGGGTGGGAGTGGAGCTCACCGGGCCTTCCTCTTCGGCGCCTACGATGATCATGACCTTGGCTATTGCAGACAGTATTCACCTGCTGGTGACAATGTTCTTGCTGATGCGAAAGGGAATGGATAAAATAGCGGCGATCAAGGAAAGCGTGAAAACCAATTTCATGCCTATCTTCCTGACAAGTGTCACCACGATAATCGGATTTCTAACCCTCAACTTTGCGGAAGGAGCGCCGTTTCACGACCTGGGAAATATTACTGCAACAGGTGTAGCAGCAGCCTTCATCTTGTCCATAAGTGTATTGCCTGCTCTGATGGCTATTTTGCCTGTTAAAGTAAAGGTAACGGAGGTCAAGGAGGAGAAAGCAGGTATGTTGGAGAGATTGGCAGAATTCGTAATAGCCCACAATAAAAAATTGTTGATTGGCTCAAGTCTGCTTGTAGTCCTGATTAGTGCAATGGCGCTTACCAATGAACT
>NVRW01000051.1 GCA_002400975.1 Flavobacteriales bacterium | reverse complement strand
CCAATTGAATCCGTAGCCTTTATTGAATCATCTGTTGGAGGTGATGTTTCTGAGTGGGGATTTTATGGGGTTTCAGTTTTTCAGCGGGAGATCGAACGGGTTTTTGGTTCGGTGTGTGCTGGTCGTAAGTATTGCACCGTTTATGGTCGCCTGCGCCAAGGGTGGCTTTCCAAGTAAACAAGTACGTAGCCTTACTCCGCCTACAGCGGCGGAACTTCAGACAATGCTACCTGATGCCACAATGGAACAAGGGTGGGAGCATAAATTTGAGGAAATAGTAAAGCTAGCCTGGAGGACGGAGAAGGAGTTGTTAAAAACAATCAATCTCTTTGATGTGTATGAAGGTGATAAGGTCGGAAAGGGAAAGAAATCATACGCGGTAAGCTTTATAATACAGGATGAATCCAAGACCTTAAAAGACTCCGAGGTTGATGCGATCATGGATAAGCTAATGGCTGTTTACAAAAAAGAGCTGGGAGCGGAAATCCGATAATCATGTTTGCCATGTTTGGAATAGTTTAACCAATGCTGATTCCAAAACCTCTTGACCCATTTAAAATTGCTGCTTATGCCGGGCTGGTAGGCTGCACAGTTATCATCATGTGCACATCCATCACTGCGTGGATGTTTGAGGAAATCCCGGGTGAATCATATTCTATCTTGAACCACTTTATATCAGAGTTGGGCCATACGAAACGAAGTGCCTATTTCTGGGTATTTAACAGTGGGCTAATCTTCGGAGGGGCTTTTATGATCATTTTCGCCTTGGGTATTAGATTGGGCTTTACGGGAAAATTTCGCAATTCACTCAGTGTAATTGCATTTATTGCCGCTATTTCCTGTGCGTTGGTTGGTGTTTTTCCGGTCGATGATTTCGAAAATCATGTTACGGTAGCCCTTAGCTTCTTCGGGATGGGTTTAATAACCATCCTGGCGGTAACGACATTAACAATTATGGGTAAAACCCCCGCCCTGCCAAAAGTCTCAATTGTACCTGGGATCATCACTGGTCTTGCATTTACCGGCTTCTTGTTTTCACCGAGCGATCYGTTCAGGAGTTGGGTGGAGGATCCGGATAACTTTGTGAGACCTGCCATCTGGCACAAACCCATAATTGAATGGGTCTGTTTCTTCAGTATGTTGGGGTGGATAGTAATGGTGTCCTGGTTGCAGTTAATTGGTAAAGGGACAAGTGCGGGTAGCACAGCCTARCGGATACCATYTCTCGATTGTAACCYTTCCTGATTATTGTATGTGGGAATGCATGTGGGTGCAGCCAACAAAATTGTTTTTACRGAGGGGAAAATCAACCACCTACTTCTTCACATAATTCGCGATATCCTTGGCGGTAATATCGCCGTCACAGAGAATGATCAAGCGTTCCACCACATTGCGAAGCTCACGGATATTTCCGGACCAATCGATCTTTTTGAGTTCGACATAAGCGTCCTTGCCGAATTTCTTCACCGGCATTCCGTAATCTTCACAAATCTGTTTGGCGAAATGCTCTGTCAGAGCGGGAATATCATCTTTTCTATCGTTTAGAGAAGGAACGTGTAAAAGAATAACACTTAACCGGTGGTATAGGTCTTCACGGAAGTTCCCTTCAGCTATTTCCTTTTGCAAGTCTTTATTGGTAGCAGCGATCACGCGAACATTGACCTTGAGGTCTTTCTCTCCACCTACGCGCATGATTTTATTCTCTTGAAGTGCCCTAAGCACCTTTGCCTGAGCYGATAAGCTCATGTCTCCTATTTCATCGAGAAATATGGTGCCACCTTCGGCTTGCTCAAAGTTTCCCTTGCGCTGTTTGATAGCAGATGTAAATGCGCCTTTCTCATGCCCAAATAGCTCCGACTCGATGAGTTCCGATGGAATCGCCGCACAGTTAACCTCCACAAAAGGTCCATTTGCACGTTCGCTCTTTTCATGAACCCACCTTGCCACCAGCTCCTTACCCGTTCCGTTTTCACCGGTGATCATCACCCGGGCATTGGTAGGGGCTACTTTCTCAATCATCTCCTGAATATTGTTAAGCGCTTTGGAGGATCCAACCATGTCATAGGTCTTGGAGATCTTTCGTTTTAGCACCTTGGTYTCCGTAACCAAAGAAGCACGATCGAGGGCATTGCGTACGGTGATCAAAAGGCGATTGAGGTCTAAAGGCTTTGAGATATAGTCAAAAGCACCCTTTTTWATGGCATCTACAGCCGTATCTACRTTGCCGTGRCCAGAGATCATTATTACAGGAAAGTCATCGCCATTGGAGATAATATTGTCGAGTACYTCAATGCCGTCCATTTTAGGCATTTTTATATCGCAGAGTACGGCATCAAAATTTCCAGACTTTATCATCTTAAGGCCCTCCATTCCGTCGCCCGCTTCCTCTACTTCATACTTTTCGTACTCCAGGATCTCGCGTAAAGAGCTTCTGATGCTCTTTTCATCATCTATAACCAGGATCTTTGACATAAGTTTCTCTTGAGTTTCCATAGCGAAGATATAGGATTAAATTTCTAATTTCTAATTGGTCCAATTGCCATTAATCGGCTTAATTCAATCAGACCTGATCAATTACTGAGCCATATTAGGTGCCCGGGGGGCAGAAGAAGGCTTAGAGGGATGCAGCTTTAAATTTGAGTCGCGATTTTATATGTCACCCCTAACGGGGTTTGTGAATATTGTATTACCATGGATTCTATCGATATCTTGCCCCTAATGGGGCATAGCCTTGGTGGTNNACACGGGTTGATAAGCGATTACACTTCACCCTAAAAGGGTTTACTGTATTCTGTATTATTTATATATTCGATTGCTACCTAGTCCCTAATGGGGGCAGCCTCGGTGGAGACACGGGTTGATAGGCGATTACACGTCACCCTCAGAGCGGCTACGGTATTCTGTATTATCATATATTCGATTGCTACCTGGCTCTCCTATGCAGTCGAGCTCCGTAGGAGCCAGATATTGATAGAAAAGCCCAAAAAACCGCAACATAAGCCCCGGCGGGGCGATATATAAATCTGGTTGAACCAATATTAACCATATCCCAGGTCATTCTACACCTAATTCACTAACAACGCCTTCTCTGAGAGAGTAGGTGGAGAGCCTGATTTTCGTTAGTGATAATTTTCGGATGATATAATGTATAAATGAGCTGGCAAGTGGTATYGTTTCAATCCGATAGGGAACCAGTCCSATTATATTTTCGCGTTCCTCAAAAGTAGAGGRGACCAGCTTYGTATTCAATTGGTCYAKGTCCGGGAATGAGAATGTGTATTCTGTAGCCCCAGCTARTTTGTTGGAWCCCTTCGAGCTCATTTCAATCATCTTTGCCAGCGAATCAAATGAACCGGAAGCCCCGATTAGGGCGGAAACTTCATGCTGTGAAACAGCGGTGAACAATATAGCCAGCTGTTCATCCAGATAAGCTTCAAGTTGGACCAGATCTGATTCCGTGAKGGGATCGKATGGCTTTARYCGTTCAAATAGTCGGGARACACCCAAATCAAAGCTGTGCTTCCACAATACCTCCTTATTATCGGCGATGATAAACTCCGTGCTCCCTCCTCCAATATCCATGATCAATTCCGGTTGTTCACCAATCTCCAAAGCTGAACCAACTCCTTTATAGATCAATTCGGCTTCACGATCTCCGGAAATAACATTGATTTCTATTCCTGTCAGACTTGCTATTTCCTTAACGAAATCAGACCCATTGTCCGCATCCCTCATAGCAGATGTGGCGAATGCATAAACGTCCTCAGCACCATACTGCTGAATGGTCATTTGGTGGGCCTGAATGGCCAGTACACCTCGCTTAAATGCTTCGGGAGTGATGGTTTTCTGCAAGAATCCACCGGCGCCAAGTTTGGCAGGGATCTTAGTCTTAAAGATAGTGCGGTATATTGACCCGTATTTCTTAACAATTAATAAGTTGAATGTATTTGATCCAAGGTCAATAATGGCTGCAATGCTCATCAGTAGAAAAGCCATTTCCAGAGCTCCCTATAGGTCACCTTTTTACCATACATAAGAATCCCGGTTCTGTAGATCCTCCCCGACAACCATACGGTAAAGACAAACGTGACCACCAAAAGCACCATCGAGAGTACTACCTCCCATACAGCACCATCTGGAATCCCCATGGCAATTCTAACCATCATCACGATTGGAGAGGTTAGCGGTATGATGGATAGCCAAAAAGCGGCAGGCCCTTCCGGATTTTCAATAATAAAGATAGACATCACATAGGCAAACACCAGGGGCATGGTCACCGGTAACATAAATTGTTGTGTGTCCGTTTCACTGTCCACTGCAGATCCAATCGCTGCAAACAGGGCAGAATAGAGGAGATAACCACCGAGAAAGTAAAATAGAAACATACCGATCATCAAGGGCCAGTTAATTCGGGATATGATATTGTTTTCGTCGATGAGGTCTTTGGTTGTGAAGGCATTCGCCGCTTCCATCTTTTTCGCCATTTCAGGAGTCATTTGAACCTGTTCGGCAATTTTGGCTGGGTCATAGTTTTGCTCGAAAATGGCCGACTGCCCAATGATAACTATGCCAAAAGTCAAGGCAATCCAGATGGCAATTTGGGTCAGTCCCACAAGAGCCACACCGACAATCTTTCCCATCATTAGCTCAAAGGGCTTGACCGAAGAGATAATTACCTCAACTATTCGGCTGGTTTTTTCTTCAATGACACCTCGCATCACCTGCACCCCATAAAGGAAGATGAACAGGTAGATCATCAGTCCAAAACCAAAGCCTACGTACGCTTTTTCCCTGCTCACATCCTCTTCCTCTCCTGACTTGTTAAAGAGGACGGGGTAAAGGGTAACGGTGCTCTTGACTTTATAAAAAGCTTCTTTGTCTATATCATACCTCGCAAGGTTTAAGCTCTCGACAATTCCCTCCACATTCTTCTCGATGCTGCGCAGAACGAATGAGCTGGGCTGTTTTTTGAAAAAAAGCTGTGCCACCTTGGCGTTGAGCACATTTTTCGGAAGATATAGCACACCGGTGAAGTCGGAATCCAACAGTTTTTCTTTCGCCTCCGCAATTGTCAGATCAGCATATACGAACTTAATATTGTTYGTGCTTTTGGTTTTAAGCAGGGCAAATGCAGGGTTCAAATCGTCTACGACAATCAGTTTCTGGTTTTCRTTTTCAGCCATTCCCATCCAGATTAYCAACATCATCATGCCCGCAATCAACAATGGGCCMAKCAAGGACATAACCAGGAAGGACTTCTTCTTRACCCGRGTGAGGTATTCACGTTGTATTATAAGACCCGTTTTTCCCATCTTATCYAGTCTTGTTCTTGTTTACTTCTTCTATGAAAATGTCGCGAATGGATGGAATTACTTCTGTRCAATACTCAATTTCAACGTGCGGGATAACAGCYTGGAGCAAGCTATTCAAGGTTCCGCCATTRGAGAGCTTGATTTTGGCCTTATTCAATTCATCATCACAGGTCTCTTCAATCAATTCATGTCCGCCTGCCTGTCCGGCCTGCCYGCCGGTAGGCAAGGTAGGCAGGTTCAGTCCTTTCTYTAAGGCTTCAAAAYTTCCTTTAAACCCGATCTTGTAGGTGTTGGACTTGTGTGAGGTGCGGATGTCTTTCAGCTTGCCRTCGAGAATTTTTCTGGAATTGTCAATTAACGCAATATGATCACAGAGTTCTTCTACTGACTCCATATTATGGGTGGAGAATATAATAGTGGCCCCCTTCTCTTTAAGYGCCAGAATTTCGTTCTTCACGAGTTCTGTATTTATTGGATCAAAGCCAGAGAATGGTTCATCAAATATCAGCAGCTCCGGTTCATGAAGAACCGTTATGATGAATTGTATTTTCTGCTGCATTCCCTTGGACAGCTCTTCCACTTTTTTGTCCCACCAATCCTGAATTTCAAATTTGATAAACCATTCTTTCAGGCGATCAAGGGCCACACTTTTTTTTAATCCCTTCAATCGAGCAAGATACATAGCCTGCTCCCCAACTTTCATCTTCTTGTAYARSCCKCKTTCTTCMGGCAGATAGCCAATGCGTTCAATATGACTGGGATTGAGCACTTCGCCATTGAAATAAGCTGTTCCCGAATCAGGAGCCGTTATTTGGTTGATAATTCTAATGAGGGATGTTTTTCCCGCGCCRTTGGGACCAAGCARGCCAAAAATACTCTGCTTTTCAACKGTAATGCTAACCTCATCCAGCGCCAAATGATTGGCGTAGCGCTTGGTWATGTTYTCGGAACGAAAGATCTCTTCAGTCAAGATTGCGAGGATTTAGCGTAGAGAAGCACGGTTGCTTCTCCCGATAATTATCGGGACGCCCAAAGATATAAAAGTATCAGGTAGGAGAACGGCGGGAGAATCAATAAATTGTTYGRCTAARCAGCTATGTGTGTTTAATACATCACCAACTTGCCAGAYGCAAGATCTCCTTTATCAGACCAGGCCTTGTACAAATATACGCCTGCTTTTAATTGAGACTTGTCCAGAAACAGTTGTCTCGAYCCTGCAGGGAATTGCTGAACAAGYACCTCCTTGCCGAGYAGGTCATACAAGGYCAGGTATMCCTCGTTTTTTGTGTTGTCCCTTATRAACGAGACAGGAGTATTGCCTGAAGAAGGATTTGGGTAAACCGWGATGGTCRTGTTGTTTACGTAGGTTRCTACTCCTGTGARCGCATCAACAGTCACGGTTGCACTTACCGTGCTACCTGTATTGTCCGTCATTABCACCGTATAATCCCCGGGGCAGAGRCCAGTCGCDRTTTGAGTTCCCTGAGCCAAAAGGTCATCCCATAAATAGGTGAAAGGACTAASCCCGCCGGTGGCAGTGGCYGTTGCTGTTCCATCACAAKTTCCTTGTGYTGTGGGCGTGCTTGCTATAGAAAKGGCAATTRCAGGAGGTGTACGGCGCTCYGTYGTATACTGAAGAAACATCAGCATCATTTCATCATTGGTKGTTATTCCAAAACCAACATCCTGTGTGCCGTAATTGTTGAAAGTTGCACCCTGAACAAACCCATCACTTGCCTTTATCACAAAAGTGTCGAKATCAAAAAAYCGCACYGCAGGATCCTCAAAGTCATAGAATCCCTGGTTGAAGGTATAATCAAAGTTGTAAAARCCATCGTAAACCTGGGCACCTTTCTCGTCATTAGGGCCACCTGGATTTCTCAGATATATATTAWACCCCTTACCGTATTTATGGGTGTGAGAGGAGAGCAACCAYAYATACAKRCTATCASYKGMTWRCGCMKTTAGSYSCKSAKMCGKARCWKKAMCRAYRMMTGWRWATGAAATATCAACACCATCCGCTGGAATGCAAAATTTGTTTGGACCAGGAGGTATAATGGAGCAGGATGCTCCAAACGTTGGGAGTTGTGAAAAAAGAAACAGGTCAGAAATCATTTCAGTGGTACTTGTTTGCTTGGGCTTCATGTACACGTTGGTATACACTTCAGCCTTAAGGATAGAGTCCAGGGAATAGTTTCTTATATGCAGGTTGAGATCCAATGTTGTATTTGCCTCCCAAAAATATGCCGTTCCCAGTGGAAGTACAATATCAGATGCATTCTGCCATGCAGCAATCATGCTGGTACCGTTTATAAACGCATCTTGAAAGCCTGTAACCTCTTTGAGTCCTTCTGGTTCAGCATCAGCATCTGCCTGGGTGTCGAACTTGTAGATAATATAGTGGTGTGATTCGAAGTCAATATATGTTTCCAGCCGGGTTATTTCCATTTCCTCGGTAAGATTTGGGAGCTTTCTTTTCAGGAAGAACTCTTTTTCGGTATTTGGTGCCATGAATATCGAACCATAGTGAATTTGAAAACCATCCGCAGGAGCTGGTGCCGGAAACGGGTCCGCATGGGCCAATCCACCAATATTGTGGTAGTCAGAAATGAGTTGTGCATCGACAACAGTACCTGTTTGAGGCGCTCCRTRCAAGATCCAGGCATTGATAAGGTCAATATCYTCAGGTGATAGGGGGGGKGMACTRTAAGGCATTGGTTTTCCCTGGGCAACATTGTCTAAGCCATTGTCAGGATCCTGTAATGTGCTGTCGTTTACCTTTTTCAAAAGGAAACTTTGATGTGGATAGCCGGGATCTACCAGTTTATATCCCGCAGCAATAGCGCTTGGATTTATGGGGTTGGCATTGACTATATTATTGTAGACGAACGATTCCGTTCCAATAAGTTTTAACGGGTGTGATGCCGCCATTTCATGGCAACCTCCGGTCATCGATCCACAGGAAGTTTGCAATATTGCGTGTACATCGCTCCAGGTACTTTGAGCAGAAACATTCTCCGTTAGCGTGAATTGAGAGGCTATAAGAGTGAAGGCGAGCAAATTACCCGCGACAAGCTTRTTAAACATGGCTTAAGGTATTAGTTATGCATAACAAATATACCAAAAATWAGGCTGAAATCAAGATGGGCMGAATGATATTTGGAGGAARRCCCTATTTGAAGAATTGATGCATTTTTTCAAAGAACCCCTTCTCATCTCCGGCGGGATTTGGTTTGAARTTTTCGGCATCCCTTAGASYTTCCAGYGTTTTCCTTTCYTCTTTTGTGAGTTCCTGCGGTGTCCAAACATTGATATTAACCAAAAGATCGCCGGTTCCATAACCGTTCACACTTGGAAGTCCTTTACCCCGCAATCTCAGTAATTTCCCTGATTGCGTTCCCTGRTCSACTTTGATTTTGGCCTTGCCGGTTAGCGTAGGCACTTCTGCAGTTGATCCCAGKGCKGCATCTGAAAAATGGACRTAGAGGTCRTAGTAGAGGTTGTTTCCGTCKCGTTTAAGATSAGSATGCTCGACTTCCTCAATTAAAACGATCAGGTCGCCTGCAATGCCTCCCCGGGCGCCKGTAYTGCCYTTKCCRCTTACSGCYARTTGCATTCCATCTTCAACACCYGCAGGAATATTCAATGTGATYGTGTCTTCCCCTTTCACTATGCCATCACCTATACAGGTTTTGCATTTGGCTGTTATGATTTGYCCCTCRCCACCGCASGATGGRCARGTAGATGACGTTTGCATGGCCCCMAGKATGGTGTTTGAKACCCKGGTCACTTGTCCGGACCCGTTGCATTGGCTGCAAGTGCTGTGACCRCCACCGTCTTCYGCACCACTGCCATGGCAATCATCGCARGCAAGGTATTTTWGAACTTTYACTTTTTTTTCGGTGCCCTGGGCAATCTCTTCAAGACTGAGTTTYACCTTGATCCGYAGATTCGAACCCCGGTTYACTCTTCTTCCTCTCTGACCWCCTCCAAAGAAACTATCGAAYGGGCTGCCTCCTCCGCCAAAGATGTCGCCAAASWSRYYRWMRATGTCATCCATACTCATGCCACCTCCAAATCCACCACCACCCGGGCCACCCAAACCGGCGTGCCCAAACTGATCGTAGCGACTGCGCTTTTCGGCGCTGCTCAATATCTCGTATGCCTCAGCAGCTTCTTTAAATTGCTCTTCCGCACGTTCGTCCCCTTGATTTTTATCTGGGTGRTATTTGATCGCCATCTTCCGGTAAGCYTTTTTAATTTCAGCTTCCGTAGCGCCCTTGGGCACTCCCAATACCTCGTAAAAATCTCTTTTAGCCATTACAATCTTCTTGCCGGGGATAGTTTTAACTACCCACCACTACTTTTGCATGCCGGATTACCTTGCCGTTGAGCAAGAACCCTTTTTCAATCACATCAACGACTTTGCCCTTTAATTTCTTTTTTGGAGCGGGGATTTTGGTGATCGCCTCATGATTGTCGGTATCAAAGGGTTTGCCCATTGAATCCATAGGCTCCAGCCCCTTTTGTTTTAGAGTTACCATCAATTTATTCTTGATGAGTTCCATCCCCTGCTTCGCTTCGCTTCCCTCTTTGGCATCTTCAGCGGCCTTCATCGCTCGATCAAAATCATCTAAAACCGGAAGCAATGAAACAATGATATCCTCACCCGCCGTTTTAAACAGCTCCAATCGCTCTTTTGCCGTCCTTCTTTTGTAATTGTCAAACTCCGAATACAGCCTCAAAAATCGGTCATTCAAATCTGCGAGCTCTTCTTCNGGGCTCTTCTCTTCCTCAGGAGCTGATTTGCCGTCATCTGCCTCCTCGCTGGTGCTGTCCTTTTCCTCAGAGTTGTTCTCCGGGTTATCCGTCTTTACCTGCTCTTCTTCTGCCAAAGTTTCACCTTTGACCGAATCTTTGTCTTTTTCCGTCATTTTATCCGTTTTTCCTTATGAAATAACCCAAATGCCCTTGTTAAACCCCTATTCAAAATATTTGCCAATTGAGAAAACATGGTCAGAATGTCATAAGAGCACATTGAGAAAAAGAAAAGGTGAGGAAAACCTCACCTTAAGAATCTTTGTTTTGAATTTTGTTTGACTACCTGGTCATGTGKAGCTCGGCCTCTTTCGCGGCTTTGCTYGACTTGKTCTTTGKAYYTTTCTTRCCYGACTTCTTTACCAGTTGCGCMARGGTCTGTTCTAAAGCAGCACCCCTWAGGTTTCTGGCTATTATAATACCATCTGCATCTATCAACCAGCTAGAAGGGATAGAATTCACCCTGTAAGATTTGCCGGCTGCAGATTGCCATGCTTTTAGATCACTCACATGGTATGGCCATTCGAGCTTGTCTTTGGTGATGGCATTCTTCCAGGAAGCCATTGCACGATCCAGAGAAACAGAAAAGATGGTAAACCCCTTGGCATCTTCATATTTGGCATCCTTATAATTATGGTATGCCCTGACTATGCTTGGGTTTTCCTTTCTGCAAGGGCCACACCACGAAGCCCAAAAGTCAATCAAGACAATTTTACCACGSAGTGATGATAGCGCTATCGGTTCACCATCRGGGTTGTTRAATACAAGTTCAGGAGCCTGATTTCCCACTCCAATTCCAATCGTTGGCTGATCGTCGGCTGTTTCATTCTGAAATTTGAAGCCACAAACGGTCAAAATAAGCGCCAGGCCTATTGACAATATAATGCTGATATTTTTCATGTTATATCTGATTAATTTAACCCACCTGCCGTGCCTGCCTGCCGGTAGGCAGGCTCGCTGAGCTCAGTCAGGCGTAAAATTACAATTTTATTGTATCCTTTTAATCTGAGCGCCCAATGCATTCAAACGCGTATCAATATTTTGATATCCCCGGTCTATTTGCTCAATATTATGTATCACACTTGTACCTTCTGCTGACATTGCAGCAATGAGYAATGARACACCYGCCCTGATATCAGGAGATGTCATTTCAATCGCCCTTAACTTAACAGACCGGTTTAATCCAATAACGGTTGCCCGGTGRGGGTCRCAAAGTATAATTTGTGCGCCCATATCAATCAATTYGTCTACAAAGAACAAGCGACTCTCAAACATCTTTTGGTGAAAGAGCACGCTTCCTTTAGCTTGGGTGGCAATAACCAAGCCAATGCTCAACAGGTCTGGCGTAAAACCCGGCCAGATGGCGTCAGCAACGGTYAATATGGAGCCATCGATGAAGGTTTGTATCTCATACGTATCCTGTGGAGGGASGTAAATGTCATCACCCCGACGTTCCATCTGAATYCCCAATCGCTTAAAAACAGTTGGAATTATCCCCAGGTTATCATATGACACATCTTTGATGGTAATTTCTGATTGGGTCATGGCGGCAAGACCGATAAAACTGCCAATTTCAATCATATCCGGYAATATCCTGTGTTCACAACCGCCHAGDGCGTCAACACCWTCAATAATCAGGAGGTTAGAGCCAATTCCGGAAATTTTGGCACCCATAGAATTCAGCATCTTACAAAGTTGCTGGATGTAGGGTTCACATGCAGCATTGTAAATACTCGTWSTGCCACTTGCAAGGACGGCCGCCATAAGGATATTGGCTGTTCCBGTTACGGAAGCCTCGTCYARHAACATTGAHGCACCCTKHAGCTTGTCDGCTTCTATTTTGTAAAAGTTCTCCTTTTTGTCATAAGTAAAAGTGGCTCCAAGGTTTTGGAAGCCHGTAAAATGGGTATCCAGTCGCCTTCTGCCAATTTTATCGCCACCYGGAGTGGGGATGAGTCCTTGACCAAATCGTGCGAGCATTGGYCCGACAATCATRATRGAGCCYCTTARCCTGGCACCRTGTTCYTTGAAYTTATCTGAYCTCAGGTAATCAAAATCAATATTCTCAGTGCGGAAGCTGTATTTGTGATCGTCGATTTGCTTGACGGATACGCCCAATTGGCCCAATAAGTCAATTAGAAACAAGACATCCCGAATTCGAGGTATATTGTCTATAATAACTTCTTCCGGGGTTAGAAGTACYGCACAGAGTATTTGMAGGACTTCGTTTTTGGCGCCTTGGGGATGCAAATCTCCTTTAAGYCGACATCCGCCCTGAATCTCAAAAGTGCCCATATACCTGGAGGTTCGGCTTAGTTGATATTCAGTTCCTTTTTAAGAAGCTCAGTAGTGGTAGAGCTCGGGCGTTCAATGGGTAGGCCCAGAGCGCGGTCCCAAATTAACTGGGCAAGAACTCCCAAGGATCTGGAAACCCCAAAAAGAACAGTGTAGAAATCGTATTCCGTCATTCCATAGTGAACAAGGAGGGCTCCAGAGTGTGCGTCTACATTGGGCCATGGGTTTTTTATCTTACCCGTAGCCTTGAGTATATCAGGAACCACTTCATAGATCAAGTGGACGGTGTCAATAAGATCGTCTTGTTCAATATAGCGTTTAGAGAAGTCCATTTGTGCAGTATAGCGGGGATCTGTTTTACGCAATACCGCATGCCCATATCCCGGTATTACTTTTCCATCCTTCARTGTTTTCTTAACGTASTYTGCTATTTGTTCTTTATTTGGTTTCCCKCCYCCTAGCTCTTCCTTCATTTCCAGGATCCATCTCACCACTTCCTGATTGGCCAAGCCATGTAAGGGTCCGGCAAGCCCATTCATCCCGGAACTAAAGGACAGGTAAGCATCACCCAAAGCAGAACCCACCAAATGTGTGGCATGTGCCGATACGTTTCCCCCTTCGTGATCTGAATGTATRGTCATATAAAGACGCATCAGCCTTTTRAACTCGTCGCTGTCAAATCCCAGCATATGAGCAAAGTTCGCCGCCCAATCAAGTTTTGGATCCGGTTCAATGTGGTTGCCATCGTGGTACATCCTGCGATAGATGTACGCTGCCACTCGTGGTAGTCGAGCGATCAAATTCATTACATCTTCGTATGTCGAATCCCAGTAGTCTTTCTTAGCCAGRTCATGATAAGCCTTTGCAAACAAAGATTCAGTTCGAAGGGCCAGAATACCCGCGGAGAATTGTGTCATTGGATGTGTACTSACSGGAAGCGCATCCAAAACGTTGAAGACGTGTTTTGGGACAATAGCTCTTCTCGCCCAATTGTTGCTCACYCCRGTSACATCTTCTTCGGTGGGCAATTCACCGATCAGCATGAGATAGAAAATCCCCTCAGGTAGCGGYTCAAARCCTCCGGGTGCCTTAGGCAGATGTTCCCTCAACTCAGGAATGGAATATCCTCTAAATCGAATTCCCTCTGCCGGATCAAGTTTTGAGGTTTCGGTTACCATGCCGACTATTCCCTTCATACCACCGTACATCTGAGACAACTTGTATTCACCCATKACCGTATCCCCATGACCTTTCAACATTTCCTTAATTTCGCTGGTCATTGGWAGTGCTTTCGCCGCGAATTTTTCTTTTATCTTATCCATCGTACTGAAATTGTAGTTTATTCATTCTCTCTATCCAAATCTCTATCAGGAATTTCAAAAAAGGGGGCTGGAGTCAACCTGAGGCTAATATAGCAATCCTCTGGTTAACCTGCAAGAGGACGTACCGGCACTTAGGCGAATTTAAAGCCGGTGCCAATATACCTGGCTGAGCTGCCCAATTCYTCTTCAATTCTGAGCAATTGGTTGTACTTGGCTGTCCTGTCYGTTCTRGATGCTGATCCGGTTTTTATTTGTCCYGTTCCAAAAGCGACRGCCAGATCRGCAATKGTGGTATCTTCTGTCTCKCCAGACCKRTGGCTCATTACCGAAGTGTACTGGTTTTCCCCGGCAAGTTTAATTGCGTTAACAGTCTCAGAGAGCGTTCCGATTTGGTTGACCTTTATCAAAATTGAATTGGCCACCCCTTCATCGATGCCTCTCTGCAGCCTGTCAACATTGGTTACAAAGAGGTCATCACCCACGAGTTGGGTAGTTTTTCCCAGGGATTSGGTGATTTGYCGCCATCCATCCCAATCATCTTCTGCCATACCATCCTCGATGGAAATGATSGGATATTTSTGTGCCCAGTCCGTCCAATAYGCCACCATKTCAGTGGGAGAGAGYTTCTCTCCTGACGATTTAAACAAGTGGTATACATTTTCTTCATTTATATAAAACTCRGAAGCYGCGGGATCCAGCGCAATGTACATGTCYTCCCCMGGTCGATAACCGGCGTCTTCAATTGCAGCAAGTACATACTTGATTGCATCTTCATTTGATTTAATGTTGGGCGCAAAGCCTCCTTCGTCTCCTACGTTTGTAGATAGGTTTTCBTTTTTGAGAACGGCTTTCAAGTGATGAAATACCTCCACVCCCATTCTCAAACCTTCYGTAAAWGAAGATGCCCCGATTGGCATTACCATGAACTCCTGGAAATCAATTCCATTGTCAGCATGTGATCCACCGTTAAGGATGTTCATCATCGGCATGGGAAGTGTGGTTGCATCGGCACCGCCCAAATAACGAAAAAGAGACACCTTTTGCTCGAGCGCAGCGGCCTTTGCGGCTGCCAGGGATACRCCCAGGATTGCATTTGCACCCAACCTGGACTTGTTGGGAGTGCCATCCAGCGCGATCATTTTCTGGTCCARACCTTCCTGGTCTTCAAGATCAAATCCYTGCAATTCACCATTTAAGACATCATTCACGTTTGACACGGCCTGTACCACGCCTTTTCCCAGGTATTTGCTTTTATCTCCATCTCTAAGCTCAACCGCTTCGTGTACCCCTGTGGACGCGCCTGAGGGAACAGCGGCCCGGCCCATAACACCTGTATTCGATGTTAGATCAACTTCAATACTTGGATTTCCACGCGAATCCAGGATCTGCCTTGCGTGTATCTTGGCAATTTTACCCATATTAGTTTAAATCGAATTTGCGATTGTCCTGATCACGTTGAATTATGATTTACCAGCCTTGGACTTGTTGGCTTTAGAGGCGGGTTTCTCATCACTTAAACTTGCTACAAACTCATCGAATAAATACCTGGAGYCTTTCGGTCCGGCGGCAGCCTCAGGATGAAATTGGACCGAGAATACTTTTTTATTTTTCAGCTTGATACCGGCAAGTGTATTGTCGTTGAGGTGCACGTGAGTAACTTCGATGTTATCGTTTTTATCGGCGTCTTCATACTTAACAACAAAGCCGTGGTTTTGTGAAGTTACTTCGCATTTTCCCGTTGCAATGTTCTTCACAGGATGGTTAACYCCGCGATGTCCGTTGTGCATCTTTTCYGTTCTCAGGCCCRCAGCGAGTGCAATAATTTGATGCCCCAGACAAATTCCAAAGGTGGGAATATCAGATGCTATAATTTCTTTGGYCGTATCAAYAACTTCCTGCATTGCGGAAGGGTCGCCAGGYCCATTGGAGAGCATRATGCCGYCAGGATTCCAATTCTGAATCTCATTGAATGAAGTATGCATTGGGAAAACTTTCAGGTAGCAATCCCTTTCAATCAAACAGCGCAGAATATTCTTCTTGACCCCCAGGTCGAGCACGGCAATTTTGTGCCTGGCATCTTCATCACCCAGGAARTACGCCTTGTCAGTTGTAACTTTAGAGGAGAGTTCAAGCCCGTTCATAGACGGTACTTTATCAAGTATCTTCTGCAATTTAGCAATGTCGGTCTCCTGGGATGAAATCACCGCGTTCATTGCTCCATTGTCTCGAATTTTTCGGACGAGTGCCCTCGTATCAACATTTGATATGCCAATTAAGTTGTGGCTTTCAAAATAATCTTGAATGGATGTGCTTGCAGATGCCCTGGAGAATGGTTTAGAAAATTGTTTACAGAC
Organism: Flavobacteriales bacterium; assembly: GCA_002400975.1. GTDB lineage: Bacteria > Bacteroidota > Bacteroidia > NORP154 > NORP154. Next base: position 4,564 of record NVRW01000051.1, on the reverse strand, counting down.
CAATCCAGCGATCATTAGAGATTCGGATTCAGTTTCCCCGGGATGGACTCCATAGTTTCCAATATGGGATGTCGCAGTAACTAAAATTTGTCCGAAATAGGATGGATCAGTAAAGATTTCCTGGTAGCCGGTCATCCCCGTATTGAAGCAGATTTCGCCGGTGGTTGTTCCTGTTTTCCCCGCTGCTTTTCCTCTGAAAACTGAGCCATCTGCGAGTAACAATACCGCTGGCTGGCCTTGCTCGTACTTATTCATTTGTCGACCCGACTTGTTCCGTATTTGTACAAGAAATTGTGTCTCGTTTAGCCTGCCTGCCGGTAGGCAGGTCGATCCAGGTAAAGCCAAAAAGTTCAAAAGGATCGTACAAAAGTACGGCATACATTTAAATGGTTGACAATAATTTATCAACAATAACACCAGAAAATGAACAGATCTGGATTTGAACCAACAAAAGGGTTGGTGTATTCGCTAATAGGGGATAAGTCGGATCTCTTCGGTTTTGTTGGCATTGTCATCCTCATCCAACAACCACATTTCTTTCTCCTTTAATTTTAGAATATCAAAGGTTGTAGCGTCTGCGGTATTGGTAAGGTCGTCAGTTAACACCCAGCCCAGAACCTCTTTGTCATCAACGAATTGCCAATTACCCGTGAAGGTAGTTGTGAGCGATTGGGTTCCATATTTTTGGACTTGAACAGCGCTTACTTTGCCATCCTTGGTGAGTTCTATCCACGTGCCCTCAGCTGCATAATACATAGCAGAATCAACACCACCGATAAACCACTTGTCTATTTTCCACTTATTGGCAACCCGTCCTTTTTTGGATCGCAGGCTCAACGCTGGTCCCTCTGGATATTTTTTGCAAGAGAAGATTGTGGTGGCGAGAGCCAGTATTATTCCAAGGCTTAATATCGTTTTCATATTTCCAGATAATTGAAGCGTTACATTAAATCTCAATATTTTGCATTTTTTTGAATGTTACAAAAGTATCTAAATAAAATTGTCAATCTGGATATGCTGATTTTTCCGGCTGGTTCTAACACATAAAAAAACCCCTCTCCGTTTTCGGAAAGGGGTTCAATATTTGATAACGACCAGGTTTTAGTCTTTCTTTTCTTCTTCTTCTCCTTCTCCTTCTTCAGTTGCAGTGTCTTCCGGCGCATCGTCTTTTGTGTCTTCTTTAGTTTCAGCGTCGGTGTTTTGCTCTTCAGCCACTTCTTCAACTTCGCTTACCGGAGTGTTTTCAGTTTTGGCTTCTGGTTCTTCCTCTTTTTCTGGAGAATCATTGTCGGCTGTGTCGGATGAATCTTCATTTTTCGTGTCCGTTTCTTCCTCAGTCTTAGCTTCCTCTTTCACTTCAACTTCTTCCTCAACTATTTCAGCATCCTCGACTATAGGCTTGGCTTCAACTTTGGCGGAGACCGCTGGCTTTGCATCAGTGCTGTCTTTTTTCCTTCTTCCTCTACGAGTTCTAGGCTTCTTCTCAGCTGCTGCTCCGGTTTTTGGTTCTGCCATCAATGCCTCGTTGAAGTCCACTAATTCAATAAGACACATTTCAGCATTATCACCCAAACGATTGCCGGTTTTCAGAATTCGTGTATAGCCTCCTGGCCGGTCAGCGATCTTTGGCGCCACATCTCTAAACAATTCAGTTACCGCGTATTTGTCCCTGAGATACCTGAATACCATTCTTCTCGAGTGCGTGGTATCATCTTTTGCTTTTGTTAACAATGGTTCAACAAAACTTCTCAAAGCTTTCGCTTTGGCAACAGTTGTCTTGATTCTCTTGTGCTTTAGCAGTGAGGATGCCATATTGGCCAACATCGCCTTTCTGTGAGGCGCCTTCCTGCTAAGATGATTGAATTTCTTCCCGTGTCTCATTGGTGCTTGTAATAACTGTTAATTCTCGCTCTTATCTTTCGATTTTGTACTTGGAGATATCCATACCAAAAGACAGTCCTTTTGCATCTACTAAATCTTCCAGCTCAGAAAGCGACTTCTTTCCAAAGTTTCGGAATTTCAGCAGATCATTCTTGACAAATGATACTAAATCACCAAGTGTGTCGATCTCTGCAGCTTTTAAACAATTCAATGCTCTTACAGATAAATCAAGATCAGTTAATTTGGTCATTAACAATTGACGCATGTGAAGAGATGATTCATCAAAYTCTTCAGTMACTGATTTTTCCTCMACRTCAAGTGTGATYCTYTCATCWSWRAAYAACATRAAGTGGTGAATCAAGATYTTMGCWGCTTCWGTCARWGCATCYTTWGGMTKGATYGATCCRTCYGTAGTGATTTCAAACACYAACTTYTCATAGTCAGTYTTYTGCTCWACYCTATARTTCTCTATWGMRTASTTYACATTYTTRATYGGTGTRTAAATWGAGTCAATYGGAATAAGTCCWARGYTGCCATTCAATGGCTTGTTCTCCTCAGCGGGTACATAGCCTCTTCCTTTATCAATAGAAAGTTCCATGGTTAGCTTTACTGACTTTTCCATATTGCAGATCACCATATCCGGGTTCAATACCTGGAAGCCAGATATGAACTTACCTAGATCCCCTGCTTTGAAAGTTGTTTGGCCCGTTAAGGATACCGATACCTTCTCATTGTCAGTGTCTTCAATTTGTTGCTTGAAACGCACTTGCTTTAAGTTCAAAATGATTTCGGTTACATCTTCCACAACACCCTTGATAGTAGAGAACTCGTGGTCAATGCCTTCAATTTTTATAGAGGTAATTGCAAATCCTTCTAACGAAGCAAGGAGAATTCTTCTCAATGCGTTTCCTATTGTAATACCATATCCAGGCTCTAGCGGACGAAACTCGAATTTCCCAACGGTTTCTGACGAGTCCAACATTATTACTTTATCTGGTTTCTGAAAAGCTAAAATTGCCATTTTGTGTAAGTGTTAAGTTTAGTGTTAAAAATATTTTATCGCTGCTGTTAACAGGTTGTAAAGATTTATTTAGAGTACAATTCCACGATCAACTGCTCTTTAATAGGCTCAGGAATTTCACCTCTTTCCGGTTCATTAAGAAAAACACCAGTCAGGYTCGTTATATCCCATTCAAGCCACGGATARACATTTGGGTTCTCCGCAAGTGAAGCAGTGATCGATTCGTTTGATTTTGACTGTTCTCGCACAGCAATTCTATCACCTGCCTTTAGTTGATATGAGGGAATGTTCACAAGTTGGTCATTTACCGTAATGTGCTTGTGTCCTACAAGTTGGCGYGCGCCAGCYCGGGTAGGGGCCAGCCCCATTCGGTAAACAGTGTTGTCCAATCTCGATTCACAAAGTTGTAAGAGCAAGACACCGGTAATTCCTCTTTTACGGGATGCCTTTTTAAAGAGATTTGCAAACTGACGCTCCAGGATACCATAGGTATACTTGGCCTTTTGCTTCTCCATAAGCTGAATAGCATATTCAGACTTCTTGCCCCTTCTTCTCTTGTTTCCGTGCTGTCCAGGTGGATACGCCTTCTTTTCAAGGTATTTGTCAGCACCAAATATCGGTTCTCCAAATTTTCTTGCGATCTTCGATTTAGGACCTATGTACTTTGCCATTTGTTGATTATAGATTGTTCATTATAGATTTTAGCCAGCTGAAGCTCTTAGACCCTTCTTCTCTTAGGAGGCCTGCAGCCATTGTGGGGCATAGGGGTTACATCCATGATTTCAGTAACGACGATACCAGCATTGTGAATTGTCCTGATAGCRGATTCTCTTCCACCGCCAGGACCTTTAACAAATACTTTCACCTTCCTCAAGCCCAGATCATATGCAACCTGAGCGCAATCTGTTGCAGCCTGAGCGGCAGCGTAAGGGGTGTTCTTCTTTGAACCCCTGAATCCTTTTTTCCCAGCTGAAGACCATGCAATTACCTGACCTTGGTTGTTGGTCAGCGAAATGATGATGTTGTTGAACGAGGCGTGAATATGCGCTTGCCCAAATGCTTCAACTTTTACTTTTCTCTTTTTAGAACTTTGTCGTGCCATGGTATCTTTAAGATTATCCTTTCATTACTTTCTTCTTGTTCGCTATGGTCTTTTTCTTGCCTTTTCGMGTTCGGGCGTTGTTCTTTGTTTTTTGACCTCTTAGCGGYAATCCAATTCTATGGCGAATCCCCCGGTARCAGCCAATATCTTTCAGACGCTTGATATCAACYTGSGTTTCAGACCTAAGCTCACCTTCAATTTTTAGTTTGTCGCCGATGTGCTTTCTAATCTTAGAYTGTTGGTCATCGGTCCAGTCTTTTACYTTGATATTCACATCTATACCRGCTTCGGTAAGTATCTGTGAAGCTGTACGCCTGCCGATTCCGTATATATAGGTAAGCCCGATCTCACCTCTTTTTTCTTTCGGTAAATCTATTCCAGCTATTCTTGCCATAAGCTATTAATTTTCAATATTTTAGTTCTCTCTATTTTAACTATTCTAAATTTGGGACTGCAAAATTACTAAATTTCCTACACAAATTCCAGTTTTTCGTGCAATATCTTCAGTACTCAAAAGATCATTAATTACCCTTGTCTTCGTTTAAACCTAGGGTTCCTTT
>NVRW01000050.1 GCA_002400975.1 Flavobacteriales bacterium | reverse complement strand
AAAGTTGAACACTCCCTTGATTCTGTTTCCTTCGTATTGTCATACAGTTATTCGACGAGCCAGGCTATGCCTCACAATTCCAATATTATTAGCTTCCAGCCCGAGCAGTACATTATAAGTGAATTTTATCCGTCATATGGCGCTCGCGATAACCGTACGGTATCGGGTTACCTGTACAATGAACCAGAGTTGGCCTACTCGCTCAGTTTTAGTCTGGGTAATAAATTTAACTGGATAGAAAATGTCCGGAAAAAAGACAACCTGGAAAATGCGTTCGGTGTTTTCTCTTCAGATTATTCTTATAAAAGTCCGGAATTGAATCTCTCATTCGGTTTTAGGTATAAAAAGGAAATGTTCAAGAAGACAGAATGGCCCGATGTGCTTGACCTGAGGGACAAATCAGCTGGCTTCTTTGGTGGGAATTTATACTTTGTAAAGCTATAGATAAAGACTGGGGGAGATCCGGAAATGGCCAGAACTGTAAGTTGGGAGCTCTATATGAAGGTTGGCAAAAAACCATAGCYGGTTACGAATACRAATKTGCACGCACCRGNGNNAAATTCTYYAATRCYTRGATAAACKGKCGAAGAAACCTATATTTGTCTTCCWAAATCTAAAAAGCAGACAATGAAAAAACTACAAAGTATTGCAATTGCGGCATTAACCTGTTTCACCTTAACTGTTAACGCCCAAATAAAAACTCCGGCACCGAGTCCTGGTGCAACTGTAAGCCAAAAGGTCGGATTGGTMGATATTGAACTYRACTACTCGCGCCCKGGCAAGAAAGACCGGGYGATCTTTGGAAAGCTGGTWCCYTATGGYGARGTRTGGCGAACGGGGGCRRATGCATCYACRAARATCAAATTYTCKGAARAAGTCAATATCGGTGGTATAGACGTTGACGCSGGTGAATATTCAATTTACACTATTCCAGGAGAAGCGGAGTGGACAATAATCATCAGCAAGAGTCTGGAAAAYTGGGACGCYGACAATTATAAGAAAGAAGAAGATGATGCRGCACGYTTCACRGCYAAACCRRYMAARCTCAACGATGTTGTTGAGACGTTCACCATTGATTTTTCGACACTTACCRGTGAKGGCTGCAAYYTGGATCTMTCYTGGGCAAATACCAGAGTGAGCATACCYATCAAAGTCAACACGGATGAAGCTGTTATGGCGGCTATCAAGAAGACRATACTTGATGGACCCAGCGCTAATGACTACAGAAGGGCTGCGTTRTACTATCAGGATAAAGGAAAGGACCTGGAACAAGCCCTTAAATGGATTGACATAGCGATTGAGAAACGGGACGATGCCTTTTGGTATATCCACAACAGAGCTCAGATTCTTGGAGACTTAGGTAAAAAGAAGGAGGCTATTGCAGCTGCAGAAAAATCGATGGAAATGGCCAAGGTTTATGAGGATGGCGATTTYGGTTATATCAAACGCAATGAGGAGCTGATAGCCAAGTTGAAAGGGTAGAAACAAAAGACACAKTACATTAGAAAAGGGCCATTCCGTTTGGRATGGYTTTTTCTATTTCCGAATTATCGCCTGAAGCAAATACCCGAAGACAATTACCAACACACACCCCACCACGTTATACCAGAGGTAACCCATGTTCAGCCATTCAGGCGCCGAACCATTGGAATTCATGTAGTGAATGTACATCACGCAGGCCTCAGCACCAATCGCGGCATAGAACACCGCGTGACTCTTGATAGCCTTAAAATAAAAGGCCACCAGAAAGATTCCCAATATCGATCCGTAGAAAAGCGAACCCAGTAGGTTTACTGCCTGAATAAGGTTCTCAAAAAGTGAAGCATAGGTGGCAAAGGCAATGGCCAGAATTCCCCATAGMAGTGTAAACCACCTCGAAGATTTCAGATAATGCAATGGGTCGCCATCTTTTTTTAGCGATCGCTTGTACAGATCAATAGTGGTGGTCGAAGCCAGAGCGTTTAATTCAGACGAAGTAGACGACATAGCGGCCGAAAACATGACAGCAAACAACAGGCCTACCAATCCCACCGGAAGGTGGTCCATCACAAAGGTCATGAAGATATAATCCTTATCATTGGTCTCTGCATCCGGATTGGACTGCTTCACCAGGGCTTTTACCTCTTCTCTGATTTCTTTCGACCTTTCATAGAGAAGCATAGCCTTTCCACTCGCCTCCGAAACAACGGCTTCATCTTCCCTTTCAATAGCGATGACCAAATCATTTAAAGTGGMTYTCTTCTCTTCAAAAACCTCCGTGTATTGAATTTCGAGACTGCTAAGTTCATCCGCATAAGCGGTCTGCTCCAGTTTCTCYTTYTCYACCTTATTGAAGAATATCGGGGGCTGATTGAACTGGTAGAACACGAATACCATCACACCAATAAACAATATGACGAATTGCATAGGGACTTTCAACAATCCATTCATAATCAAACCGAGTCTGCTCTCTGCAAGTGAGCGGCCGCTCAGGTAACGCTGCACCTGGGACTGGTCTGTGCCGAAATACGACATGAACAAAAACAGGGAAGCCGTTATCCCCGACCAGAAATTGTATCGATCACTCAAATCAAATTCAAAGTTGACTACATTGAGCTTGCCCATTTTACCAGCGACGTTCAACGCGTCTACAAAACCGATGTTTTTGGGAAGCATGGAGATAACCATTATACCCGCGATCACCATTCCACCCATCATCACGGCCATTTGTTGCTTCTGGGTCTGCGTCACCGCTTTGGTTCCACCAGATACGGTATAAACAATCACCAATGAACCGATGAGCACATTGGTTGCCGCCAGGTTCCAATCCAGCAATGTTGAAAGTATGATTGAGGGTGCATAGATGGTGATGCCCGCAGCCAATCCACGCTGCACAAGAAATAGCAAAGAAGCGAGCGTACGCGTTTTTAAATCAAACCTTGTTTCAAGGAATTCATAGGCGGTATAAACCTTGAGCTTATAGTAAATAGGAATGAAAGTCACCGATAGGATAATCATGGCTATCGGCAAGCCAAAATAAAATTGGATAAAGCCCATTCCGTCATTATAGGCCTGACCCGGTGTCGATAAGAAGGTAATTGCCGAGGCCTGGGTAGCCATGATCGATATGCCTATCCCCCACCATCGCGCCTGGTTGTCTCCCTTCAGGTAAGATTCAAGATTCTTACTTCCCCTGGTTTTCCACACACCATAGGCCACAATGAAAGTGAGCGTACCAAAGAGGATGATCCAGTCAATCGCACTCATGAGAAGGATTCAGTGAACCAGTAGAAAAGGCCGATCAGGGATACCAATACGCCAATGAGCAGCGCATACCAACCTATCCAGGATTTAAAAACCGGTGGCCCATCCTCCTGATCTAAAGATGTCTCATCACTCATTGCCGTAGGAAATTATATTGGCCAACAAACGATAGGCTCCTGGCACTCCGGCAGGCAGTTCTCTGAAAAACGAAATGCCAGTATAGATAAAATGACCTTTTCCGTATTCGGCAGCAAGTAAGGAGCCCTCCTTAGCATCCTCCCCGACATCGTGCCAACTAAGAATTGCGGCGTATTTTTCATCCCATTCATTGGGGAAATAGAGTCCACGCTCCTGTACCCATCCATCAAAGTCAGCATTGGTAATCTTATTGGGTGTATTGAGGATTGGATGGTCAGGCAATAGGAAAGTCACTTTGGCATCTTCTTCGGTCACCCTATCCCGAGACAATTTCATGGGATARGGAGAGAATTTATCCGTTTTAACCCTGTGTCTGGTATTGTACTGTATAACGAGGCTTCCTCCTCCATACACGTATTCAAACAATGTYGGCATAATAAATCCAATTCGCTCATTTGTGTTAAGTGCCCTTATTCCAAGTACRACRGTGCTGTATTTCTCAAGCCGCTCAGCAGAAATATCGTCTTCTTCMAGCACATCYACCWGATAACCCATATTGGTAAGCGCCTCAGGYACAACATCACCTGCACCATGTATATACCCTACATTRGTGCCCCTCTTTTCCAAATTSACATTGATCAGTCGAGCCGCTGCKTTAGGGAAATATGTTTGGGTAGGTAWATGATCATASRCAATGGTGACCAGGGATTGGTGGTAACTGGTACCGGCAATATTTGCCCCAGCTTTGATCACRCCGTTTTCAGCGTTAGCACCTGCCTTTAGCCTGACTTTTAGCCTGACCTCTTCTCCTTTCTCTTTAAGACTAAAGGACTGTTTTCCATTAACGATCTCCCATCCTTTGGGTACAGCCAAACTCAAACGGCCCATTATATCCTTCTTGCCGGCTTTAATTACGATCTCCAGTTCTTTTTCCTTTTCACTCGCAAATACATAAATAGGCTCAGATAAATTCACGAATACCGGAGGTGTAATTACAAATGGCCTGTATTGTTCTCCWTGAACMGGATCATTCCRTTTATGCACCAGGGGTATTTTAAATGTCGATGGATTGCCGTAGAGATTCACRGTGAGTTCAAACTCAATCGCYGGAGTATTTTCCGGAGTGCCAATGAGCTGTTGGTCATCTACGCGGTAGGTGCCTAGCGTACCTTCTTTCTCCAACCAATACGGCTGCCGGACGCGCATTTGCTTGGGAATAACGAAAGACTGATTGATCTCCTTCTTTGAGTTATAGGTCAATGCGGAATCAAATGCAATATCTAYTCCCAGGGAAGTACACGTTATGCGCTTTAATTCGACAAACTCAGMGCTTCTATTCACAACCTCGAATGTGACGTGGACGGAATCACCGGGGCTAGCTGAATAGTCATCGGCAACAGCCTCTAAATAAAGTCCAAAGCAATCGGCKACCAATCCAGCTATTTCSGCCACTTTAACTTTAGCCCAAGGATCATCTGARGTYTTTTGAATGAAWTTTTGAAGACGAAGCAAMGCCGCWGCGCTTTTCGAGGGATCGYTAATATCAAAGTCACGGACAATGCCCTTCACCAGGTCCCCTAYCTTGTTCCCATCTTTGATCCTACTCCAATCTGTTGTAATGCCATCAAACAAGGATTTTGAAGCCTCATCACCCTTCAGGTGCTCAAAAAACTCRAGRTGCTCTCCCCTCCTGCCCGTTGAACCAAACCCCTGGCTTTTGTGCATGGTTCGGCTTATCGCCGCCATCTCATTATAAGAAATACCCAGCGCCTTGTTATATCCACCTATATCTTCAGCTACAACACCCTCATCATCCGCAGAAATATCCTTATTCCACCAGCGACCAGTATTGACCACGATCCGCTTTGCTTGCCAGGTATCTACAAACTGCAATTGGTCAGTATATGCTTCTTTGTCTGCCGCCAATTCAAAAGCCTCCACTCCCAAGGTTGCCGAGGCCGAATGGTGTCCATGCCCTCCTCTACCAGGAGGAAACCGCAATRCAATTAYATCMGGYCKRAATTTTCGAATTACCCAAACAATATCACCGAGTACCTTTTCCCTATCCCAAATTTTCTGTGTTTCTTCAGTCGTCTTGGAATAACCAAAATCATTTGCCCGGGTAAAGAAYTGCTGGCCMCCGTCTACCCTTCTGGCGGCTAGAAGTTCCTGTGTGCGAATGATGCCCAGCTCCTCCCGAATTTCCGAACCAACCAGGTTTTGCCCCCCATCCCCACGCGTCATCGAGAGATAAGCCGTGTTAAACAGCTTTTCATTGGCACAATAGGCTATAAARCGCGTATTTTCATCATCYGGAYGAGCTGCCAAATAAAGCACATTTCCCAACACATCAAGTTTTCGGATCTTTTGGTATATCTCAGCCGCGGAAAGTTGAYGTGGCTTCTGAGCCTGTGTCGCTATCGCTGCACAAAGAAAAAACAAGACYAATATTCTCYTCATYATATAAATTATCAGATRGACCAATCCRGATAGRAATMCGCACAAAAATACAATTGCTTATTTAACATTGAGGGTAATTTATTTTACTTTAGGAACATATTTTGAGGAAATGATGGAAGAATAATGAAGATGATCRCTCGAATGTTAATAATCRTGCTGTGCGTATCCGGTTGGAACAGCGTGAGTTCACAGACCTATAGTATATTAATCTCYGACAAAGTYATCCAKGACTTCTTTATCAAKCTRTCCARGGAMCTACCTAAGGAAATTATCMAGCTCAATAAGGAGATCATGGATTGGAATGAAAAGGATTTGTAYGGAGAACAGGATACACTKTAYCAAATGGGAGAGCTKACCAARGGCATCATGGAAATAGATTCYGTTAAACTTTTCTTCACCCMAAAGGATCTGAAATAYGTGGAAAAGCAGTACAACAATTTGGAAGACGACTATTGGTATCCGGAAGATTTTAGAAGATTTGAKATCATTGATACAAATGGAATGAACAGGATACTGAATCACAGCTATTCCGGTAAGAAAATGGGAAAGAACTATGCCTACCGCTTTTCTATTCCTTTATTTTCCTTGAATCAGRAATATGCAATTGTTCAACAGGAATATTACTGTGGATTCGAATGCTCAACCTATTGCATCTATATGTACAAACGATCCACGGATAAAAAATCCTGGAGTGAAGTRGCTAAGTGGAAATGCATCAGCGTTTTACATAGAAAAAGACGAGATTRAATATCAAGCACCAGATARCCATTCATTTTTTGATGCTCTGAATTCCRCATGAAATTAACAGTATATCTTCTGCTTCTATTTTGCACCCAGTCCTTTGCACAGCTCGTTCCAGATAGTTTGGGATTGGATGACAATCCAAAGCTAAACAGTATGGAAGCCCGCTATTTTAATATTCAGGTACAGCACAATAGAGGGGAGTTTGATTTTCACGGAAAGAAATTAGGTCTCTTCATGGAARAYAATGGCAAACATATGGTCAAYAAGAARGAGTATTTTGACARCTGGGCACGGGAACATCTACTTRYGAAGGATTTTGGAAAGAAYCAGTTATTCATTCTCTCTTCAGAGGAAAAGGAACTCAGCAAGGGCTTTGATGCCTTAATTGTTTCCTGGAGTGAAAAGAAAATCACGGAAGACCGCAAAAAGAAACTCGTAAAGAAACTCCGAAAGTTCAAAAGGGCTTCTGAATACTGGCAAAACCCATACTAATGCAGAAGTGGGATCTCGCATTATTGACTGAAGCATGYTATATCGATCCACCGGAAATCGATGAATATGTTCAAAATGTTCTGAGAGAACAAGAGCTSGTTCAAAATGCCCTGGAAGCCCAGGGATTGAAGGTYRTTAAGGCTGATTGGGCCGACCCRAAATTTGATTGGTCAGAGGTCAGAACCGCGTTATTCAGGGAAACCTGGGATTACTTTCACAGGATTTCAGAATTCTCTACATGGTTGGATGCGACGGCCTTCAAGACCGGGATGATCAACCCATCATCACTGATTCGCTGGAATCTCGACAAACATTATTTGAATGACCTCGCAGACCGCGGTGTAAATGTGTGTACCACCAGGTTTATTGAAGCAGGTGAAGAGATTACGTTGGTCGAACTTCAGGATCAGGAGGAGCTCCAGGATTTTGTATTAAAACCGGCTATTTCWGGTGGWGGAAGACATACATACAGGATCCGAAGTGACCAGGTCTTGAAACACGAAAAYGTGTTTCGTGAACTCGCATCCASGGAGGCAATGATGATTCAGCCTTTTCAGGCAAACGTTTTGAAAAAGGGCGAGGTRGCMTAYATGGTCTTTGGCGGAAATTACAGCCATGCAATCTTAAAACTTGCTAAACAGGGCGAATTCAGGGTGCAGGATGACTTTGGTGGAAGCGTGGAGRTATATGATCCATCGGARGAGGAAATTGCCTTTGCGCARAATGTGGTTGCCAGGATTGATCCYATGCCCGCATATGCCAGGGTTGAYGTYAGCTGGGACAACAATGGAGATCTTGTRGTCATGGAATTRGAGCTCATTGAACCAGAACTGTGGTTTAGGTTCAAACCTGAAGCTGCCGGAAAATTYGCAGAGGCTGTTTTAAAAGATTGTTAGGGTTATTTCCATATCTTGCAATAGGTCTNAAAATAACTRCAGAAAGTATGAATAACCGGCCAAAAGTATTGCAATCCGCTACTTTCAACCCCTTGGTTAGAACTTATATTCTTCTCTACATTGCCTTGATACTCTTTATCACCGTGGCAGGTTGGCCYCTACTCYTRATTTGGATATTGGGASTTGGACAGTGGTATAGCAGACAYTATTACGATAARCTGGAATGCGAAGTAACSGAACGCGTTCTRCGCTTTAAAAAGGGCATCSTCATTCAGGTAGAGAAGACYATTCCCCTGGAGAACATTCAGGATYTGACATTTATTGAAGGTCCTTTRCTGCGTCATTTCAACTTATGCGTTTTAAAAGTTGAAACAGCAGGACAAGGGAATTCTCAGGATGGAAATGAGATGAAACTAATTGGCATCAATGACGCACAGGATTTTCGTGACCTGGTAATACGGCAACGGGAAGTGTTGATGGATGCCMAATCCGGTGGYAGCGACGAAAGTGTATTGACAGATATTAAAAACTCAGTGCAGAACATTGAGAAATTATTACTTAAAAAATCATAGAGATGAATCAAGAAAACATACCCGAAGAACAGAAAAAACAATGGTCACACTGGTTTGAGATACCGGTAGAAGACTTTGAGCGTGCCAAGACATTTTACGAAACGGTATTTAGTACGGAAATCCACACCGTTGATTTCGGTGGATTGATGATGGGGATTTTCCCACATGGCGAAAGTGGAGCTGCGCTGTGTAAGGGTCCGGATTATACTCCGGGTGCATCGGGAGTAGTTGTATACATGGATGCAAGCCCGGACCTATCGGTTGCCGAGGCCAAAATAGAAGCAGCCGGTGGTAAAATACTCCAAAGCAAAAAACAGATATCAGATGAGCATGGGTTTATGGCGCTCTTTAACGACTCTGAAGGGAACAGGCTGGCTTTGCATAGTATGAGTTAGGCATTGTGAGATTGTTGTAATCGTCATTGCGAGGACGACAAAGGAGAACGAAGCAATCTCCKGGAATCAGAGCACGGAGATTGCTTCGTCGCTACCGCTCCTCACAATGACGAATGCGGGGAATCAGTTRCTCTCTTCAAATTTCTCCATCTCCTTTTCGAACTGATCCCTGAACTTCTCGTAYTTRTAGTCAACTTTTAGCCACTCTTTGGTTTTGAGCTTGTCATAGATAGCCGAAGTAATCTCTTCACCCGGAAGCTCAATTGCAAGATAGGTTTTGTATTTACCTGCCTTGGTTTTGGTAAGCATTTCACACACGGTTTTGGTGCCAATAAGCTGTTGAGATACAATGGTCCGGCTGTTCTCGACAAACTTTTCCAGGATCTCTTCTGTATTATTGAACTCAGTGGACTCAACGAAGTTGTCACCMAGGAYYTTCATGGTCGARTTGATAGCYCCKGCCATTTCACCTTTGGCATTACTAAGTGCCTTCTTCTTTGAAGTTACCTGATCCAGGCTTTCTCCGGATGAATTCACCCTAAAGAATTTCTTATCACCGGCGAAGTGCTTCCCGGAACAAGGTAATTTGACCTCTTTTTCTCCCTTGGGCGGCTTCCCCGGACTGTGTACCTGATTGCAGGCACCCAGGGCCATTGCAAGTGCAAAAATTAGTGTGAACATAGCGATGTATATTGAATTTGTTGTTTTCATGATAATTTATATTACAGGGTTCATTGATAGTTGATGATCTTAAAATTTCGGACAGCTCATGCTGTATTTCTTTGAATGAGTTTGTCGCTTGAGTGTATTRAAGATCTGCGTRTTRAARGAGCYTYTYACCTTYGCSTCATCCTTTTTAAGCTCTTTATTTAAGTAGTCATCTCTTTGCGAATCAAGTTCGGCTATCGCTTCTTCCAAATCTTTGCGCTGTTCTACYTTTGCAGCGACAACCCTCTCACGCTCCGCCGCTGGCAAAGCCCGTAATCCGGATGGGAGATGCTCTTCTTCAACATCCCTCAATTCTACTTCACCAGAGATTATATCATCAATGAGTTCATTGTCTCCAAGGAAGCTCCTTTTACCACTAACSGTGGTGACGTTGTAAATTGCTCTCTTGGCAGATTCTTCGGATTTAGCCCCATCATGTATTTTCTCCGATACCTCCTTCTTATAATTTCCTGCGCGCTTCTGTTTCTCCGTTCCATGGTACATCCTGCTCTCATCCAATTCACGTGCAAGTCTCTTTAATTCTAAATCATAAGGAGTTGTAACCGCATAKCCACTTCCAGCTGCTGTGAGTTTCAGATGTTCTCCATTGGTAAAGTTTGCGATCTCGGTCCACACGCGGGCTGTAATTCCGTTGGTCCCACATTGTATGGTATTGATGATAATGTCCTTTTTGACYGCCCCKGCACATGACTTTTGGTATTTGATGTCGTTGTAGTTCATATGAGGAGGGCTGTCACCYACCAGRAAGATAGACCGGTATGTATCMGGATCATCATCCCATTGAATATCAAACACAGCCTCAGCAAGCGCCTGGTTTACGCTTTCCGGGGTATCTCCACCACCAGCGGCTTTGATCGCCATTAATTTATAGTAAAACTGGTCGATATCACTYGTTAGCGCAACCTGCCTGGTGACATAAGCATCTCTGATATCCCGAAAGGCCACCAAACCGAATGAAAGYTGTGGSGCGGGGTCCGCCTGAGCAAGGCTACTGGCAATTGACCAAATTTTGTCTTTTGCATTTGCGATCATRCTTCCCATACTACCSGTGGCATCGAGRACAAACACAACTTCCATTTTAGGTTGCTGCTTTTGCGATACCTGTTCGTGCTCCCAGGCCCAGTTGCGAATGAACCACTCCGAAGATGTGAGGTGACTTGTCCTCTCAAGRTAGAGKCGTTCAAGACGGCTCTTTTCCYGCATGGATTTGGCYARGCGCAGYTCYTTCTTTAGTTGATCAATTTCTGCCATGGCGCTGTCGGCCTTCYGCCTGAGTTTAGCCATCTTGTCAAACTCATACTTGTTCTTCTCCATTTTTTTCAAGTGACGCTTGAGGTCTTCCTCCTCAACAGAAATTCGTGCCCTGAGGAAATARATTTCGCCGTTCCACCTCTCTTCCAGAATCTTTGTTTTAGTAACACCGGCGCACATACTGGCTAACTCAGAAACTGACATCTCCCTAAAGGCATTCTCCGTCTCGATCGAACCAACCGTAAATGTGCTGCGCACGTAGGTTCCCAGTTCTTCAAAGAGCAATTGTTTCACCTGAACCAAAGACATGGCCCGGGCACTTAGCTTACTATCTGCTTCGCTCGCATTGTAGGTATATTCCCGAACAAAGGTTTTTGTTTTAGCGTTGGCATCAAATCCTGACGACAGGCAAAATACTACCGACAGGAAGACGCTGAATTTGATGATTCTTTTCATGAGATTCGTTTTTGTTTRTTARTGATTACGTGGAACCAACATGTGRCAATCATTGGTGTTCGTTGGAAAATMCTGCCCTGTTGGTTTCATTTTTTGAATTTTATTGCTGTGATTTTTCCGTTCATTATTTAGGTGCGTTACGCTATCATTTCCACAAAATAAAGTTGTCATTTCCCTTCTGCCTGATAAGAAATMTTTTTACCTTTATTGAATRAAGYATTCCAATGCCATGCGATAATGGATAAGAAACAGGTGCAAGAGATCAAAGAATTGATCAAAAAGRCAATTGCRAAAACGGAGAAAGCAATTGYYGACTACAAGGAAATGACACAGCCAATAGAACCTGACGAYGCTATAGGCCGCATTTCACGTATGGATGCAATTAACAATAAGAGTGTTGTGGAAGCCGCRCTRAGAWCKGCAGAACACAAGTTAGATGATCTTATTGGAGTRCTGCGAAAGGTTGACGACAAATCTTTTGGTATTTGCGTGAACTGCAAAGAAGCKATTCCCATTCARCGMATCCTACTYGTACCTCAGGCRAAGATCTGTATGAACTGCATGGCATAGCRMTACTTTCCAAGCYTTYRCAAATTGKYGTACAGGGATTATCCAATTCCGGCATTTTATTTGTTATTTGTCRATGAACCAAACAACTTAAANCATGAAAAAATTATTTATTTCRGCCATCCTCYTCGCGGGAATTTACGGTGAAACAGTTGSGCAAAGTCGGTATATGGTTGTCACTGCYGTGGAATCCATAATACCYMTGGGCTTAGGAAGATCCAGATTAATTTCGCACATAGAATCAGTAAATTATAAAGATTTTACTACACAGCGAAACAAAGGAAACAAAAGYAACCAGGGTTCAGTKAGAAGAAAGGACATCAAGATAAATGAGATTGAAGAATCCAAGCTTYTGAACTTTTAYACGGGTGTTGGATTGAATTTCAGAAACATTGCTTCCAATGATGCAGTAATAACATCAAAGTTAAACACGATGGCTTCAGAAGGGTGGGAGCTGGCGTTTGTCACAAGCGGTGTGGAGAGTGACGGAGGCAAATCYGATGGCCAGGGAATATTTATTACCAGATATATATTTAAGAAGTAGRGGCCSTCAATARAATAAAANGCCGTCCTGATTAACAATCAAGACGGCTTTTTTATGGGMTTATATCACCCTAAAATTCATCAAAGTGAAAGGACCAGGTTGCGTAAATCAGCCTGCCAACTGTCACAGCTCCATAAGCTTCCGTGTGCCTATTATTCAAAGCATTTGACGCACCAACTCTCAATGTAGAGTAAAGGTCTTTGAACTCATAACTCAACTGTACATCCAACATATCATACCCAGAGATATCTCCATCACCAAATGAGCTTTCCCAACGAAAGCCCTCAACCCATTTGTAGTTAATCGAGAAACCCATGTCCTTCCAAACCCTGGTACCGATGACCCCTACATTGTACTTGTTCCGCGGTGTATTAAATCCGGGGATAATGGGATCCGTCAGATTTGAGGTGTCCAATACAGCATAAGTATAATTCGCTTTCAGTTTGTAATTTTTAATGTGATAGGCCAGTCCAATGGAACTTCCGTATGAAACGACTTCCTGCTTGGCATTGATGGGTATTTGGTAGGCCTGGGAATTACCCGTCACTACCGCATCTTCACCGCTTTCCTCTCCTGCAACAGCAGTGCCATCCGGAAGTGCAACGCGAATATTACCAATGAAGCTGTTATAAATACTGTAATAGGCCGTCCAATCCACGTAGATTTTTCCCAGTATTCCTCTGTAGCCAATCTCAATAGTTTTGACCTGTTCCGGTTTTATAGGATCCAATATGATCGTTTCAAGTAATTGCGGTTGTATTTCGCCAATATAAACGCCGTTTGCATCAACAGAGTCACTCATCGCAATGAAATCCCTCGCGGATTCAAGTGTATAAAAAGGAATTGGATCTCCATTTACGCCTGCCAGATTGCCAGATCCATTGAGGTTGCCATTTAATTTGATTACCCCCAAGTCAATAAGCAGATACTGATTTTGCAATGTCGGACTCCTGAATGCAGATTGAGCCGCGATACGGAAATTGTGGTCCTTTTGCGTGTAAACAGCAGATAGCCGAGGTGATAACTGAGGGTCATAATTTTTACTAGCATCAAACCTTAAAGAACCAGCCAATTTTAATTTATCACCCATAAAGCGCTTTGACGCTTGCACATARGAGCCATATTCGTAGGTGCCCACATTAACAAACTCAGCRTCGAAGTCATTTTGCCCRTCTGCCAGGGTRTCWCCRGGATTGGCCAATGTATCTTCGAAAATAGTACCGAATGAATTCGGGTCATATCTTCTAAAAGAGGCACCAGCAATTACATTGGCAAAATCAAAATCAAAATTGTATTGGCCTTCAAAATGTTGAAGCGAGGATGCATCAACGAATTTAGAACCATTGGCCAGATCAGAATTGCTGACGATCGCTGCGTAAGCAGAATCGTACCTGGCTGTCCCTACCTTGTACCACATTTTCGCAGCTTGCGCCGCTGCATATCGATGGGCACTATCGACCATCCAGGGATCAGCCTCATCATCAAATCCATTGGTCATTACTTTGAGACCAGCTGTACTGTCGAAATAAGCTGAAAGATACTCCGATACATAATCAGGAATAGCTCCYTTTGASAGGTTAATTCCAGTGAACTTTATATCATAAGAGTCYCCTGCATTTTCGATGGTTGTGTAGCCTCTAAGAAAGAAATTCTTGCCCTTCAACTCCAATTTGTGCTGGTTGAAACGAATATTGTTAATACTGTATCTGTTCGTTCCCTGATATATTGCTGTTCCGAGACCATATTTGTATTCGTAAGAAAGCATCAAACTATCCTTHACCTTGTAGAAGAGGCTGGCTCCTATCCTGGTGCTTTTTGTGGCATTGTCCTTTGCAAGTTGGGTTTCGTAGTACCCCGGTGCCTGTATATCTATGTCTCCCGGCCAGGCAGCGGGACTCAATACATCAAGGTAACCCGTTATCAACTTGGTCAGRTTCACCAGGTCTTCCGACTCTTCAGGSGTYAAAGTKYYCTYYKCCTTCTTGTCTTCYAATTCCGTRAGACTYTTCCTCAATACTGAGGTAAGATTMAAATCCTCAASTTCAATGTCTCCGTATTTGTTGGCTATGGAATCWGTTGCCTCCCAGTCAATTGCCTGAAAGTGGGTAAAATTGAGTTTGATACCCCATTTCCCACTGGCATCAAGCACATTCGCATAGCGGAACTGGCCTTCCAGCAAACTGTTGCTGCCACCTTTAACCTGTGCACTCAATCCTGGATATTTAAATGGGTCTTTGGTAGTCATACTTATAACCCCCTGCATGGCACTGGGCCCGTACATGGCCGAAGCAGGGCCCGAAATAATCTCAACCCCCTCCAAATCCAGTTCTGATGCACCGAGTAAGTTTCCAACGGGGAAGTTCAAACCGGGTGCTTGATTGTCCATTCCATCTATCATCTGCACCGAACGAACCGGCGAKGTATCGTTAAAACCCCGRCTGTTCACTACCTTAAACCCCATACTTGCAGAAGTAACATCCACACCTTGCATCGTACCCAAATCCTGGTAAAAATCTCCGGAAGCTGCCTCCCTAATTTCCTTGCTATTCATCTTTTGTACAGCTATAGCAGATTCCATAATGGTCTCTGCAACCCTCGAGGCAGATACAACAAYCTCCTGACCAGCAAATACCGCCATTTCCATTTCTATRTTTAATGGGGTGCTGGCATCTGTAAYGGTGATTTCCTTTTTRCCGAAGCCAACAAACGAAATTTGAATTGTAACAGGCAGAGAATCCACTTCCAAAGAAAATTTTCCGTCAATGTCAGTGGTAGTCCCCGTGGTAGTCCCCTTTATCACCACATTGGTACCAATCATGGTTTCATCVGARCYCTTATCCCTTACRGAACCKGTAATCGTYACYTGAGCCARTATTACAGCGGTWGWGAAGACCAGGGTGATSGTCAAAAAAACAGAGCGTARCAATTGRTGCATATTGGGTGGTTTTAGGGAGGTGTTTGRATTTAAACAAAACTACTAAAAAATAGACTAAACCACGATGAAGAATGTTATGCATACATAATTCYTGAGCCTGGACSGSMMWKRSNGGGAACTTGSGTAAATGCCCAATGAAAAACAGATGATTTCATTCAGCTTTAACCCTTKGCCTGATTGAAAGCAAATTGTAAGATATTGGCTCCCATTCTCAGTGCTTTCAGGCGCGTTTCATCAGAATCCTTATGGATTTCAAAGTTTTCCCATCCATCACCCAAATCRGACTCATAGGAATAGAAACAGACCAAACGCCCYTKGTACATGAGGCCAAATCCCTGRGGCGGATTTTTATCGTGCTCATGAATTTTGGGTARTCCATTRTCAAAGTYGTACTTCTGGTGGTAGATGGGATGCGTGAATGGCAACTCCACAAAATCSAGTTCGGGAAAGACCTTCTTCATTTGGGGCCTGATGAACTTRTCCATTCCGTAATTGTCGTCAATGTGTAAAAACCCACCTGCTTCGAGGTATTTTCGCAGATYGGCAGCTTCATCTGTGGAGAAAAGGACATTGCCATGCCCCGTGAGATGGACCCAGGGGTAGTTAAAGATATCCGGGCTTCCCACTTCTACTATGGCCTGCTCCTTATTAATCGTTGTGTGTATGTTTTTATTGGCGAAAGCGATGAGATTGGGYAATGATGTTTCCAGATTGGCGTACCAATCACCCCCACCTTTGTATTGTATCAATGCAATTTGGTAATTATTCTGCGGCGCATAGGAGGCCAGAGAAATACCAAGGAAAAAGAGAACGATAATTTGCTTCATGCCTTAAAGTGATCTTCAATAATACTTATCCCAATTTATCTTTAACGTAATTATTCACGCCTTGATACATTCATTGAAATTAATCTTTCCWYMGAGATTACCTGGATTAAGAGATGGATTGATTGTTGACAAGYGCCACGGTATTYGCTACCACAACACCSGCRGTTTCCGTCCTCAATCTGGATCTACCCAAATTAACAGACTCAAATCCATGCTGTAGCGCCAGATCCAATTCAGAATTGGAAAAGTCGCCTTCCGGACCAATTAAAACCACAGCATCCTGCCCCGGTCTACACACCTTTGAAAGTTCTTTGTTCCCCTCAGCATATGATGCWACAAAGWGATTTGCAGAGCCAGTATCCACGGTGCYTAAAAAATCCTTAAACCCCAGCATTGGRTTGAGAACYGGAAGAACAAGCTGATTCGACTGCTTCATTGCCCCAATCAATATTTTTTTCTGCCGCWTCTCTTGAATTTTGCGGCGCTCGGAGCGYTCACAAACCAGCGGYGTRATRTTATCAATTCCAATTTCACAAGATTTCTCYAAAAACCATTCAAAYCGGTTAGCGCTTTTGGTGGGAGCAATTGCRATATGCAATCGATACGAACGGTTTTCTTTATCTGGTAATTCATTCAGCGCCTCCACYCTGCAATTGCTTATATCAGCAGAAGCCAGAACWCCCTCATAACGATTTCCCCTACCATCYGTTACCTGAAYCTTATCCCCTTCTGAAAGTCTTAGAACTTTAAGGGCGTGTTTTGCATCMTCCTCRCTAAGAATACAATCGCCAGCGGAAATTTGAGWRRCATAAAATAAATTCATGGATCAAGATTAAGGAAAACAAAAGGAACCAGACCACTATATGCCGTGGAAAAAGRGACAACCWGGAATGTAAGRCTAAAGTTCGGGACCAAAGGCAACCAAYSCTTGCCCWGCRTCATTRTCCGTAAACTGTTCAAARTTAGMTATGAACATCTTCGCCAAATCAGYGGCTTTTCGATCCCATTCCSCYTCYCCATTRTACGTATCCCGGGGATCCAGRATAYYRGGRTCYACACCYGGCAGCGCCGTAGGAATAGACAAATTAAAATAAGGGATTGTCTTTGTCTCTGCTGTATCTATCGAGCCATTTAATATTGCATCAATTATACCCCGGGTATCCTTGATTGAGATACGGTTTCCRGTGCCATTCCATCCAGTATTTACCAAATAAGCTGTAGCTCCTGCTGCCTCCATTCGCTTTATCAACTCCTCCCCATATTTTGTTGGGTGTAAGGAGAGAAATGCCGCACCAAAACATGCTGAGAATGTGGGTTGAGGGGCGGTTACTCCTCTTTCGGTTCCGGCCAATTTTGCAGTGAATCCGGAAAGAAAGTGGTATTTGGTTTGTCCCAGAGATAATTTGGAGACAGGGGGTAAAACGCCAAAAGCATCTGCCGTTAAGAAAACAACTTTTTTTGCATGTCCTGCCCTGGATATGGGCTTTACGATATTCTCGATATGATTTATCGGATAAGCCACTCTTGTATTAGCTGTAACAGAACCGTCAGTAAAGTCAATTTTCCCATCTTTATCAAGGGTCACGTTTTCCAGGAGCGCATTTTTTCTGATGGCTTTAAAGATATCTGGTTCACTGTCCTTGTCAAGGTTTATCGTTTTTGCATAACAACCACCTTCAAAATTGAATAYACCCGAATCATCCCATCCATGCTCATCRTCGCCWATTAATTTTCTCTTTGGATCAGTTGAYAAAGTGGTYTTTCCMGTYCCTGACAGYCCGAAGAAAATCGCCGTGTCTCCATCCTTACCCACATTGGCCGAGCAGTGCATAGAAGCTATTCCTTTAAGTGGAAGGAAATAATTCATCATTGAGAACAAACCCTTCTTCATTTCTCCGCCRTACCACGTACCACCAATGAGCTGAATTCCCTCCGYGATRTTAAATGCTACAAAATTTTCCGAATTYAAACCCTGYGCTTCCCAGTTCGGGTTTGYTGCTTTTGCRCCATTCATCACGATAAAATCAGGTTCAAAATCARTCAAATCCTCATCAGATGGCCTGATAAACATATTCTTTACAAAGTGAGCCTGCCAWGCAACCTCAACGATAAATCGAACCTTAAGACGGGTATCCTCATTGGCKCCACAATACGTGTCCACTACATATAATCTCTTTCCCGAAAGTTGCGAAACAACTACGCCCTTAAGCGCATTCCAATTTTCCTKGCTCAAAGGTTTATTGTCMGATGATTTSGCCTGGTCATCCCACCAAACAGTATTCTCCGTCTTTTCGTCCTTTACTATATATTTATCCTTGGGTGAGCGACCRGTGAATATTCCGGTCATTACATTAACAGCRCCCAATTCGGAAAGCTGRCCCTTTTCATAGCCATTCAGGYCGCTCCTCATCTCTTCCTTATAAAGTAGTTCATACGARGGATTGTGRACCACTTCTTTTACATCCAAAATCCCGTATYTATCTAAGTCGATATACGGGGATGTMTCTACATTGCTCATCATTCAGAATTTACTGGAATCTTCTCAATTGATTTTGCTCGTCAAAATTAATTAATATTCTCATGAGAATTTACCCCCTAAAGCAATAAAAAATGTAGAATTTATCCACACTATTCCCACGTAGTGATGACGGCTAGTGCCAGAAAGATCCATCCTAAAATGAACGCCAATCCCCCTAGGGGGGTTACTGGACCAAGGGCACTCAAACTGGGCATCTGCAACAGTACCTTCACTGATAGCAAATAAAGAGACCCGGAGAACAAGGCAATGCCACCTATAAAGAGAAACCCCGTCACGTTCAACATCTTTGAAGGCAGGAAGTTCATGATAATAACTATTCCCAACAGTGCCAACGTATGGTACATTTGATATCGAACACCTGTTTCAAATGTATTCAGCTCCCAATAATTGAGTTTATCCTTCAACCAATGAGAAGCCAATGCTCCCAATGCTACGCTCATCGCACCAGATAATCCTGCAAGGAGTAAAAAAACCTTTTGAACCAATGTCAAAGGATTCATTTTTAGTTTTTATTTTAGCAGCCTGCACGCAAAAAGAGAGATGCACAGGATATATTCGACAAAGCTATTCAAATTCCATGAAACGAGTTATGAGAGTGCTTAAGAGACAGATAAGGATGGTAGGCAGGCCTGACCGGTTTAACAAAAATCACATCGCAAACAGATGAAAAAAATATTCGTAATTGGAGCGGGGAGATCGGCACCCACTTTGATCAAATACTTACTTGATCAATCTGGTGAGAACAATTGGARTGTGAAGGTCGGCGACATCTCSAAAGAGCTTGCCGAGAAGCGGGTAAATGGACATGACAATGGAAAGGCAATTGTCTTTGACGTTATGAATGRGGAGCARCGCCGTACKGAAATAGAAGATGTAGACGTRGTAGTGTCGATGCTACCGCCAAGTTTGCATATTGGTGTTGCCCGAGACTGTGTYGCTTTGGGTAARCATATGATCACCGCCTCGTATGTTTCGGATGAAATGAAAGCATTAAATAGTGAGGCAGAGACTAAAGGTGTTGTGCTCCTCAACGAAATAGGCGTAGATCCCGGGTTGGACCATCTTTCTTCCATGGAAATYATTGAAAAGATCCAGGCGAATGGTGGRAAACTAACATCCTTTGAATCATTTACAGGTGGGCTGGTTGCACCKGAAAGCGACAATAATCCATGGAATTATAAATTCACGTGGAATCCACGCAATGTGGTKYTGGCCGGGCAAGGTGTTGTGAAGTTCATACAAGAAGGTAAGTACAAGTATATWCCCTATCACAAAGTTTTCAMYAGGATAGAAAAGCTCAACGTTAATGGTTATGGAACCTTTGAAGGCTATGCCAATAGAGATTCGCTGAAATATCGTGAAGTTTATGGTTTAGATGACATCCCCACSTTATATAGRGGGACATTGAGAAGACCGGGCTTTTGTCGGGCATGGGACCTGTTCGTTCAGCTCGGAGCTACTGACGATTCATACACAATGGAGAATACGGAAAGCATGACACATAGAGAATTYATAAATTCATTTGTGTTTTATCAYCCGGGGGATTCAGTTAAGCTTAAAGTGGCATACCATATGGGAATTGGTATAGAATCAGATGAATTAGAGAAGCTTGACTGGCTTGGGCTCTTTGATGACAGTCCCGTAGGGTTGAAGAATGCCAGTCCTGCACAAATCCTGCAACATATTCTTGAGAAAAAGTGGACCCTGGAACCCRATGATAAAGATATGATCGTAATGATGCACCGSGTTTTTTACACCCRGGATGGTAGGTCAAGGAAACTTACCTCAGAATTGGTTGTTAAAGGAGATGACAGCACTTATACGGCTATGGCAAAAACAGTAGGCCTTCCGCTGGCAATTGCGACGAAGCACGTTGCTACCGGTGTGATCAATACTCCGGGCGTATTGCTTCCCATTACAAAAGAAATATACGAACCGACGCTAAAGGAGCTGAGCCAACACGGAATTGAGTTTGTTGAACAAGAGGAGGAGGTTGGTTGATTTGGTGATGGTATTTTGATTTGAAGATGTGTTAATGAACTAATTTGAAAATTGGTTGATGGGTTGATTTGGTGATGGGTTGATTAGTTGATTTGATGATGGGTTGATTAGTTGATTTGATGATGGGTTGATTTGATGATGGGTTGATTAGTTGATTTGATGATGGGTTGATGGGTCGATTTGGTGATTGGTTGATTTGATGATGGGTTGATTTGATGATGGGTTGATTTGATGATGGGTTGATTTGATGATTGGTTGATTTGATGATGGGTTGATTTGATGATGGGTTGATTAGTTGATTTGATGATGGG
>NVRW01000049.1 GCA_002400975.1 Flavobacteriales bacterium | reverse complement strand
ATTGATTCCGGGCCTGGCTAAGGAGAATGTCTTTCTGGTTGATCATAAACAACTGTCCAAATCACAGATGGTGTTCGTCGGGCACTACTTCACTAAGGAGGTGAAATCACTGCTGGTTTCTGAGGAAATTGGGTCAGGCGCAGAAGCACCTTTTTTACGGGACAAAGGGCTGTATTTTGCCATTCGACTCAAAAGTAAATTGAATGGTGACGGTGGGGAGAACTTTGTGCTGAATATTCCGTCTGATAAGATATCCCGATTCCTCGTTATACCAGATAAGAAAAAGCATTTTGTGATCCAGCTTGACGACATTCTGCGCCTGTGTATGGATCGTATATTTCCGGGTAGGGAAATATTGTATTGCTATGCAACGAAACTTTCACGGGACGCAGAACTTCATTTGGACGACGAGATAGCGGATAATGTAAGAGAGAGAATAATTAAAAGCCTGGATAAGCGAGCAACGGGAGTTCCGTCCAGGTATCTCTACGACACGGCCATACCAGCTGATTATTTGAAGTACCTCACGAAAGTATTCAAACTGGAAAAGGAGGATCTCATACCTGGGGGGCGATATCACAACTTTAATGAGTTTTTTGGATTTCCCTCTCCTGAAAAACCTGAGTTGGAGTATGAGCCCCACCAGGATTTGCCCAGCAAGAGTTTAGATAGCCATAATTCGATTTTTGAGGCTATATCTGAACGGGACCACATGTTGCACTTTCCCTATCAGTCCTATGATTATGTGATCAACTTTCTGGAGGCTGCTGCCACAGACGAATCGGTAAAATCCATTAAGATCACTTTGTATCGGGTTGCCAGTGATTCCAAAGTGGCTAAAGCGCTCATTACTGCAGCGAAAAATGGTAAGGAGGTATTGGTATTTGATGAAGTGAGGGCAAGATTTGATGAGAGCTCAAATATCTTTTGGGGAGATAGAATTGAAGCGGCGGGGGCAAAGGTGATCTATAGTTTTGATGAGTTAAAAGTGCACTCCAAAATTTGTGTGGTTACCCGTATGGAGGGCAATTCATTAAAACGTTATTCTTACCTGGGCACCGGAAATTTTAATGAAAAGACAGCAAGTATTTATTGCGATCACGGTCTGCTCACCAAAAATCAACATCTCTGCGATGAGGTTGAGAAAGTGTTTGCTTATTTGTCGGATACAAACACGCGTCCGGCTTTTGATCATCTAATGGTGGCGCCATTCAATATGCGCTCTAAATTTGAGGCATTGATTGACAATGAGATTGCCCATGCTAAAGATGGAAAGAAAGCAGGTATGGTTTTGAAAATGAACAGTCTGGAGGATAAAAAAATGATCTCGAAGATTTATGAGGCCAGCAGAGCCGGTGTGAAGATCAGGATCATTGTTAGGGGCATTTGTTGTTTGATACCCGGAGTTGAGAATATGAGTAAGACGGTTAAGGTTTACAGTATCATTGACCGTTATTTGGAACATGGCCGTATGTATTTATTCCATAATGGGGGTGATGAACTGATATATCTCGCGTCAGCGGATTGGATGAAGAGAAACCTAAGTAGAAGGGTCGAGGTAGGCTTTCCAATCCTGGATCCTGACTTGAAACGGGAGGTTCGAAAATTGGTGAAGTACCAGTTAAAGGACAATACAAAAGCAAGGAAGCTCAATAAAATCCAGAACAACCCCTATAAAAAGTCCAGAGCAAAAAAACGCGTCCAGGCACAACCAGATACCTATGCCTATTTAAAGAAAAAGAATGTTGGACTTAGTGAGCATGATGCTGGTGCAGCTTATACAGCGTGATCGTTTCTTTGATGTTTCGTATTTGAACCTCGCCTAATTCCTCAAACTCTGTCTCGCTGGTTTCTATATGTTCCGGCACCGCCCTGGAAATTATCAATTCGGAATTGTATTCCTCATTTAGCTATTCCAGCCAGGCCCATTTGTTATAATTTTATTCTCACACTGAGGGCAGCGTAATCAGAGCCAATCACCGGGACAAAACTCATCTTCTGTTCGGTTTCCTTTTCCCTTGTTTTATGTAGCTGAGGTATAAAATAGCCGATTGCTCCTCCCACTATATATCCGGCAATTACATCAGAAGGAAAGTGCTTGCCAGCCTTAACTCTTAAGTAAGCCGTAGCTGCCGGTAGCACAATCATGGTTGTCCATAGCCSAACTYTGATACTGCTTTTYAAGTCGGGRTGATAATCACTCACCACCWTGGCTAKTAATATGGAGGCTGCCGTTGTATGMGAGGTATGCCCCGAAAAAAAAGACTCCTTGCTTGTGGCATTGGTACGTTCCYCRATTGGTACGTTCACGTTATAGGTAAGAGGCCGGGGTCTGTTAACCAYATTTTTTACCAGMAGYGTAAGGCCAAAATTTAAYAGCATCACTTCTCCRGACATGACTACCAGTTGYGCTAAATCATTRCGCGTATGGTGATTYGCCAGAAACARAATTGGCAAAAACGTTGCYGACGATATCAATACATTACTGGCCATGTGTGCATTTGGCGACCAGTTGCTCGTTGCACCGCGGTCAAAAGAATTGATCTCATTTTTGTCYAAAGAGAATAGTTCATTGGCTGTATATGGTTTAACGGTGTTAKTGTACTCAATGCCTACCGCCAATGCGGTAATGATGGCCCCTGCCGTTAAATATGGTATTTCCTTTTTGAACTTTATGGAGTATGGTGAAGGTTGTAAATGCGATCCACYGAGACAAACTTTGCACTTATGCGTTSCCTCCACCTCATTAACYTGRGCYAMMRCAAGCTTTGAGCATAACAATACSRATAGCAGGGCAAGGTTTCGCATTTAAAATAAAAATCCCAGGGTTAGGTTMAACAAACTTTCRTCTTTGGARACCTGGTAGGTRGATGTAATGATGCCTTTGTCAAAAGGACTTAACCAGAATCCTCCACCGTAAGAACGATGCCAGGTGGTAGATATTTCATTGTCTATCCACACTCTYCCCTGATCCGCRAAACCCAAAATTCCAAATTGGCCRGGGAAGAGGTARGTCCTGAAGCTAAAGAGTTTGATCCTTACGTCTATATTTTGGTATGCAATRGTCCTTCCTGAGAAACGATCCCGTTTAAAGCCTCTGAGATTACCTGGTTTMGTACCCTTGTGCTGGGCGCCCAGGGTATTGGCATTGTAAAAYGCGAAGTCATTGAGGATGGTMGCCCCWCCAAAYCKWAGAGCRAYKACYGTYTTTAGTGCAAAATTAAACGGGATATAGAGYTTGGCTTCGGCGGTCATTCTGGAGAATTGGCTGGTGCCCTCATTCAAGCCGATATGATGGCTTGCGCMAKMARAMWKRTWSAAWMYWMKYTTWRKARKYKTCTTGTNYWWMSWYTTTTTCAATTTTGTAGTTGAAACCGATCGATCCAAAATGAGCCGGGTTAAAAGTTAAATCTGAAAGGCCAAYAGAGGTATCAGAGATAAATCTATTGGGACTGCTTTCAATATCCACAAATCGATAGCCCAGACCTACKGTTACAGTTTGGAATTTACCAATGGTCCTCGCCAAATTTGGTAGAAAATCAACTCCATTGAAGCGCACCAAATGGTAATTGTCATCAATTTTWAAATCRACCGTTTCGTTTCCCATACCAAAATAATTGGTYGTACTGTTGGGAGCGAGAACAGCGAGATCCATCTGAAGATCCCACTTCTTGATGAGATGTWTGAATCGCCCCTCRTAATAGAAATTRAAAGCCCCGGTTTTCAACGCTRCGCTVCCYACAATCTTTTGRGTYATGCCATARGGATKCTTTCTAAATCGATAATTTTTAAAATASACACCYCCACCAATGAAAATACCATCATCGATATTCGATCCAAACAGCAACCGGGGCGCSGTGTAATTGTACTTAAACTGCTTCCTGTTRTAACYRTTAATGTCCTGTTCATTTGATGAGAGGTCTCGGGCTTCCCTGCCKACGCTGACYTGGTTYACATTTAAATCATCRTATACTTTTGTTTTCTTCCCYMTTCCTCTTACATGGGAATTATCSGTGACACTATCTGTCCCTTCTCCGCCAATGATCCTTATTAAGATGCCCTTCCTGACCTCTCCCTGAATGTCAAAATGGTCATTTCCACCCTGCCCGTAAATTCGAATTTCTCTGGTTTCACCTGATTTAATAATGCGGTCATAAAGTTTGCGGCCCTTAACCTTGCCGCTTTCCAGGACATACACCCGGATTTGCGTGTTCTGRTCATCCTGGCGAATCACTTCAAAATATTCWGCCCCATCAGTTCCWATCACATCCACTTGTTTTGCAAGAATAGTGTAATACCTTTCTGCAGATTCAACCAGTARATCCCGCCGATGCTTYAATTTATTTATGATAGTTAACCCATCCAATGCAAAGATGGTATCRGGCCATTGCTGGATTGCGGCTTCGATTACGGCATCGCTGAGTGCAGCCTGCATCGTTTCGGCAGTGCTTAACCAGTCAGCTTTGCTTAGCCCGTTCAAAAAGGAGCGGTCAATATGCCCCCCGTTTATATTCAGGCCTTTCATATCCTTAATCGTATTCTGAAAATGCGGCAATAGGCGGGCCGTCCATTTGCGCCTGACCAACCAGGGAAACACACCATCTAGTATCACAAATACCTGGTCGCGATCCCGGGGGATTGGCCGATACAATGATCCGTCCTCACCCTCCTCACCAATGGTGTGGAAGCAGCCATCGTGATTTACCTCCTCGCATTTGAATTTTACCCACCTCCACTGATCCTCATGCCGATCCCAATCACCCACCCAAATATCAAAAAGYCGRTTTTTTAGTAGGTTTTTAGCGTCTATTACGTTGTCATTGTTCKCRTAGATTTTCTSGAGTAATTTCCTGGTATTGATGGCCTTACTKGCATTTCCGAAATTRNCATAGCCCTCCAGATGTTTACTGGCYCTYTCTTCATATAAYGCCAATGTGTTTTTGTAGAGRTTTCTGTATTCCATCAGMTGAGGGTCATCGGGAATGTAAACYAGTTTTGGATTCTTGTGGTATATGCCAACTGCTTCAGCCAGGGGKGCAAKCACAAAAGCTCCATAGGGATGTGACATTGATATTTGATCYTGCATRATATCGGCTATCCATGTTTTTTGCAATTCTTCACCCAGKATCTTCTTAGGATCTTTTTGGATCGATCTAAACACAAATTCTTTACCCTCCTCATTTCCCAGCCTCAAAGATTTGGTTTGAAATCCYCCTCCAATTTTCACCGGTGTTARTCCTCCATGTTCTTCGGCTAAATCCACCAATGGAACTTTCACCGGCGYTGACCATGCATCCCGATAGTGGGCACCCAGAAAAAACTTTTTAAGTTTTCCCGCKGCGTAGTTGCTACCGGCAATCACAGTAATGCTRCTATCCTTRTAGTYATGSYCCTCTAACATCTCAGYGGCTGATGGRGGCTCAATRGGACYAACCAATTGCCTGCGGTAAGCAACTTGCCCGAGGTGATCGATCGTATCRTTGGTCACCCATGCTTCCAGCCACAATTCACGATCCGCCCGATACTCTAGTTTGATAAATCCCTGCCTGGCATAGGTGAAAGAGGCTTTATGCCGTTTGGCAACATAAGTGGTTTTACTACCAGATCCGCTAACGATATAATGTTGATTGCCTTTTAAAAAATACTGTAGGTTATGATCGTGCCCTGTGGCATAAATCAGGTTGTCATATTTTGAAAACACACTTTTTAAGCTGCTGGCTAAAAGTTGGTATCGTGGGTGGGGAAGGTCTTGAAGGTGCCCGAGGTGTTTCCTGCTCATTGGGTATATGGAGCCCAATAATGGCATGGGGATAAACAAATTGTGGAATTTGGCTGTGAGAGGAAAGATATAGTCTTTTAGTGCGAAATATCCCCCATGATTTCCGTTGGTCACAATGGGATGGTGAGCAGTCACGATRAYYTGYTTTCCCTTGTTATCMGCAAGGGCAGCGTCCAGTTCTTCAATAAAGGAGTCATCATCAGTGGCCGGGCAATTGGCATTGGCCTCATCTACCTTGTCCCACTTGTGTAACCACCACTGTGTGTCKATGGCAATCAATACCAGGTTGGGSGCCAAATTGATAACCGATGGCCCGGGACATCCTTGATCAGGTCGAAATACGTTGCCCCGGTCTAGATATTGTTCTATATAATTTTCCTCGCGTTTAATGGCTTCCAGGCCAGTTGGCCTCCAATGATCCCAATCGTGATTTCCCGGAACAAACACAACCCTGCCTTTGAACTTTGAAAGAATATCCAATTGCGCGTTCATCTTCTTTTCGGAACTTACCCTATGCTTATCTGAAGAGTCGGGCATACCGGAAGAATAGATATTGTCACCAAGAAAAATAACAACGGAATTTGAGTCCTCCTTCTGTAGATGTCCTTCCAGTACTTTTAAAGCAGCAGGCTTACTGAAATCGGCAGCCCCGGCATCACCAATCAGGTATACGGTAAATGTGGAACCTGTATCCCTGGGAAGTACGCGTTCAGCCCAATCTATATCCGACTTATCGTAATAAGGTTTCTGTGCCCTTGCCGAGATACCCACCAAAGTGAATATACTGATCAAGGCGTAAAGCAAGGTTTTGCCCATGTGGTGCGACAGTTTTTTCATRMTTRTTACACGCGAAATATRGCACGSACACCGGGTATTGGACCTAAGACCGGCTGRATGGTTAAAGAATTCTTCCGTTCMCCCTTACCCAATCGGTGTARATAGGGGATCAGCATCCCACCGACAGCGCCTACTGCAAATCCTGTGAGRAYGTCRCTTGGAAAGTGCTTGCCCGCTTTATACCTAAAGAATCCAACAA
The DNA here is from genome assembly GCA_002400975.1 of Flavobacteriales bacterium. Lineage (GTDB taxonomy): Bacteria > Bacteroidota > Bacteroidia > NORP154 > NORP154. The sequence continues at coordinate 14,839 of NVRW01000049.1, read as the reverse complement.
AAGCGGGTGGGAGMGAAGCCAATGAGTACAATAGCAGCTTATTTGCGGTTTTATGATATGWGGCATAYACSGAKGCCATGAAAAAGCTYGCCGTTGCAGTGGATGAAGTGTGKCCGCTAAAGAAAGAATTCTTTCTAAAATCGCCCAGTTTTTTTTCCACTGCCACATCAGGAAGGTACAAAAATGGCCTATACCGGGTTACAAATTGGGCGGCTCCCCAGGCGTACACATTCGCAAATACCAATTCAGACTCCATGTACAGCAACATAATCGGCAACCAATCTGCACGTATTTCTTTATTCAATAAGAGCAAAGCAGGTAAAGCAATGCTTACGTTTAACCCCCAATTCGATATTGTATTCGCTTGATCCAGATAGGACGCATCCAACGTCAATGAACCCCGATCAAATTTGGGGATATTTTCAGCGTTGAGTTTGTTGATTTCATTGACATCTGTGATCCGGGTATTCTTCTGAATACGCAGAAGGCCAAGAGAATTTCCGGCYAGGGCAAYCAGGGTTATCGGGATATCTATTTTGTATTTAACCAGGTATGGTCCHTTAGCTGAATCAGGGTTTCCGGCTTCGGGGTTATGCATACCCTGCACTGAACTTTGCCCAAGAAGAAAGATTACCAGGAATACGCGTATCTGCATTTYGTTCCGTTATCAAAATTTAAACCGCCAGCAAGATTCTTCATCCTTCAGCTTCAGCAATCTCCTTTATTAGCTTTAAGCTCTCTTGCAATCCMCTCTCAATTCTACCGATAAACARCAGCTTTATTAACCATCCAATAATTGGCAARCGTTTGTAGTGATATTCTATTCGYAATTTGGTTTGCGTCTCATCACCTTCCAAAATAAAATASGWTATACCCTCTTTGATTAGYGGTAATTGRTTTGTTTTTTCCCCATATACTAATTTATCCGGCCCAAAATCATTGCTCACCGTTTCAAACCCAATTGATCTATCTCCAATGATACATATATGCTTAAAACCCACCTGGTTGACAACACCCTTTTTGTATTTGAATTCAGAAGCTTCCTTATTCCACTTATGRCGCTCATTCATATTCGTRATCAGYTCAAAGACCCTGGATTTAGCAGCTTTAATGTCCAYTGAATAATGAAACGGTTCATTTCTTAAGTTGTCATAATTGAGCGGTGAGGGTACAGTAATTAGCTTCTTAAGAAATGCCAGTCCGATACTTTTATAAGAAACCAGACCCAGTCCCTCATATTCGTCTTCTCCGTCTTCTGATTTTGACCATTGCTGGTCATTCYGGATCAGATCAGCACCATCCAGTAAATTGTCAGTGTAGAGTAAATATTCCTTTGAAGGGATGCTGTTTTTCAGAAGTCGATGAACACGAATCACATCCTCTCCAAAGGGCTTTTCCTTGCCCTTGACCGTGATCATACTGGTCGGCSCTTCRTGCACAACRAACTTCAATGACAAGTTCACCGCTGTGGTACATGCCCCACAATCACAGATCCTCCTGGTTTCATAAAATTTTAAATGTTCATGAAACCGGATATACGTTTTTTGAACCTGCCTGAGGATGTCATCAGAATTGGGTACAACGTCAKGCTTGTAAAAAAACACAGCATCCCCTTCCACCTCGGCAATGGATAGCTTCAAGTCGTCTGCATCAATAATCAGCTCAAGTAGTTCTGAAATAATATGCTGACTGTGTTCAACTTCAACACTTTTGACAAATGAAGTGAACCCACTTATATCTGGTATGAAGTAGAGTGATTTTGCTGACATGTCATTCTCTGGATATACTGTGTCAAAGGTAAGGGTTATTGATTCGTGACATGTCTTTGTTCGGACCAAAGATTGTTCTGTCCCCCTCAACCCGGAATTTACCCAAGGCTAAGCCCGGAATCTATATATGCACTTATTTAGGTAATAGCTGGATTGTCACTAAAACGTGGTGAATATAAGTACTTACTTCTCCCYGATGTATTTATCTATGATCAGCCCAAATTCCATCACATTGGGGACATACTCAATAGGCATATTGTTTTGAATGACAAAACTCCAATCTCCCTGTTCGTCGAATTGCACATGGTCTTCAATTAGCACTTCTCTGTCACAAATATCACCAGAGCAGTCGCTTAGGTAAGTATTATCTCCACCCATCACCTGAATTGAGTAGTCYTTAGWGGATGATTTGCCAGATGGMGAYGTGSTCACCAAAGTCACATTCATGGTTTCGAACTGAAACCCATGCACATGCCGCAGCGCGAGATACACCTGGTGATTGCTCAGGGTATCCACAATGGGCACAGAGAAGGTGATTTCAACTTCTTTATACCAGCGGTGATTTGGGAAATTACTGTCGGACGAATTAAAAACCCGATTGGGGTTGCACGCCAGTAGACCAATGGCGAGGAATAATGTGATGATTTTTTTCAATYGTTGAGCTATTATGGGTTCGTATAGGTGCTGCYACCASGSAAAKAGCTAAGRTATTCAAAAACTATTGTCTTCTCCAACTATRAGGATAGATAACAACCCGCCTGCCAGCCGGYTAATGACAAAGGACTTTCGTYCTGTCTCCTTTGTGCCTGATTGAACGCTACCTGTATCTGCAATCAGYSAATGYGTTTGTCGCGAACTTCTTCAGACGTCAGRCCATAGAGTGGAGGGGAAGGCAGTTCCAACATGCCCAGGTACGTGTAGATTTGACCACGGTGGTGGATTTCGTGCTCAGTCATGAGCCGCAGCCATTTCCACAGGGTAATTGGCGTGCCGGCAGGCGTCTCTGTCTTYCTYAGCAGGTCCTCGTYGGAGAGCTTCGAGAATATCTCCATMGATTCACTGTGTARCTGGTTCATGAATTCCACCGTTGCCGAATATCCCKCTGCCAGGTCAGTCCCRCAACCAGCGTACCTRCTGGGTTTGAAYAGGGCATTCTCGGCGTACATATGCCGTTCAATACAGGCTATATGCCTTATAAGATCACCGAAGCTGAACACTCCTTTCCTATAGGYCCACTCRATCTTATCTTCAGGAATAYATTYGATTACCCGTAAGGTGCGTTGGCGAAYTTTTGAATAGTAGTCCAGAAAAGGTTGGGTCTGTGTGATTTCCATTTTATTCCTGTTTCTCAAATGCTTTGTAAGTTGGACTTKCTTCCATCAGTTTCCTTCGCTCCCCGGTAATCTCAGCAAARGACTTGTCAAAATCACCYTTRAAATTCTTYTTTATATCCTTATCCCCAATCTTATCCAAACAATAGAGAAAGTAAGATAAAAGRTCACGGCCCTCATATTCCTCTTTTGGTMTWGAGAGCATGGTCAGCCAGTATAAATGTGCCGCGAATCCATAYACTYCSAGATCGAGAGCTATATCCGCATATTTGACAAAATCCCGATCGAACTCTTCTTCYTTTTKAAACAAAGTKGAAATGCTGGCTCTTCTCATCATTAAATARCCCTCTCKGCCYGTACTGGCCCTMACATCCAAACTGTACAGTGGGTTGGCTTTGAATATTTCCTTTTTGGCAGCGTCCCAATCAGAGCGGTCATCCACCTCATTCGGATCSAGATACAGCTTCSACGAGTTGCGGGCGAAATACAGCTCGTACAAGGCCCAGGCTGARTTGGGATAKTCCATTAAAATACGCTCGTAGGTTTTGATGGCGGGYTGATACTTGTTGGCATCGTGCATCATAATTCCACCATTTATYTGGGCTGTTAGTTCCTCTTGAAAAATATCCATGCGCCAYTTTAGCTCTTTTAAGAAATGTCCGGMWACAGTTTTYGGGTCGGCAAAGTAGBTYAGTATTTCCAGGTACWTGTTGGCGTAATCAAACTCACCAACCGCCACGTGCATAAATATTTTTGATGTTGAGATCAGTTGGTTTCCYRCGGTCATTTCCATRATGGCCCTCCAATAATTTGTAYTKCCTTCGGTTAAGGCWACTATATCWGGTTCCCCTTTCACATCAAGAYCMGTAAGAAYTTTYCCRACCGCYTTTACACCWGCAAATTTAGGATCAACCTTVTTTTCGAAGGCGGCAAGAACCGGTAGTACATCGTTTTGAGCCCAGGATTGAATCTGKTTGCGAACTTCCCCAAGRCYCGCGTCTTTCAAGGTGTTGAACTCCCTTTGAACGGGTACAATCAAMYCTGGTACATAKGGGGCCTCTTTATCAAYATACCCAGCTTGTATTTGAAGRATATATGCAAAGTGATAGGTTACGWGAAGGCTCTCAAGCTTCTTTATCTTGTTTAGTTTCTTGAGGACGGTTTCCATTTCCGTAATGAGCATTGCCGGACGGGCATGGATGGTGTATTCCGGACTGCGGTCTGTGTAGAATGACTGTATGAYAAYAATGTCCTGRTCCTTCTTGTAGTCTGCGAAGAAACCCTCCAGAAAKSCSGTAGTCTTCTTAACATTCTCCAGCAAAGGAGCTTCCTTGAAATTTACATCYGCAATCTGCTCATTGGAAAGAAACTGTATGCTTAGACTYARCGATTTCTCCTGSGCYATTGCCGTGGAGAAAAGAACGGTAAATAAAAAAATGAATATTGARGATATACGGGCCATAGCTGTTTGACAAGTGATCAAAATAAACAAATTTTCARCACAAATAATATGCCTGTTGTTCCATRATTGGGGTATGAGGATATTCTGGCATGTATGCAGGCACTTGTAAGGACCAATCCTGCTGTATGGGCTTGTGCGTATTTGCGGGTATCTGGCGGGAGGGGTTTGTTGTGTTTTTCAGATCAGCAACCTATAACCTGAATCTACCGTCTATAAATTAAACCAAAAGCGACTATCATGAAAATTCCCCAATTACTGATCGTATTATTTGTCTTGTGCTTGTTCTCAACAGTCTCTGTAACAGCACAAATAATTGTTAATTTTTCCACAACCGATGCGACGTGCAATGGAAGTTGTGATGGTACTGCGACTGCTATGGCGACAGGGGGCATGTCACCTTATACTTTTTTGTGGAACAGTGGAGCTACGACATCCACAATAACAGGGTTGTGCGCTGGCTTTTATATCACGACGGTCACGGATAATCTGGGGGCGGCTGATAGTTTCGGTGTCAGTATTTTTGAACCTCCCGCATTGGTTGTTACGTTGACGGTGAGCAATGCAACCGCTGGGAACTGTGATGGCAGTATTGCATCGAGTGTTTCCGGGGGAACCGCCCCATATACGTATTTATGGGATGATCCTTTCGCTCAAACAACAGCCACTGCTGTTACTTTATGTGCGGCTAACTATAGTTTTTACGTTACCGATGCCAATGGCTGCACCAATATAGGCACAGCAACGGTAGTCGAGGATTCTCTATGTCTTACAACTGCTTCGATTTCAACGGTTGCTGCAACATGCGGATTGTGTGATGGTATTGCGACTGTAACAGCCACCGGGGGTACGGCTCCTTACACATATACCTGGGATGACCCGGCTTTACAAAGCAACGCAACGGCAGTAGGCCTTTGCCCTGGTGTTTTTACAGTCTATATATCTGATTTCACCGGCTGTACGGTGTCATATGCAGCAACCATCAGTAATTCAATTTCTTTTTCAGTTATTGTCACGAGCACCGACGCCAGCTGCAACTCAGCTGCTGATGGAACGGCCAGTGTAATGGTCGTGGGTGGCGTACCACCCTATTCCTATATGTGGAATGATCCGGGCACTCAAACGGATTCGATAGCGGTGGGTTTGTTTGCTGGAGTTTATGTAGTGACGGTAATTGATGCCAACTCCTGTCAGGTGAACGTACCGGTAACAATTAGCGAACCCCCCGCAATTCTCACGACTGTTACAACAACACCATCTAGTTGTGGTGCGGCTGATGGAACTGCTACTGTTACAGCGACGGGGGGAGCACCGCCCTATAACTATGGATGGTCCACCGGAGATTCCACGGCGACCACTACCGGACAGCTTGCGGGCCCTGTGACCGTAACTGTTACGGATAGTACGAGTTGTTCGGTAACGGACAGCTCAACAAGCATTGTAGATTCCTGTGGTAATATCTCCGGCCGTGTTTTCGACGATATCAATGGGRATGGGGTACARGATGTAGGTGAAAACGGGTTGKCTGGATTGGTAATTACSCTCACACCAGGTCCKATTGTGAGTTTCACGGATCAAAACGGAAATTATTCCATCAACCTGAGCAATTTTACAACTTATACAGTRGAAACCTTCTTGCCCTGGCAGGTGTATTATTGCTCCGGATCTATGATCTTAAGCAGYACGCTCTCATTGCCTGCTTCACCGGGTACTTATACTGTAGTGATCGACAATGTAAACCCGGTATCCACGGGCAATGATTTCGGTATTGTTCCCCCTGCTGTACCCTGTGGGACAATTAGCGGGCATGTCTGGGAAGACSTGAACGAAAATGGCATTGAAGATCTTGGTGAAGTGCCCATGCCCGGAGCAAATATCAGCGTGAACKGGTCTATGGCGCAAACGGATGGAAAYGGAGATTACAATATAGATGTACCATTGAATGCGACTTACGTAGTAMGCATGAATAGTGGTGGTGGCAATTTCAATTACTATTGCTACGGGRGKCAGGTGACAACATCGGGGCAAACATTTCCAACATCACCTGGCGATTATACGGTGACGCCGACCACWGGAACGCCTGATGTGGGTGGTCTGGACTTCGGAATGTCGACTGYGCCTGTGGTTGATGCGGGYATTTACAGCCTATGGCCCAATGCGGGAGTAATTCCAGGCAATGATTTTRGCGGTGGCATGGACTTCAAAATATGGGATGGGTCTACAACCACCTGTACATTGAGACTGGATTTTGATCCATGGGTTACGTTCATATCTGCATCCATCACACCTGATGTTATTGGTGCAAACTATGTAGAATGGRTYTTTGTYAATCCAAGCAATTATTTTGGCATGTGCATGYTMTAYACATTCAATTTRTCWTCATCWGCCCCACCAGGRACGGCACTCAACTGGTTTGCGTCACTTTCTTGTGATGCGCCGGATGCGTGTCCGCAAAATGACACCAGGAGCGCAACCACCTATGTAGCAAATCCCAATAAATCCTGGAAGGTGAATCTCAATAAGATGGCGGTCTTCCATACCGGGGACACCATAACCGGGGAAATCACAACGGCTGATTCGACATTCTCCTATGAGATTGGGTATATGAACCTGGGTACGGATACGATCTTTAACATGATGATCCGTGACACTTTGCCRGATTTTCTGGATGTTAAATCGATCTCCAAACCATTCTCCATGCATGARAGCATAWTGRACATGGATATTATAGACACCAATGTAATTGTATTCACTTTCAAGGGCATCAATCTTACGGATACGGCTACGAATTATGCGAGCAGCTATGGGTTTTTGCAGTTCAACATTCGGATGAAACGCAATTTGCCAATAGGAACCGTGATAGAAAATACGGCGTCTATTTTCTTTGACTATGCRGACCCTATYTTTACYGATACGGTGAGCAATACRATWGTGCARAGTARYAGCATAKCAAACTCACCTGATCAATTGTTTGAGATAAGTGTACATCCGAATCCTTTTAGTAACTCGACAGTATTTGAGCTTCASGGAGYGGATAMCTTTAAAGGCCTGAGKCTTGAACTCTTTGATCTTCTGGGTAAAAGAGTCAAGGTGGTTCAAAATATTACCGGRCCSAGATTTGAGCTGGATAGAGTAGGCCTGTTGAGTGGTATATACTTCTACAAATTGAACRSYGARCACCGGGAATTAGGCAGCGGRAAGGTGATCATYGATTAGGCAWAGMGCRTCNRGGSAGCATAAAAAACAACCWGWTTACCTCAGRAKAACCTTCTTATGGGCAATGTATTCATTTCCCGAATAGATGCGGATCAAGTACATGCCATTATCAAGTGAGCTGAGGTCAAGCTTTCTCCGTACGTCGCTGCCGTAGCTATCCCGGCTGACAATCCTGCCGTTAATGTCTATAATATCAAAGGACAAATCAGATCCCTGTTYATGATTGAATAYTTCAATGTTYACCGGTCCGGTTGAAGGGTTTGGGTATAMAYGYACSGTGACATCCTTCGATACCTCCCTCACACTTGTGCCGAATTGGAAAACGCTGACATCATCTATATAATAATAAGATTTCAGGTTGCCATTGTTTTCAATATCCTGGGTAACGGTACCTGCATCATCCCTGAAATTGCCAATGATCAGGTATTCCTCTCCGCCCGCAGCCACCATCGAACCGGTGATCAGGTTATAACCCGTGCTGCTGAGCACCATTCCTGCAGGATTCTCTATTTGCGGTGTTACCGACGTGATAGGACTTGTAGAAGTAAGGCTATATTCTGTAGTAGACAAGAAAGCCCCGATTCGATCTACAGCCAGGCTGAAGAAGTCATTTCTTTGGCAGTAAAATGTTACGTCATAGGTCACACCGGCGGTTAGGGGGGAGGTGAGTCGGACCTGAAGATATTCCCGGTTGTCCGCAAAAGTGGAGTAGGTGTAGATACCTGAGGATCCAATTCCCGACCGTGATGAACCCTGTTGGCTGGGGCAGGAATTGTTAAATAGATCAGGGCTCCCTAATGTTGGGCTGTTCCACGGGATGGCAATTTCAATTTCACTTACCGAAGGGCAGGAATCCTGAACATCAAAACCATCATTGGGTACGAGGTTCTGGGCATTCAAGCTGGAATAAGAACCCAGGATGACAAAGCAGAAACCAATCACTATCTGGCGGTATAGACTTTTCATAATCGTGGTTTTAATTAAAATTAATACAGAAAAAATGTGCGCTACAGTACCAAAGATGCGAATTTTAACACTCAATCTTTTTTGTACTCCAGGTATAGGTCGTAATTGTCTGAATGTTCTTCAAGCCATAGATCATCACTGGTCAGCCTTTTTATTCTTTGTGTTGATGTATACGCAAGCGTAGTATATTTCCACCCCTGTCCGTAGTTATAATCAACGCTGTTGTAATACATCAAAAACTCTTTTTTGTCTTTAGACAATTCCCATGTTCCGTGATATTCTTCAATTGCACCATTGCTCTTATATAAAGTGTAAGTGTCAAAGGTGCCTTCCGGGTTCTTAGCGTTTTCCAGAATATTCAACTCTATTGTATGGTCATTGAGGAATTCCGTTCCATTTTCCACTTGTTTTGTTGCCCTCCATACGCCCACAAGGCGTTTGGCTTTGCTCTTGAGATTGAACATGGGGCCATCTTCATATTTCTTACAGGAGACGGTAAAGACTAAGAAAAGGGAGACAAGGAGAATTGAACTAATGTTTACGGATCTAAAACTCATAGTGAATGGCTGGGACGATGCTCTAATCTACGAAATTAAGTGAAATGAGCTGGCTTATACCTGAAGCACAAATACCTTGCTGCAACGGAAGGGCAATTTCTATTTCCTTATAAAGCAGGATTTGCAGTGTATTGGCTCTTCACAAAGTTGTCAAATCAGTACTTCTAAACAGATAATTGGTGATGAACAGAGAAGGATTGAGGCGGTCATTGTGTTTTTGAATAGCAGGGTGGGTGTATTCTCCGCTATTTTTCCCCATCCATATAAACGATCTTACCTCCTTTAAAAAACCTGATCCACTTATCTTGTGTGGCTTGTGGAATGCTCGCCTTTTTAATGGCCCGGAAGTTTGTGTACAGGGAAGTCTTCCCCTGAACGATATACCAAAGCTGGGATTCAATGGCCTTCGTATCYTTRTACATTGGACATTCAACARTAAAGAGTACCCAYGGRAATTCTATGCTCTCGTCCTTTTCTATGAATGTCAGTTTGGCYTTGGGACAGGCTTGYYTGGMYTCGTCGTATATGAGYGCCATKGCCCTATCCATAGRRAYGCCGGTCGCCCCTTTGATGGATTGCATATTRCCCATCTCYGTCCAGTTGTACAGCTCTTCGTCATTYCGCAGGAGTTCTATCATCATCATTTGATTGTTTTCCTGGCTTTCGGCAATTTTCCAATTCTCTTCCTCTGGCCAATGAAGGGATAGCGATTCGCCTGATTGTTGCTCATTGCCACAGTACTTTGAAAAATGCTTGTCAGCAGATGGATCTCCCAGTTCCTTTGCCCGGGTAAGATCGGCACAACAGGATATCTTGTCTTCCAGTGCGAAATGTATTTGCCCCCTCAAAGTCAAGGCACTGGGAAATGCTTCGTTTAATTCAACGACCTTGTTGAGGTCTGGCAGGGACTCAGCGAATTTGTTTTGGCTTACATATATGGTAGCCCGACTGTAATAAGCCTGGATAAAGGTATTGTCGATCTCGATGGTTTTGTTGAAGTCCTTCAAAGAGCCATTTARATCACTGGTGGCCAGCCTGACCACTCCCCTGTTATAATAGGCATCAGCTAATTTGTCATCTATCTTTATTGCCCTTGTATAGGCCTCAAGAGCTCCTTGGTAATCCTTGTTTTTGTGTTTTTTCACCCCCGCTTCCAGGAACTCTTCGCCAGTTGGTTTGTAAGCATCTACAGTGGTTTTGAGTTCTATTTCTATTTCCGCAGGTGTCTTGTCACCGCAGTATTTGGTAAAGTATGTACCCGCATCCGGATCACCDRTTTTTTTGGCTTTTTCCAAATCCATACAGCAGGCCTCTTTATCCTTCAGGGCATAGTGGACCTGTCCCCGCAAGGTGAGGGCGTGCGGGTAGTTCTCATTGATCTCTATGGCCTTGTTGAGATCACTTAGGGAGGCTTCGTAATTCTCTTGTGTTACATACACTGTCGCACGGCTGTAATGCGCATGTGTAAATGCYTTATCCAGGCTGATTGCCTTACCAAAGTCTGCAAGAGCATCCTCCAGGGCACCGTTTACCAGCTGCACCGTTCCGCGGTTATAGTAGGCATTTGCCAGGCCAGGGTCTGACTTAATAGCCTTGCCATAATCTTTCAAGGCGCCTTTGTAATCCTTCACATTGTGCTTTTCCCTAGCGGCATCCAGGTATTCCTGGGCCGATTGGCCAAAGGTATTGAGGGCAACGATGAGGAAGAGTAGGGTAGTCGCGGTTTTCATCAGTTGAGTAAAATTAACCAATATTATTTGGGATAAGCATGTCTATCCTGGTATGAATTCGTTTTTACGGAGCTGTATTACCAGCGAAGGCGGGAATGCGTATATTTATTACCAAATATCTACTGACAGGAGACATAAKTTGCAGSCAACASAGAAACATGAATATTACACCGATCGTCGCACATTTTTCCMGGTATTTGGCATTGGATGAGGAGGAGATCAGGGAGCTTGAATCCAGACTCARTCAAAGGAATATTAAGAGAAGACAGTTTATCTTGCAGGAGGGTGACGTATGCAAATTGTACACTTTTGTTGTGAGTGGGTGTTTTAAAATGTATAAAGTTGACAGGAAAGGAAATGAACACAATTTACAATTTGCTATYGAAGATGGTTGGATAGCGGATATCGGTAGTTTCCATTCTGAGAAGCCAAGTGAACTCTATATAGAAGCYMTAGAACAATCRACCRTATTGCAGANTNCAAAAAAGNNDWTBYDCTYTYTHTAYRBDVYVHDTHYMNAAMNTTTGATCGAAATTTTCGSGTWWTRGTTGARRATGCTTTYATCMAKCTTCARAAAAGRMYRYTRCASWMYATCRGYTCYWCWGCTGAAGAAMGRTACCTGGAYTTTYTGGAWWGTMATCCYAAYTTRTTCAAYCGWATWTCAAAYGTYCAAATYGCATCTTAYCTGGGYGTBACACCBGARTTKMWMARTRARWYCAGANMWKRMKMTSRSKTYWAAWMSSRTTTAWTTCTTAATCTGGTTTAAGATTCTTTCTTAACCTACCTTATTGGTGCCCCTTTYATTTTAGGCTGAAATTTGCATTGTACTATTTAAACAATGTAAAAACACAAGAAAATGGAAAAAGTAATAGCAGTAATCGGAGCTACGGGCTTCCAGGGAACAGGAGTGGTTAATGCKCTTGTTGAACAGGGAAAATTCAAGGTAAGAGCGTTAACCAGAAATCCAGACAATTATTCGGGCAATGCACATGAACAYGTAAGGGCTGATTTAGATGATGCTGAATCATTGGATGAGGCATTGAAGGGAGCTTATGGTGTATTTGTTGTCACCAACTTTTGGGAAGGTGCTGATGAATTGAAGCAGGGTGCCAGGGTGGTGGAATCTGCGAAAAAGGTAGGTGTAAAACACTTTGTATGGTCAACTCTGCCRAACGTAAAGGAAATCAGCAACGACAAATACCAGGTACCCCATTTTACCTTCAAAGCACATGTGGAYGAAATCGTGCAGMRTGCAGGTTTTGACCATTATACATTTGTTCAGGCATCATTCTACTATCAGAATTTTACYGGAATGATAGCTCCTCAGGTTCAGGAAGATGGCAGCAAAGGTTGGGTTTTACCCATCGATCCTTCSAGAAAGGTGATCCACATGTCAGATATYAATGATCTGGGTAAAGTTGTAGCYGGCGCTTTTGRGCAGCCTGAAAAAGCRGGRAATGGTGAATATTTATCATTGGCCCCGGATATTTTCAGCTTTAATGAGATTATCGGGATCYTAAAAACGCAGGGGCATGATCTGACATTTCAAGAAGTACCAAATGCAGTGTTCTCRACCTTTTTTGAAGGRGCACATGAGGTTGCAGAAATGTTCGGATACTTTGCTGAATACACCCTRATGGGGCCATCMTCTGAMGRGAGAATTGAATTGGCCAATCRRGTAAGTACAAAGTCATTTACCCCCTTTGCAGAATGGGCAAAGGAGAATTTAACAATTGAAAAATAAGAACCATGAAAACTATAATCTCATCACTAATAGTAGCGTCTCTTTTATTTACTGCTTGTAATGAAAAGACGGCAATRAAATCGAATGATAACTTAACAATCCAGGAAATGGAAAAACAAGATAAAGAGMAGATCCAGGAGCTTTTAATGAGTTACAAAGGATCATTGAATACATCTGACGCAAAAAARGYGGTTAGCCTGTATTCAAAAGAYGGSGTCTTTATGCCCTCCGAAGCGCCAACAGCAATAGGTTCAGAAAATATATTGGGGACCTATGAATATGTGTTTTCTAAAATAGAACTGAACATCGAGTTTTATATAGAGGAAATTCTGGTTGAAGGCGATATTGCATTTGCRACAACAACTTCRAAGGGRACAACTCTTATTCATGCAACTGGYGATACCGTTCCWGAGAAAAACAGAGARCTTTTTGTTTTTGAAAAGGAAAATGGAGAATGGAGAATTGCCCGTTACATGTTTAATAAAATGAGTCCAAAGAGTTAAATAAAGGCAACCYRCACACAGTAGYGGGTATARAAGCCCCTGAATTTAGCACKGTTTGAAGGGAAYGATGAATGGTGTTATGGTTTGGGGGCTATTTTTRTYTTKSAATTYTCTCCAACTCAATAATAAAACTRGCCCCWTTRCCCAMTTCACTTTCACACCACACCTTGCCATTCATTGCTTCCATGTACTTTTTCACGATGGATAATCCCAGTCCGGTGGACAATTCTCCCCCGGTTGGTTTCGCGCTTAACCTTTGAAATTCACCAAAGATCTTCTCCATGTCTTTTTCATCTATACCCGGGCCCTCATCCCTTACAATTGTCTGTACATTGGTCCCGACATCTTCAATGGTTACATATATGTTTTTATYCCTGGGCGAGAACTTTATGGCATTGGACAATAAGTTRCTGTATACCTGGGYAAGATAATTCTCATCTGCCATCACATAATRAGCSGTTTTRGGAGGAGAAAAGTGTAAGGMTATATCCTTTTTGSCGGCTTSAYCTTCAGAGGCTTTTACCATCAKYTGCACCAGSYYGGCCAGGTTTAGTTCYTTGAGTTCAAGATTAATYYGTTTTGATTCTACTGCATCTACATCCAGTACTTTGTCWATCATGTGTTGCAATCGTTGMATGGAGGTTCTTAYCATCTCCATATACTGCTTTTGTTCYTTGGTRACTTTTTTGAKGCTYAGTTCAAKGAKGTTTACAAGCCCTTCAATACTGGCCAGGGGRCCRCGAAGATCATGAGCGACTATATAAATCAGATTGTTCTTGTCTTCATTTAAKGYTATTAATGCTGCATTTGTCTTTTCCAGTTCTCTCTTTTGTTTGGCAATACTTTCTTTTTGTTGCTGAATTTCYTCTTTCTGTTCTACAATTTTCACTGTTCTCTCTTSTACCTTTTCYTCRAGGTTTTCATATAAATAGGCATGCTCAATAGAGATAGCKATTTGGGAGGATAGYAAGTGCAGCACCTCYARGTGCTCYGGMGTAAAGGCCCCCTGTGTTAAATTGTTCTCCAGATACAACAAGCCATACAACTCTCCRTGGTGAAATATRGGCATACATAAAACCGACTTGGGCTGGTATTTTTTTATGTAKGGGTCTTTGGAGAAGTTTTCTTCTTTAGCCACATGATCCAGTACCAAACTCTCTTTTGTTCGGATCACATAGTTGACAATAGCACCAGGAATGATTGGATCCTGATCAGTCTGCTCTACCGGGATGGACTGCAAAATGCTTTCCCTGTTGTCTTTTGTATCACAAGTTGCCTGTATGCACCAGGTATTCTTCTGTTGCAATATCAAACTACCCTTTTCCGCACCTGCATTTTCTATAACGATGCGAATCAGGTTTTTGAAGAGTTTCTCCAGGAYTATTTCACYGGATAAGGTTTGTGAYGCCTTCAGGATACTGCTTAAATCAAGSGATTCACCACGGTCYTGYCCAACCRKTCCTTCMGATACAATACCCCCAYTTATTTTGGTACTGGGTTGGAGGGTGGTTTTTATATAATCTCYATAGYGGGTTTTGAGGTCATCGACCTTGGCATGTGCTCC